>JAJRQC010000094.1 GCA_024280455.1 Deltaproteobacteria bacterium | reverse complement strand
CTTGGTTCCCCTGTGCTTAACCTTTGGGATTACTCCCGCCAGCCCAGGGTTCTCTATCCGGTGGCTGGTCTGCCTTACCGGAGCGGGACTTCCACCCGATGGAATAAACGACCTTGCCCGGCCGCACTAGGAGCTCGCCCCTGCGAGCGATTTAAGGCGATTGTAGTCCCAAATAGCTCTCATATCGCCCAGAGGGCTGGGCTCCTACCCAAAAATAATAGCCTCAACCGGGTCTGAAGGGTACACTGATCCTGTGATCCTGATTAGCTGAGCATTGGTGATAATCAGGTACTTTATTGTGCCCGCTTTACAGGCAGGGGGAAAATCCGTGTTTATCCGCGTCCATCCGTGGTGGCTGTATGTTCAAAGGGAAAAGACAGTTCAGCAATGGCCACCGTGACATTGGTCCATTTCATCTTGTTGACCAGCAGATGGCCACCGCCGCTTGCCAGCACGGCAGCCGGTTCGGCCACCCCTTTGGCCCCGATTGCTTTAAGGACAGCAGCAGAGGTTGAGACGTTTTCCACCCCGTTCAACTGCTCCCGGTTATAAAAATCGATCATATACCCATGCCGTTTGGCAAACTCGAGCAGCCCGGGTTCATCATTTTTCAGATCAATGGAGGCCAGACTCCGCACCGATTCCAGGGCCAGATTATGCTCCCGACAGGCCTCCTGCAGGGCCTGGTCGATTTCTTCAGCCGGAGTATTTCGATTGCAGCCGATCCCGGCGACCAGCGCCCTGGGGTGCAGGAGGATTCCAGTGGTCTGCAGATCAGTCCGACAGGTAATCACCAGATCGGCCGTCTGCGGATTTTTCTGTTCCTCTATATCATCAGGCAGTTCCGGCAGCGGGTAGTCGGAGTACAATGAAACCGAACCCTGGTTGACCAGTGTACCCATAACCCGGGTCAGCGCCCCCTTATCCGCAACCTGTAAATCCAGCTCACGGGCCCAGAGATCCAGCGCAGTGTGGCCCAGCACATCGGAGGCAGTGGTAATCACGGCCTGTCCGCCGAGTATCTCAGCCACCTGCCGGGCCAGCACATTGGCGCCGCCAAGATGGCCCGAAAGCAGGGAGACGGCAAATTTTCCCTTCTCATCGCAGACCACCACCGCCGGATCCTGACGCTTGTCTTTCAGCAGCGGGGCCAGGGTGCGGACCACGATACCGGTTGCCATAATGCAGACCAACCCCTCATATTCCTGCCAGCACTGCTGCAATATTTTTTGCAATCGGCCTCGACAGGGAAAAACCGTGCTGCCGGTCAATTGTCCTGCCAGCAGTTTGGCCAGCTGCAGTCCGCCGTCGGTCAGGGCGAGAATGGCAATTCTACCGGCCAAGCATGCCCTCTTTCAGGTCATCATCCACCGGTTCCCTGCCCAAACAGAGAGCAAACAATGTCTTTTTCATCATTTTTCCTCCCGATATTCGTGACTGAATCCCGCATCATAAAGCTTCGAGACCGCAGTGTCATCATCTGCCAGGGCCCTGCCGACCAGGATCATGGCGGTCTTTCGAATTTCCGAGGCCTGTATCTTCTCCTCAATATCAACCAGTGTTGCCCGCACAATGCGCTGATCCGGCCAGGAGGCCTTTTCCACCACCGCAACCGGGGTATCTGCAGGATAGCCGCCTGCGATGAGCTCGGCAACTACCTTCTCGATCATGGATACCGAGAGAAATATACACATGGAGGTCTGGAGAGCGGCAAGGTTCTGCAGGGATTCCTTTTCCGGCACTGGCGTCCGACCGGCCTGACGGGTAAAGATGACGGTCTGGGTGACCTCGGGCACGGTCAGTTCCACCTTGAGCGCTGCGGCCGAGGCCAGGGCTGAGCTCACTCCGGGCACCACCTCATATTGTATTTTTTCGAGGTCAAGCCGCTGCATCTGCTCACGGATAGCACCATAGATTGCCGGATCTCCGGTATGCAGCCGGACCACCCTTTTTCCGGATTGGCCGGCGCTCACCATGATTTCCATGATCGCATCCAGATCCATGCCCGCAGAATCATGTACCTGCGCCTTGACCCCGTCCAGCAACGCCGGGTTGACCAGACTGCCCGCGTAAACAATTACATCGGCCTCGTCCAGAAGCCTGCGCCCTTTAAGGGTGATCAGCTCCGGATCGCCCGGCCCGGCACCAAGAAATATAATTGGGTAATTTATTATCGACAAAATAGTACCTCACGCAGAGATGCTAAAAAAACATACTGCTGCATTATTTTTATCCATCATTTAATAGAATACTTTTTTTGTAGGTTGTGGTTGAGGAACGAAACCCAACAACAATGCATCTGTGTTGGGTTTCGTTCCTCAACCACAACCTACGGAACTAAAATCTTTTTAAATCTTAGCGACTTCGAAGTCTACGCTATCTGCGTCTCTGCGTGAGTTCCGATCTGTTTTTTCCGTACCAGCAGGGTAGAAAAATAATGCAGATCCCGGCCCAGGGTTTCCCGGATATCGGTATATATTCGCTGATCATTCATGCCGCAACGCTCGATAAGCACCGCCTTGTCGGTCAGGCCGAGTTCATCGAGCAGGGCAACGATGCGCTCCATCTTGCGAAAGACCTTCATCATCACGATGGCATCAAATTTCAACAGAATTTCCCGCAAGCGGTCATCGTCAAAGGCAGCCGGGACAATGGAGACCACGTCATCACCCAGGCCGATCGGGCTGCAGACCCGGGCCGAGCAGGCGGCCATCGCCGTAATCCCGGGGACAATCGTCACCCTGACCTCCGGCTTTTTCTCCTGCAGGGTAGTCAGCAGGTAGAAAGCGGTGGAATACAGAGAAGGATCACCCAGGGTGGGAAAGGCCACATCCAAGCCTTGATCCAAATGCGCCTGCACCACCTCAGCCGCTCTGCGCCAGCCCTCTGCAACCTCGGGATCCGGTTCTCGGCCCAACCGTACTTTTTTCATGGGAAAGCGCAGTTCCAGTACGGTTTTTTCCTCCAGACTCACCTGTCCGGCTGCAATCTGCAGGGCACTGCTGTTGCCGTTTTCCTTTGCCTTGGGCGCGACCCATACCTTGGTCTGTTCAAGCACATGCACGGCCTTGCAGGTCATGAGCTCCGGGTCTCCGGGACCGATACCAACCAGATACAACCGGCCCTGCTGGTTTTCTGTCGTCATTTTCTTCCAGTTATTATGGTAATGGGATTAAGTTTTTTCTCCGATTTTTTCTGTACTCCATGCCGGGTGACGGCAACGGTGCGAATGTCCACCTCAAGCCCCGCCGCCGTCATCAGCTCCGGAGCCAGGCTTGCCGTTTTTGCAAGCACTGCGCTTGCCACCAGCAGGCCGCCGGGGGCAAGACGATGTGCGGCATGATCAATAATCTCCGCCAGCCGACCGCCGCTGCCGCCGATAAAGACCCGGTCCGGGTCAGGCAATGTTTGTAACTGCTCAGGCGCCTCTCCCGGCACAAGATGAATGGTGTACAGGTTGAATCGGACAATATTGTTGCGGATGTTTTCCCGCCCCTCGTCCTTTTTCTCTACCGTATACACATCCAGTCCCGGCGACATCCTTGCCGCTTCCACAGAAATTGAACCGGAACCACCGCCCACATCCCAGAGGACACCGCGCTCGGGCAGACGCAGACAATGAAGGATGACCGCCCGGACCTCATCCTTGGTGATCAGGCCCCGGGAATGGGCGATCTCCTCTTCTCGCAATCCAAAGACCGGCAGATTCCGTTCAACCGACTCCTGCTCAACAAGCATCATGTTGAGCGGACTGAAGTTCATTTCGGCGATCTCCCGTACACTGCCGCTGGTCAGCTTTTCTTCTCTGGTTCCCAGGTTCTCCGCCACCCGGATCCGTACTTTCTGCAATCGCTGCTGATCACCGTATTTTTCCATGGTGTTTAGGAGTTCTTTGGCAATCCGGTCCGGTGTGTTGCGGTAATCGGTGAACAGCATGACTTTTTTATGGTCCAGAATTTTCCCTGCCAGGCTGCCCGGATCACGGCCATGCAGACTGATCAAGGTCAAAGTATCCCAGGGCACTTTGAACCGGGCGCAGGCAAGTTGAACAGCGGACAGGGACGGATACACCTGCACCCGCCCGGGCCCGAACCGGTCAATCATGGTGCGGCCAATCCCAAAAAACAGCGGATCGCCCGAGGCCAGCACGGCCACGTCGCCCTGCTCCAGGGCATCAGCCACTGCGTCGACCATTTTCCGGACCGGAGCGATGGCTATCCGGCGGACATTGATTTCCGCCAGCAGCGGTTCAAACCGTTTCGACACCACCACAGCGGAACATTTGCGCAATCGGGTGACATGTTGCGCCGGGAACACCTCACCGCTGATGCCGAAGATCAAAATCTCAGACATGCTCAACGATACCATTCTCGGTTGTCACTAAAAAAACCTCCACCTCCAGTCCGGATCGCTTCATGGCATATTCCCGGGCCTTGACACAGACGGCCCGGATAAGATCATCCCGGCCCGCATCTTTTAGCCGCAGAAATATCTCCCGGGCGGTATTGGCCATGGCCATGTCATCAGCCGTCTGCCGGTCAAGTCCCAGCTCATGGAGCAAGTCAGCGGCATGGCGGACCTCCAGGGCCCCGTGCCGAACATGGGTCTGGGGAATGCCGAGGGCACATTTCAAAATTTTTGCCCACATGCCGGAGAGATATATTTTGCTGAACCCATGCCGTTTTGCCCCTTTCAGTGCATAGGCCAGATAGTCGCCCATCATCACCTGGGCCTCTTCCGGCAGGTTCAATGATTGCTGGACAGCGGCCTCGGAGGTCCTGCCGGTGGAGACAATAACCTCGGACAGCCCGGCAGCCCGGGCCACCTTCATTGAGGCGTCAATGGTATCGGTCCAGGCCTTGGCCGAGACCGGGCGGACAATACCGGTAGTGCCGAGAATGGAGAGCCCGCCGAGGATACCAAGACGGCTGTTCAGGGTTTTTTCCGCCAGTAGTTCACCATCGGTCACGCAGATGGTCACGGCAAGGGGGATATCACTGATCCCGGTCTCTTCCATGGCCTCAGACACGGCGGCACGGATCATGATTCTCGGGACCGGGTTGATGGCCGGTTCACCCACCGAAACGGGCAAACCGGGTTTGGTCACCTGTCCCACCCCCGGACCACCGGCCAGCCCAATCAGTTCTTCGCCTGGCTCCGTTTCCTGCTGCTCGACAATGGCGATGATTTCAGCCCCGTTGGTCACGTCCGGATCATCCCCGGCATCCTTGATAATCGACACCGTGACCTGGCCATCCTGGAGGACGCAGGAATGAAGATTAAACCCGTGCCGGTCACCGGTTGGAAACGGGATCTCCACCCGGCTGATCTCCCGGCCGCCCAGCAGAACCATTGCTGCGGCTTTGGCTGCGGCCGCGGCACAGGCGCCGGTGGTGAAGCCTGATCTGAGTTTTTTTTGGTCTTTATCAATTGCCAAGATGATCTCTGCGTCTTTGCGTAAAAATTCTTTTTATATTTTCCTCAGGCCAGGCGCAGCAGAGCATTCACAGCTGCCACCGCCACCGGAGTGCCGCCCTTGCGGCCAAGAGCGGTGATATAGGGATACGATTTGCGCGCCAGGATCTCCTTGGACTCGGCCGCATTGACAAACCCGACCGGCACACCGATGACCAGTCCCGGAGCAAAGATGCCTTCATCCATCAGCTCCATTGTTTTGAGCAGAGCCGTGGGGGCATTGCCAATGGCAACAATACCGATATTGTCTTGCAGGGCCCGTTCCATGGCCGCCTCCGACCTGGTCATGTTCCCGTTCTTCGCCCGGGCCACGGTTTCCGGTTCACTGATCCGGCAGATCACCCGGCCGCCGAATTTTTCCAGCAAACCCTTTGAAATTCCGCTGGCCGCCATGTTGACATCGACCAGAACATTTTTTCCGGCCCGGATCGCCGCCAGTCCGGCCTCGATAGCCCGGGCATGAAAACGCATGGTCTCGGCAAAGGCAAAATCTCCGGTTGCATGAATGCAACGCCTGACCACCGCAAACTCTTCGGGCGAAAAATCCGTCGGACCGAGCTCGGACTCGATAATTCGAAAACTCTCGGCCTCGATCTCCAACGGCCCTATTTTTTGTATTTCAGGGAGCTTCATATTGATTGTTGAATCATAGTCACGCAGTGGCGTAACAGCGCAAAAGATTTTTGTTTTTCCTGATTAGATGCAAGTCTCGGCTTTTCATAAATCAGGGATAACATCGCTTGTTCATCCGGATTGCAGAACTCAGCTTACTCATCATAAATTCAACAGGTTGCAATGGGTGCATTCCCATTTTGTCGCATCCTCATACTTAGGCCTTATTATGGTAGTCAGGCATTCGAAATATACGAAGTTTAACATGCTTTGGATTGGTGGGCATTGCCCACCAAAAAACATCGTGTATGACAACGTCTTAAGCCTTTGCGACAAAATGGGAATGCACCCGGTTGCAACAAACCATACTCTTCAGCGATGGTATCCCTTACATCAGGCTGGAATTGATGATAATCAGATTATTTTTATTCTTTTTTTATTCCATTGCCACTGGCGGAAACTCATCCGGCTTCCGTCCTCTGTCCTCTGACTTCTGGTTCCGGCACAGCTGAACAAAATGAGATGCCGCCTCCGGGGTACGTCCCCAGTGCAGGTGCACATACCCGGCCAGGGTGTTCCTGACCAAATACCCTTCGGCCCGACCGTCATCGAGAACATAACCTCGATCTATTTCTGCTGGCATCTCGTCGATTTCCGAATAATGGAACTCATGGCCGTAACAATGGGAGCCCGCACCTCCAAGCACGGTATCCATTTGCATTTTCACCTGCCTGTAGCCCAGCCTGCGCAACCGTTTCCGCATGGTTGCGGCCACCGGATAGACCCCGGCCATGGGATGCTCCCTGCCCCCGGTGTCGGTGATCGACCGGGTCAGATACATAAAGCCGCCGCATTCCCCGTAGACCGGCCTGCCGGAGCGGGAAAAATTCAGAATCTCTTGACGCATGGATGTATTGGCGCTCAGTGCTGCTGCATGCAGTTCCGGATAGCCGCCACCAAGATAGATCCCATCCAGGTTTTCCGGCAGATTCGTATCATGCAGCGGGCTGAAGATGACGAGTTCGGCCCCTGCCTCCGTGAGCATGTCCAGGTTATCCTGGTAATAAAAACAAAAGGCCTCATCCCAGGCGATACCAAGACGGACTTTGACGGGTTCCGGGTTTCGGGTCTCGAAGTCTCGCAGGCTCGCGTATCGGGGTTTCGGGTTCTTTGTTTTTATGGAACCTGCTTGAGCGGCCAGGGCCTGCAGTTTATCAAGATCAAGATGTTGCTCCATCAGCTCAATCAGCCGTTCCTGGTTGAGATCGACCTCTGCCCCCATGTGTAATCCCAGATGCCGGGACGGCAAGCTAATGGTGGCATCCCTGGGCAATGCCCCTATGATCTCAGTCCGGCAATATTGCCGGACCGCGTCTGCGATCATCTGCTGATGGCGCTCACTGGCCACCCGGTTGAGAATAACCCCGGCCACCCGCACCTCCGGGTCCAGGGTCTCAAAGCCCTTGATCACCGCAGCCACACTCTCGGCCGCCGAACGGACGTCCACCACCAGAACAACCGGGATATCAAGCAGTTTTGCCAGCCGGGCCGCAGAACCGTTGCCACCGTCAAAGAGTCCCATCACCCCTTCTATAATGGAAATCCCCTCTACCGGGGCATGGGTCGCAAAGACCTGTTCCACATACTCGGCCCCACACATACGCACGTCCAGGTTCCGGGAAACCCGGCCGGTCACCAGCCGGTGCAGGGTAGGATCAATGAAATCCGGCCCGCATTTAAACGGCTGAACATTAAGACCTTGTTTACAAAGGGCCGCCATGATACCGAGGGTAACGGTGGTTTTCCCGCAACCGGAATGGGTTCCAGCCAGTATTATTGCAGGCAAACTATTTTCCATCAGGTACATCCTGATTCACTAAGGGATACAGCATGTCATACACGGTTTGAATCCCATCTAATAAGCCCAGCGTCGGCCGGGAGACCAGTTTTTCGTCCACCAGAAAAACCTGGTTATTGCGGATGGCCTTGATCACCTGAAATCCGGGTTCCTGTTTAATCATCTCCACGGTGACCGCGTTCATCCGCCCCTTCTGGGCCAGGAAGACATCGATCTGGTCGGCCCTGGCAAGGATACGTTCTTTTCCATAGGCAGCAATATTGGTCTTGCGGACCTGGAGCGCATCGGTGGCCACGTTGATGCCGCCTGCACTTTCCAGCACAAAAATGGCCATGGACGTCGGGGTAAAGGTTTTCATCCGTTTGTGGATGGATTCAAAGTAGACCCGCTTTCGATCTTCAGGGTGGATTTGATCCACCTGCTGTTTGATCTCAGCCAGGCCGACCCCGAAGCGGGAAATCATCTGCCGGGCCTCCTGCTCATGGCCGGAAAGCTTGCCCAGGGTTTCCCAGTAGCGAAACATTTCATCCATGGCAGCGGGCTGCAGAGAGACCACCGCTACCCCGCTCTGCTCCATACGCTGGACCAGTTGCGGGTAGGCACGACTGATCATCGGCCGGATCAAAACCAGATCGGGTTTCAGGGCCAGCAACCGTTCCGGATCATCACGAAAACTGAGCCGCGGCAGATCAGGAAGCTGACGGTCACTGCGGCCGACCGCCACGATCTGGCCTCCCGCCCCCATGTCGATCAGGTTCCTGGTGTGGGCCCCATATAAGGAAATAATCCGGACAAATGGTTTGTCCACCACAATCACCCGGCCGTCACTGTCGATAATCGGGCCTGCAGCTGCAGGTCCGGCAACGCACAAGCAGACCAGCAGCAGAAAAATAAACTGTTGCACCAGACCTCTCCTACAACTCAACAATCTCATAAAGTTTCTCTTTCTCTTTTCTCTGCGCCTTCGCACCTCTGCGTGAGGTCTGAATCCGGCATTTTGTAACTCACCTGTCTGCTGCCGGAGAATGCATCCTGCCTGACCTCTGCCTCCACCCCGTAGACCTCATGAATGATTTCAGCCCGCAGCACCTGATCAATCGGACCCTGGCAGACCATTTTGCCATTTTTTATAAAAATCAACTGATCACAAAAAAAGGTGGCCAGATTGAGGTCATGCAGGGCCGCAACCACCGTCAACCCCTGTTCCCGAATCCGGCTCCGGATGGTACCGAGAATGGACAGGGAATGAAAAATATCAAGATTTGAGGTGGCCTCATCAAGCAGCAGGACCTCCGGATCCTGAACCAGTGCCCGGGCCACCGCCACCCGCTGCTTTTCCCCCCCGGACAACCGGGTCACCGGCCGGTTGGCAAAGGCGGAAATACCGAGTTCTTCCATCACCTGATCCACCAGCTGGTGATCCCGGGTGCTCAGACCGGCAAAACGGCCCAGATGGGGATGACGCCCCATTTCCACCACCTCACGGACCGTAAATCCGAAACGAACCACAAAATCCTGGGGCACCAGAGCTACCTTACGGGCCAGTTGCCGATGGCTCCAGCCCGCCAGGGGATGGCCACAGAATGCAATCTCCCCTGATTCAGGAACAAGCAGCCCGCAGAGCAGGTCAAGCAGCGTGGTCTTACCGCTGCCGTTTGGCCCCAATACTCCGTAACAACGCCCTTTTGCAAGCTGCAGATCAAGTCCCTGCAGAACAGACGCAGCCCCGTACTTGAACCCGACCTGCTGCAGCTGCCAGAGCTGTTCAGAGTCCTGATGTGCCATCCTGCTGCCGTTTTTTAAAAATAAAACAGAAAAATGGACCACCGATAAGTGCGGTCAAAACCCCGATGGGCACCTCGGCCGGTAAGACCGCCCGGGTCAGGGTATCGGCAAAGAGTAAAAGCAGGCCGCCACCCAGAAACGAGAGTCCGATCAGCCAACGGTTATCCGGGCCGATCAGGTGCCGCAGGAGATGGGGCACGATCAGACCGACAAAACCGATGATTCCGGAAACAGACACACAGACCGCAGTCATCAGGGAACAGACCAGCAGCAAAATCCAGCGCAGCCGGACCGTGTTGACCCCAAGGGTTGCCGCGGCCCGTTCTCCGGTTGCCATGATATTGAGCTCCCGCCCGTACAGCAGGCAAACCGCAAGCCCGGCAAAGGCAACCGGGAACAGCAGAGAAAGATTCTGCCAGGAACCCCCGGACAGTGAGCCCATGAGCCAGAAAATAATAATACCCACCTGTTCATCGGCCAGGAACTTGAGAAAGCCGATCGCGGCCGAGAGAATTGCCGCCACAATCACCCCGGAGAGGATCAGGCTGGTGGAAGACAACCGCCGGTCACCGGAGGCCAGGGCGAGCACGGCAAACAGGGTGCCGACACTGCCGATAAAAGCAAAAACCGGGATGGACAGTGCAGGCGGCAGGGCCAGGCCAAAGACCTGGAGCACGATTACAAGAGAGGCCCCGAAGGCGGCCCCGGATGAGATACCCAGGGTATAGGGATCGGCCAGGGGATTGAGCAGAATAGCCTGAAACACCGTACCGCAGAGGGCCAGCACCCCGCCGACCAGCACGGCCGCAAGAATACGGGGCAGACGGACATCGGCAACAACCGCCACGGTGACAGGTTCCAGGGTGGACGCACCACCGGTTATCTGCTGAAAAACCACCTCCAGGACATCAGCGGCCGGAACCTTCATATAGCCCATGGTTGCCGCCAGCACCATGGAGGCAAGCAGCAATACAAGCAGGACTATGCCTGTGGCAAATGAAAATCCCGGCCGTGCAGCCATTTATTTCAGGACGATGCCAGCGTCTTTAGCTGCATCTGCGGCATGATTGACAAAGATATCGGCAAAGGCATCCTGTTCCCCAAGGCCACGCTTGACCACAACCACCTCAAAACCGTTTTTTTCCAGTACCGATTTCCAGGAATCCGCTTCAGGCCCGGCCATATCGTTCATGGCATGATCACCGGCAACCACCATGCAGGGTTTGAGGACGACTTTTTTCACGCCATACAGCTTCAGCGTATCCATCACATCCTCCAGGGCCGGAAACCCCTCCACGTTACCGATGGCGGTCACAACCTCCGGGTACAGCTGCCGCATGCGGTCGGCGAGTTCAAGATAGGCTCCGGCAGAGGGAAAATATTCATTGCCATGGCCCATGTAAACCAGGGCCGCCTTTTCCTGTACCGCCAGCTCCACATCCGGGGCTAAGACTTTGGCAACCGTCATTATGTCTTCAGCATAGGGGTGATCCGTACCATAGGTACCGAGGGCAGGACGGCCAAGGACAACCTTATGAAACGGTTTATACTTGGGTTTTTTCAGGGTACCCATCCGCATCAGGCTGTCTACATAGGTGGCCAGGTCAAGATATTCCTCACCCATGGCAATATGGGTCGGTTGAACCACAATGGTGTCATAGCCCTCGTTCTGCAGGTCAGCGATAGTGGCCAGCGGGGTTTTTACATGAAGAACATCGGAGGGGATCTCAGGATGGGCTTTGATATAGGCAGGATCTTCTGCCCGGTGCTGCCATTTCTTGCGAATGATATTTGAGGTAAAGGCTATCCGGACCGGGGTATCTGGATACTTTTCAATCATCTTGGTTCGGATATTGAGCAGTCCCTGCAAGGCAGGTTCCACTGTTGTTCCGAACATGGCCAGGACAATGGCATTTTTATGTTCCACCTTCCACGCTCCACTGGCAAAACTGGTCGTTGCGGTACACAGAAATAACACTGCCACCGTGAAAAAAAACATCCTCGACTTCATGACAATCTCCTTCTTTCACGGCCCGGGAAAACAAAAAATCCCGGACCAATTATAAAAATTGATCCAGGATTTCCCTACTTTATCCCAGAATCTTCCGTCTGCCTTCTCCTTGAGCCACAGGACAAAGACGCATTTTTTCAGGCAGGTCTTCTGACTTCCGGTTCAACCTCCTTCCGCACCTTCCCATCTTAAAAAAGACAGTGGCAAACTTACGAAATTCGTCCCCGGTTACAGCGGCGGGCCCGTCCCGGAGTTACACCGGGTTCCCTTTTCATCTGCTTTCGCAGAACCTGAAAATCTAAAACAGATCATTACTACGGGATCTTTTCACTGTCAAGAAAACTTCACCAAAACACTTCATTTAGTACTTGACCGACAAAGAGACACCATATACAGTACCAATACGTTTACTGGTACGCTTCACGGGAAGCGTAAAAATGTATCAGATTGATGCACGAAAGGGAATCCGGTGTGAATCCGGAACTGTCCCGCAGCGGTAAGTGGAAACGACCACCGTCTCCCCGGAAAGGGGAAAAGCACTGGGCCGACAACGGCACGGGAAGCGACGGTCAGTAGGCCCGGATATTTTCTTTATTTTTTACTCTATCCAAACCATAGTCCACAAGTCCGAAAACCTGCCGGTAAAAATCATCCATACTTGACCCTTCGAGGAAAGGAGAGAGCTATGTCTGCGTCTGTTCAGGCCGCACCTGCGGCGGAAATTTCTGTTTTTTCACAAATCCGTAAACGTAACGGACAGATTGTTTCCTTTGATATCAACAAGATAACCCTGGCCATTCTCAAGGCCGGTCGCGCCAGCGGCGAATTCGGCGAACCCGAGGCCAGACGGCTGACCATCCGGGTTTTTTCCCTGGCCCAGACCATGCTGGAGGAAGAAGTTCCCTCCGTGGAAACAATTCAGGATCTGGTGGAAGAAGTCCTGCTGACTTCTCCGTACAAAAAAACCGCCAAGGCCTATATTCTGTACAGGGACCAGCATGCCCGTATTCGAGAAATGGTCCTCAAGGCAGACGTGGATCTGATCGAGAACTATCTTGAGCGCCTTGACTGGCAGGTGGAGGAAAACTCCAACATGGCCTACTCGCTGCAAGGCCTCAACAACTATATCGCCAGTGAAATCAGCAAGGTGTACTGGCTAAACAAAATATACACCCCTGAAGTCCGGCATGCCCATCAGCAGGGTGATCTTCATATCCACGACCTGGGCCAGTTGTCGGTCTACTGCGTGGGCTGGGACCTTCAGGACCTGCTTATACACGGATTTCGGGGCGCACCGGGCAAGGCCGAATCAGCCCCGGCCCGACATCTGCGCACCGCACTTGGCCAGATCGTCAATTTTTTTTACACCCTGCAGGGTGAAGCGGCCGGGGCTCAGGCCTTTTCCTCCTTCGACACTCTGCTGGCTCCGTTTATCCGCCATGACGGCCTTGAATTTAAAGAGGTCAGGCAGGCCCTGCAGGAATTTATCTTCAACCTCAACGTGCCGACCCGGGTCGGTTTTCAGACCCCGTTTACCAACCTGACCCTTGACCTGCAGGTACCCAGGGCACTTGCCGAGCAACCGGTGGTCATCGGCGGCCGCCGGCAGGAGACGGTGTACGGCGATTATCAGGCCGAGGTAAGCCTGCTCAATCGAGCCTTTCTCGAGGTGATGACCGAGGGTGATGCCAAAGGTAGAGTCTTTACTTTCCCTATTCCCACCTACAACATTACAAAGAATTTTGACTGGGATGACCCCGACCTGGAACCGCTCTGGCAGGTTACGGCCCGCTATGGGATTCCCTATTTTGCCAACTTCATCAACTCCGATCTTTCACCCGATGATGCCCGCTCCATGTGCTGCCGCCTGCGTCTTGATACCCGACAGCTTGAAAAACGCGGCGGCGGCCTGTTCGGTGCAAATCCCCTGACCGGATCCATCGGCGTGGTCACCATCAACATGGGTGCTATCGGCTATCAGGCAACAGACGAAGCCGATTTTTTTTCCCGCCTCGACCATCTCATGGAGATAGCCCGTACAAGTCTGGAAACAAAACGCAAGGTACTTGAACAGTTCACAAAAAAAGGACTGTACCCGTACACCAGCTATTACCTGCGCCGGGTCAGGGAACGATTTGGCCGATACTGGGACAACCATTTCTCCACCATCGGTCTGATCGGCATGAACGAGGCCTGCCTGAACTTCAAGGGACTGAGTATAGGTGATTCCGAGGGGCAGCAATTTGCCATCCGGGTCCTGGACCATATGCGGTCACGGCTGCAACAGTTTCAGCAAGAAACCGACAACCACTATAACCTGGAGGCGACCCCGGCCGAGGGTACCGGGTTCAGGCTGGCCGGACTGGATGCCAAACGATTCCCGGGGCTGCGATGCGGGCTGCAGACCAGCGGCGAGGAACCGGTTCCCATCTATTCCAACTCAACCCAACTGCCGGTCAACTTCAGTGATGATATCTTTGAAGTTCTTGATCTCCAGGACCCTTTGCAGTCCCGTTACACCGGCGGCACGGTGCAGCATGTCTTTCTCGGCGAATCCGTGGCCGATCCCGGTGCGGTCAAATCGTTTGTCAAGAAAGTCTGCAGTTCGTACCGCATGCCCTATTTCACCATTACGCCGTCCTTTTCCATCTGCCCGACCCACGGTTATCTGCGCGGCGAGCAAAAACAGTGCCCGGACTGCGGGACCCGGACCGAGATATACTCCAGGGTCGTGGGCTACCTGCGGCCGGTGGACCAATGGAATAGCGGCAAGCGGGAGGAATTCAGCCTGCGCAGCCGGTATCAGGTAACGAAAACCGCCCGGAAAGCATGACAATACTCTTTGGTGGAATGCAAAAATTCTCCCTCTGCGACTATCCCGGCAAAACGGCGGCCGTGCTCTTTACCCAGGGGTGCAACTTCCGCTGCCCCTTCTGCCATAACGGCTTCCTGCTGGTGTCGGGAAACCAGGGGAACCAGCTGAGAGAAAAAGATATCCTCGCATTTCTTGAAAAGCGGTCCGGCCTGCTGGAAGGAGTTGTGATCAGCGGCGGAGAGCCGACCCTGCAGCCCGGCCTCACTGATTTCTGTTACCAGGTGCGGGAACGGGGTTTTCAGGTCAAGCTGGACACCAACGGTTCCAGACCCGAGGTGCTGGACCGGCTGCTGGATGCTGCGCTGGTCGATTTCGTTGCCATGGATATCAAGGCACCCCTTGCCCGCTATTCCGTCCTGACCGGCACGCCAGTGGACACCGCCCGTATCAGACGGTCTATTGAGCTTCTTTCAGATTCCGATATTCCGGTCCTGTTTCGTACCACCTGGGTGGACGGACTGCACCGGCCAGAGTAGCGACAGCAGATACCGGCCATGCTGCGGAAAACAAAAAACTGCCGTCATGTTTTCCAGTCCTTCAACCCGGAATATGCCCTGGAACCCGAGCTCTGTGGTAAAGAAACGGCATTGGCTCGACAAGCCGGGAGCACCTGATTTTTTTTTACAAGCTCAGCTTCTCAATAATCAGGGATAACATCGCTTTGTTTGACTACAGGGAAAACCATGCGAGATCTTCATCAGATCGCAGAGTTCCTTCTCCCTAAAGATTTCAGCGATGGTATCCCTCTCAACAGACAAAAGAAATGAATCCCTCAACCCTTCGCCTGCTGCGCAAACTGCACCGCTGGTTCGGCCTGTTGCTCGCCGGACTGGTCATCTTTTACTGTATTACCGGAATCCTGCTCAATCACAGGAAGGCGTTCGGCTATTTCATCGATAAACACCAGGCCGTTTCCCGGGTGGAGCCGTCCGACATCACACTCATGCGTGAGTTTATCGATCTGTATAAAAATCAGATCGGCAGAGCCGATGACCCCACGGTTATCCGGATCCGCGACGCCAGAACCATCGAATTCCTCTACGGTTCCCACGGCAAGACGACCTATATCATTGACCCGGAAAAGGGTGAGATGACAACCATTGAAAAAAATCCCCGCCAGCCCTGGAACCGGCTCAACAGTCTGCACAAGGTCTTTAAGACAAGTACCATCTGGCTCATCATTGCCGACTTTACCTGCATCGCCATCCTGCTGATTACTCTGACCGGGCTGGTCATCTTTCGCTATCGCCCCCTGGACTGGTTCCTTGTAATCAGTGGCGGCGTCCTGCCGGCCATCGGATTTTATCTTGCCTGACCGGTGACAAAGGCATTTTCCCTCCCCCTGCAACAACATCATGTTATGCATCTTCTACACGACAAAAAACCTCCTGGAACAAAACAAGAACCACCACGTAACTAATTGAAATATCATCAATGACGACCCGACATAGATACAAGTCAGAGGTCGGCATCACCCGATGTCGGGTTCTCCTGCAAGCGATTATGCCCTACTGTTGAAGTACAGGAAACAGGAGAAGTCCCCATTTTATTTTTTTTTAAGGAGGAACATAATGTTCAAAAAAACATCCATCCTGCTGGCAGCCATCGCCCTTTTCGCCTTTACTGTTCCCGCAGCCATGGCAGCAACGACAAAATGCACGGTGACGGAGGTAAAGGATGCAGTGGTCACCCTTGACTGCGGTAAAAAAGCAGCCAAGATGAAGGTCGGCGACAAGGTCAAGGTCAAAGCGGATAAGAAAAAAGCCATTGAGGGCTGCTGAGCATTGTCGCACAACCGTCTGGTCGATGTCAGATTCATCGACCAGACATACAAGATAGAGTATACCCGGCACCGTCTGCAGATAGCGCTTGATGTCCTTGAACAGGCAGACGGGATAGGGCTCTCCCGAGAGCAACTCTACCTTGACCCGGTACTCTCGGTCAGAACGGATCCCGTTGCCTGGAACCTGACCGGCGGCATGCCCGACCTCGATCCGATCCTGCAGACCATCTCCCTGATCGGAGAACTCTCAGCCGGGCAGGTAAAAACCATTGTCGGTTTAAGCAACGGCACCTTGGGGTTATCTCCACGCAAACGCTCCAGCCTGCACTGTCGGATGCTGCCCCTGCTGGTGCAATCAGTCCTGGACGCGGTTATTCTCAACAGCCGGGATCAGACGCTTATGAATATTGCCGGTTCCCTGAAACGATCGAATCCTTTGCAGCAAAAAGCGGCCTGA
Organism: Deltaproteobacteria bacterium; assembly: GCA_024280455.1. Classification (GTDB taxonomy): domain Bacteria; phylum Desulfobacterota; class Desulfobulbia; order Desulfobulbales; family Desulfobulbaceae; genus DRLX01. The sequence continues at coordinate 54,877 of JAJRQC010000094.1, read as the reverse complement.
CTTGCCACGGTGCGCTCCCGGGAGCGATCTTCGGGAGTAACCAGCATGGCTGGACCAGGTTTTTAACGACACAGCCACAACAAAGAATGAAAATATCCTGATACGGTATCACTTCGTGGGCTATTTTCGGATAAACACATAATTACGGCTCTACGTTCCAGGACTGGGTGCGGAACTTCTCCCACCGGCTGCGGTAATATTTTCTGTTTTCCGGATCGAGCCGCCCGGCCTTGACTTCAAGGGCCAGGGCCTCTTCAATGAGCCCATTGGCCCAGTAAGCGGTGGCCAGGGTATCAAGAATAAACCCCTCCTCTTTGAGCATGGCGGCAGCTCGGGCAAGGGTCAGGGCCCGGACCGGATCGCGTACCGACTTGTCCCGGGCGGTCAACAGCAGCCAGGCCAGATTATTGTTCAACTCCGCATTCATCGGGTTCAGCGCCAGGGCCCGGTCATAGGCCTCAATGGCCTTTTTTTCCATCGCCTTCTTCTGCATCAGATCGCCAAGCAGCTGCAGCCACAGACTGTTTTCCGGTTCCTGTTGCAGTTTCTGTTCCAGGACCGCCTCGGCATAACGGGTCTCGAAACCGGCGGCCATGGACTCCACATCAACTTGCCGCATGGCGAGAACAGTGCAGAGAATTACCAGGAAATATACAGCCAGACTGGTATAGACCTTGCGGTCCTGGCGACGGATCAGTGAAGGGTCTTTTTCGCATTTTTCCAGAAAATCGATTCGTTCCCCAATACCGAAGTGATGCCAGCTCTTCTCATCCCTGATATTGCCGCTTAAAACGGCAATCTTTTCAAAGGAACGGATCAGGGGACCGCTCGTTCCCTGGGCCTTAAAGACGTACAGGTCGGCCTGACGCTCGAAATTACGAATGAAATAGCCGAATATAAAACGAAAATAAATCAGCATGAACACCAGCAGAGGCAGCGAGGCCAGCACAGCAAGCAGGGCGTCGGGGCTGGTCTTAAAAAACCCGAGCAGACTGTAAAAGGTTTCACTGCCGAGCAGCAGGTACGGCAGGGGTTCGGCAAGGGCTCCGGCTACAATGGAAAAACCGAAAAAAAGCACTATATAAAGTATAAGATGCATCTTTTTGACATGGCCGATTTCATGGGCCAGCACCGAGTCTAACTCCTGTTCATCAAGCGTTGCCAGCAGGGCCGGAGTGATCAGCAGGTAACGAAATTTGGGCACAATACCCATTATTCCGGCGGTGAGGACCTGGCCCTCAAAAAGAGGCCAGTATAAAATCTCCGAAGAAAATCCTTGAGAACTGCAGAAGGCCTCGATACGCTGCCGTAAAGGACCCTGGGGCATGGGCTTGCACCCCCAGAGCCAGCGGACAAGGGGTGGAAAAAACAGGGCAAGAAAGCAGACAAAAACCCCAAAAAGCAACAGATCGCCCCACGGGGAGCTCAGCAGGGCATGAAAACGCGGCCAGGGTAGCAGGGCCATGAGGTCAAAGGCCGCCGACAGCACCAGAAAGGGGAGAACAATGGGCAGATTCGCCTTGATGTTGGAAAGAATAAAGGCGCCGGTGGAATATTTCCGCTGGAAAACCGCCTCGTAAGCCGGACGCCCCTTGATCCACATGATGGAGAGCAGGAGAAAAAAGAAGGCAAGACCAGCCAGATTTTCCAGGACCGGCAGGTGGTCATCCATGGACAGGGGATGAAGATAGTACTTCAGATCCAGTCCATAGGTAAAAAAAATGAACACCGCAACCGCAAGCATGGAGAGCTTTTTTTCCGCAGAAAAATACAGCCGTGAGGAGCCGGGCAGGCACCGAGCATAGAAATTTGCAGCGATGCGGGCAAAGAAAAAGAGGACCAGTCCACCGGACAACAGCGCCGTCCACGGACCGGGTACGGGTTCTTTTGCAGGAGTATTGGTGGAAAACACAAAAATCACCACCAAAAAATAAAGCAAATTGGTATATATCATAAAAATACAGGGCCTTGGAGTTCGTGCTCAGAGCACGACTCCTCATAATTATCGCTGTTGCAGCAGGTAAGCACAGACTTTAAAAACCTCGCCGCCGACTGCGGAGAACTCGTAACATCCTGATTTTCCAAGCTGTATAACCGGCATATGTGATAGTTCACGATTGCACTATAATCCAGCATCGGTTAAAAAAGAACTTGACCGAGCATCATTTTCTGGTAATATAAAATATTTTACGTAAACATTGGGCCTATAGCTCAGTTGGCTAGAGCCACCGGCTCATAACCGGTCGGTCCCTGGTTCGAGTCCAGGTAGGCCCACCATATTCACAGATCATGGAAGAAGACGATTATATGAGCTTTGTCCTCCTTCCTCAACCAATAAATACAGGCTTTTGAAAACAACGCCTTTTCGACCACATTTCCCCTCTGCGCTGCCGACCAGGACAGCGGACAGGATCGAAAGAAAGAGGTACACCCCTTGCGGATGTGCCTCTTTTTCTTTATAAACTACCCAATGGTTCTGTTTATTCAAGACATTATCGACATTCTTCAAGAAATTGCCCCTGTCGAACTGGCTGAGTCTTGGGATAATGTCGGTCTGCTTGTCGGAAACCCGAATGCAGAGGCCCAGTCACTGCTCGTGGCCCTGGACCCGACCACCGCTCTGCTTGATGAAGCGGAGGCCAAAGGAGCCAACGTCGTCATTACCCATCATCCAGCCATTTTTCACCCCCTCAAAGCCCTGCGCACCGATCAGCCCGGCTGTCGATTCCTGACCCGAGCCATTCAAAAAGATATTCACGTCATTGCCTGCCACACCAATCTGGACTCCGCTGCAGGCGGGGTCAGTGATATTCTTGCCCAGCGGCTTGATCTGACCGATATTGTTCCGCTGGTTCCAAGCCGGAGTGATAAAACCTCGGCCTGCGGGCTGGGTCGATTCGGACGGTGCAGCAAACCGATGTCGCCGCAAGAGTGTATTAAACAGCTTCGCCTGGCCTGCGGCGCTCCCTGGCTCCTTGAAGCCGGGATCCGTCCGGCGCAGGTCAAGACAATAGCAGTCTGCGGCGGTTCCTGCTCGGAATTTGCCGAAACCGCCATGCTGGCCGGTGCCGATCTCTTTATAACCGCAGAAGTCAAACATTCCATAGCCCGCTGGGCTGAGGAGGCGGGATTCTGGATTATCGACGGCGGCCACTTTGCCACCGAACAGTTAGCCATTTCTCCGCTGCAGGAACGACTGCAGCGGGAAATGGAAAATCGTAACCTGAAAAATAGCGTGTATACGGTGCGGCAGCAACCGCCCCTGATTATGGCATAACCGCAAATGTCGATAAAACCGACGCAAACAGATACTGGAACAAGGAGTAAACCATTGAACGAAGAGATGAATCAGCTCATTGCCCTGCAGGAGATTGACGCTGAACTAGCCGGATTTGACAGAGAGATCAACGAGCAGCAGCAGGAGATCAGCAAGAGGGAGCAGTCAATCAGCGACAAGGAGACCGCCATTGCCGCCTGCCATGAAAAGGTAGCTAGCCTTGAGCAGCAACAACGAGACATTGCCCTGGAAAACGATGATGCCGGTGCCAGGATAAAAGATCGACAAAACAAGATGATGCAGGTGCAGACCAGCCGTGAACATCAGGCCCTGCTCAAAGAGATCGAAGAAAACAAACGGCTGATCAAGGAGACAGAGGAAACACTGCTCACGGTCATGGAAACCATAGAGCAAACGGAGAGTGAGGTTGCCGAACTTGAAAACCTGCTGACCGGTGAACAGGAACTGCTCAACAAAGAAACTACGGCTGTGAAGAAAAAAATCAAGAAAATTGAATCGCGCCGTAAAACCGTTGCTGCCCAGCGGAAAAAACTTTCAGAAGTGCTGGGCGCTGCCCTCCTTAAGCGGTACAATATGCTGCTGATCAAGCGCGAAGGCCTTGCGGTTGCCCAGACAATAAATGGTGTATGCCAGGGCTGCCACATGTCGATTCCGCCGCAGCAGTTCAATGAGGTGCGCAAAGGCGACAAGCTCCAGCTCTGCCCGACCTGCCAGCGAATCCTTTATTTTCAGGAAGAAGAAAGCGAAGAATAAAGGTCTGAGCATTCATGGATAAACAGAGGGTTGCCCAGGAACTGGCCTACAAACTGACCAACGAGGTCCTGCAGGAAATATTTCCCAATACAGCTCCGCAGACTGTAAGAGACCTGCTCCTTGAGAAAAGGACAACACCCGCCCCCCCTTCTGCTGCAACCGGCGACAGGGAGAGGACAAAAGAACCCGTCAGCTGCAGGTTGTTCACCGACGGGGCCTCACGTGGAAATCCCGGCCCGGCCGGTGCCGGAGTGGTTCTTTTTGATGACAAAGGAAGGGAGATCTGCACCAGGGCCAAGTATCTTGGCCGGTGTACCAATAATGTTGCCGAATACCAGGCCCTGATTATCGGCCTCCAGGCTGCCCGGGAAATCGGCTGCCGGAAGCCGGCCGTCTTTCTTGACTCCGAACTGATTGTCCGGCAGATTACAGGCAGGTACAAGGTAAAAAACGCAACCCTGAAACCACTGTTTGCCAAGGTACAAAACCTGCTGCAGGGGTTTGACAGTTACAGCGTTGCTCACGTCCCCCGAGCCCAGAACAGTCGCGCCGACGAGCTGGCCAACCGGGGAATAGATGAGAAACACAGGGGCTAGGGACCAGGGACTAGGTGGTGAAAATCCGCGCTAATCCCTAACCCCTGGCCCCTCAACAATTTGGGGCGGGCGCATGATCGCTCCGGCCATCTGCCGGAGAGGAAAGTCCGAACACCAACAGGGCACGGTGGTTCGTAACGCGAACTGCGGGCAACCGCAGGAAAGTGCCACAGAAAATACACCGCCGATGGGCCGCTGAAAAGCGGAGACAGGTAAGGTTGAAATGGCGAGGTAAGAGCTCACCGCTTTCGTGGCGACACGGAAGGCAGGGTAAACCCCACCGGGTGCAAGACCAAATAGGGAAGCGTTTGAGGGCTGCCCGCCTGATGCTTCCGGGTAGGTCGCACGAGGTGCCGGGCAACCGGCATCCTGAGTCAAATGATCATGGTTCCTTCGGGAATACAGGATTCGGCTTACAGCCCGCCCCATTTTTTTTACTGCAGGTGTCAAGTGTCAGGTGTCAGGTGTCAGCAGAAAGCCGGGGTGATTCTTCCAGCTGCCGGTTTCGGCACCAGGATGGAATCAAACCAACCCAAGCAATTCCTGGAACTGGCCGGAGAACCGATTCTGATTCGAACCGTCAAGGCCTTCCTTGAAAATCCGGAGATTCACTGCATAGTCGTTGCCGTTGCCGCCGACCGCCATGAACAGGTTACCGCCCTTCTTGAGCAAAACATCTCCCCTGAAAAGCTTGACAAGATCCTCCTTGCCCGGGGCGGAGCCACCCGTCAGCAATCCGTGAAATCAGGGTTTGACACTCTGCCCGGTGAGATTGAACTGGTCCTGGTTCACGATGCTGCCCGGCCGCTGATCAGAACCGATCTCATTGAAGACTGCCTTGAGGGTGTACGGGAGCACGGCGCCGTTATTGCAGCGGTTCCGGTTAACGATACCCTCAAACTGGTGGATACAAACGATACCATTGTTCAAACCATCGACCGGGCCGGAATCTATCGGGCCCAAACCCCGCAGGGCGCACAGCGCCATCTCCTTGAACAGGCCTATCAGGTCGCAGAACGAGACGGATTTACAGGCACGGATGAGGCCTCACTGCTTGAGCATGCAGGCATTCCGGTTGCCATTGTTTCCGGTGAGGAGCAGAACATGAAAATTACCCGGCCCGGTGATCTGAAAATCGCCCGCTGCCTGCTTGGAGAACACCCCATGATCCGCATCGGTCACGGTTTTGATGCCCACCGGCTGGTTAGAGACCGACCGCTGATTCTCGGCGGCGAAACCATTGATTTCCCCATGGGCCTGCTGGGCCATTCCGATGCCGACGTCCTCAGCCACGCCCTTATTGATGCCATCCTGGGAGCTCTGGGCGAGGGTGACATCGGCAGACATTTTCCCGACTCCGATGACCGCTACAAGGATATAAACAGCCTGCACCTACTTGAACATGCCTTTGGACTGGCGGCAGACAAAGGCTACAGCATGGGCAATGCCGATCTCACCATTATCTGTCAGCGCCCGAAACTGGCCCCGCACCTGGAACAGATGCAGCACAATCTGGCCGGTGCCTGCAATTCTCCAATCACCACCATCAACATCAAGGCAACCACCACTGAGAAAATGGGCTATACCGGACGCGGCGAAGGTATCAGCGCCCATGCGGTCGTCCTGTTACGGAAAGCATGAAAACTATACCAATAGATCAAAACCGACTGGCCGCCACCTTTACTCGTCTCTGTGAAACCGACAGCCCGTCGCGCCGGGAAGGAAAGATGGCTGCTGAGCTAAAAAAAATATTTGCAGCCCTTAATCCAGACGAATCCTTTGAAGATGATTCCGCAACCGTGACCGGGTCGGAAAGCGGCAACCTTTTTTTTCGCTTTGCAGGAACAACGGCGCAGGAACCGCTCTTTTTCAACTGCCACATGGATACGGTGCAACCGGGAATCGGGGTCAGGGTCCAACGGGATGGAGATATTTTTACAAGTGCGGGCGACACGATCCTCGGCAGTGACGACAAGTCAGGCATAACCGCGCTGATCGAGGCCATGCGGATCATTCGCGAGCACGATCTGCCTTTTCGCCCGGTTGAGTTTATTTTCACCACCTGTGAAGAGATCGGCCTGCTCGGAGCCAAGGCCCTCAACCCTGAACATATCAGGGCTAAATTCGGCTATGCCCTGGATTCCAGCGGGTTTGGCCGGGTCATCATCGGTGCCCCGGCCTCCAACCGGCTCTCCATCACGGTACACGGGGTTGCGGCCCATGCCGGCCTCCACCCGGAATGGGGAATCAACGCCATTGTTCTAGCCGGACAGGCCCTGGCCCTGGCACCCTGCGGCAGGATTGACGAGCAGAGCACGGTCAACTTCGGCACTATCAAGGGCGGAACCGCCTCAAACATTGTCCCGGAAAAAGTTGTCATAGAGGGTGAAGTGCGCAGCCACTCACAACAGCGGCTTGATGGGTTGACCGGAGAGGTGGAAGAGAGCTTTGGGCAGACAATAGCCGACTGGCAGGATCCAACCGGCACAGCCAGGGGAATACCATCGGTTGATTTCAGGGCAAAACTTGACTTTCCCCTGATGCGACTTGACAGGAAAGATGCGGTCTTCGTCGAGATTGAACGGGTGGCCCGGGCAATCGACATGGAACTCGACTTTGAGGTGGCCGGCGGCGGCAGTGATGCCAACATCTTTAACGGGTATGGCCTGGAAACCGCTATTATTGCCACCGGCATGACCCATGTCCATTCAACTAGAGAGCAGGTCAGCCTGCAGGACATGACCGACCTTACCCGTTTGATCCTTGCCCTGCTGACGCTTTAATGCCTTACTCTTCAACTTCTATCATAAAAAACAGGTAGCGTAGAACCCGAGAGAGCGAGCTAAATCGTTTTTTATTCATCAAACCAACAGGTTGCTTAGACTGAAGGCTGTTAGGGCTGCTCTTTTTTAACCCTTTGCTAACAGCCTACAGCCTAAAAACCTGCGGGCTTGCCCGCCTTAGCATGCCTCACCAGGGCCGACTTCAGCACCTGCGACAGCTCGCTCAACCGATATGGTTTGGCAACAACGCCGTCAAAGCCGTACCTGCCGTAATCGGCCATGACCGCATGACCGGAATACCCGCTTGAAACAATAGCCGTCAGCGATGGATCAATGGCACGTAACCGCTGAACAGCCTCTTCACCGCCCATACCGCCGGGAACGGTCAGATCAAAAATAACGGCATCAAAGGCTGAATCCGTACCCATGGCTTGCTGATACACCCGGATGGCTTCCAGCCCATCCTCTACACACCGAGCCGTATAGCCCAGGGTCTTCAGCATGGACTTCAAGACCCTGAGAACCATCTGTTCATTATCCATCACCAGTATCCGGCCGCCACTCGGTATTTTCCCAGGCTCAATCACTGCGACCGGTTCTTCCGAAGTCACATCCTCTCCCACTGCAGGCAGGTATATGTCAAAGAGCGTTCCCCGACCCACCGTCGACCGAACCCCGATGTAACCGCCGTGTTTACTGACAACGGCATAACATATGGCAAGGCCGAGGCCATTGCCGGATTCTTTTGTTGTGAAATAGGGATCAAAAATTCTACCCAGCACGTCATCGTTAATTCCACATCCACAATCCTCCACCGTAATCCGGATATACTTTCCCGGAACCAGGGGTAAGGGGGTCTCCGGTTCAATTTCAACATTGACCGCGCTGACGGTTATCGTCCCACCTTCAGGCATGGCCTGGATTCCGTTAATCACCAGGTTATCGATAACCTGACCGATCTGACCCTTATCGACAATGGCCAGCCGGAGATCTGCAGCAAGGGCAAAGTTCAGCTGGACCCTGGTTCCACGGGCAACAAAAATAGCTGATTCCCGGATCAACCCGGACAGATCCACGCTGCGTTTCACCGGTGCACCACCACGGGAAAATGTCAGCAACTGCAGGGTCAGGTCCCTGGCCCGCAGGCTGGCTCTTTCGGCATCGATAAGATGCTGATAGAGCTCATCACGACCGACGGCCTCCAGCCTGGCCAGGGAGAGATTACCCAAGATAGCGGTCAATAGATTGTTGAAATCATGAGCTATACCGCCGGCCAGCACGCCGACGGACTCGAGTTTTTTTGTTTTTGCGAGCTCTTCTTCCATCAGCCGCTGATCACTGACATCGCGAAAGGCTATAACCGCTCCGATTACCTGGCCGCTGTTATCGGTCAACGGCGCACAACTCTCGGTCACCTGGATTTCACGGCCGTCACGGGTTGTCAGCAGCAGGTCACCTTCGGCCAGTCGCGGCCGGTTTCGCTCAAGAATCGGGGCAAGTAAATTTTCAACCGGTTTACCGGTTCGGAGACTTTTAACGCTGAAAAATTCTTCAAGACGCCCGCCCCAGGCATCTTCCTCATTGCAGCCGATCAACTCCGTTGCAACCCTGTTGAGCAAAACAACCCTGCCCTCGATATCCACCGCCATCACTGCATCGGCAATGGACTGCAGGGTGACATGCAGTCGTTCGGATTCGGAAGCCAGCCGATGTTCCGCATTCTTTCGTTGCTCGACCTCCTGGTTCAAATCCGAGATCCGCTCGTCTATAGTGGTGACCATCTGGTTGTATCCGGTGACCAGTTCACCGATTTCATCATCACGACCCATCGGCAGAGGCTCGTATATGCCCTGTTTCCGCATCTTGCCCATGGCCTTGGTCAACCGATGCAGCGGGGCGGCGATAGAGCGTGACATAAGCGTTGTTAAAACGACGGCCAACAGCATGCCGGCAATAAAAACGCCGATCATGGATCCCCGGATATTGGCAAGTAACTGAGAAAAACCAGCCAGGGAGTAGGAACAGACCAGGGCAATCATGGAGTCCTCATCCGGCATTTCCAGGGGGTGGTATTCAAACACGCTATCGGTTTCACCATAAACAGAGGTGAGCTTGTGCAAATGTTCAACAGAAGACAGAGGTTTCTGATAATCGAGTTCTCCTGGAAAACGAAACCCCCGGTCGGGTTGACCGGCGGTGAGGCCGCTGACGGCGGCAACCCGGTTGCCTGCAACCAGACTCACCTTGCAACCGGCCGATTCCTGCAACGCCGACATCAACTTCTGGTTACCGGTCGCCATTATTCCGCCAAGGATATAGCCGATAATCCGGTCACGAACAATGATCGGCGAAGCCGCTTCAATAGTGACGATGGGGGCGTAATCAATATTTTTTCCTTTCAACTCAAGGAAATGCAATATCGTGGTGTTCTCTTCCAGCATGGTTCCGGAATAGACGCCCTGAGTCATTGCCCTATAGAGTCCAGGATGTGAATACAGGTCCCGGTTCAACTCAAAGCCGGGAAAAAGACTGACCTGGATATCGCCGAGCCCATCGGTGATAAGAAGAAAATCCAGGCCATACTGTCCGGCCATCTGATCAAGTTCCCGCTTCAGCTGACCGAAAATCTCCAGGCGCAGGGTTGTCTTGACGGTATTATTAAGAGAAATAGCCATGATCGCCCGTTCCACCCGGCTCATCTCATGGCGGTAACTTAAGCTTGCGGCTGAAATCGAGGCCCGGAGCTGCCCGTGCATATCCTTGACAAGATGATTCTTCAACAAATACAAGGAGCTCCAGCTGGCCAGCAGCATGGGCAGCAGGACAATAATAAAGGTCATCGCCTGCAGACGGGTCTGCAGGGAATACAGAAAACGACGACGGCCCACAGGGCCTTTTCCCTGTTTTCCTCTCACTGGACAGTTACCGGCGCCATGGTAGTGTATACCTGTCTGGCCGCCTCAAAAATATCCACCGGAATCTGTATTCCAAGCTGACTGGCCCGGGCCTGATTCAGATAAAGTCCGCTCTCAGCCGGACGCTCAATGGGTATCTCGGCCGGCAGTTCTCCGGCAAAAATCCGGATCAGCTGACGGCCGAGCTGCCTGCCGATGCTCTCCGGGTCGGCCGCCGCAGAGACCAGAAAACCGCGCCGCACACCACTGACTGAAAAGGTAAAGCCGGGCTTGTTCTGATGGGCAAAAAGCCAGTCTAAGACCTGTTGCCTCGACGCCGTCCAACCATCTTCACGACGCAGACCAACAGGAAGCATGGCACTTAATACATCAACTTCGGGGTCGGCATCCAAACGGCTGATCGCCTGTTGAAACTCACCAAGAGTGGTGACACGCTCAAAACGAATATCCGGGAAACCGCTCCCCCTGTAATTCGTACGGATCTTGAGGAGGAAATCCCTGGCAATAGCATCAAGCCAGGACCAGACACCGGAATGGACAACCACTATCCGATGGACCTCGGGAAGCATGATATGCAAAGCTTCCAGAGTCTTTACATAATTAAAGGCACTGACGACACCGGTCACATTCTTTCCGGGAAACAGACCCTTGCGGTCCGAAGTCTTCCGCCGATAATAAGAGAGCGGTGCATGGACTCCGCCAAAAATCACCGGATAGGCCGAATCGACCAGAGGCGGCATAATCTCGCTCGCCGCAGCATCCCCGAGAACGATCACTACATCGGGTTTGAGACGGTAGACGGTATCCAGGGCCTGAGCAGCGCGCTTGCGCAGTTTCTCCTGTGACGAGATGTTCTCTACGTGGAGAGAATGGTGCTGGACCTTGAACGTTCGGTCGGCCAGCCAGCCGACCTTTTCCAGTTCGTCAAATATCCCCCGTTCGATCAGGGCCTCATCACTCTTTTTCCCCGGCTGCGAATGATCATGACCTGGGGCTGGAGCATTGGGCCACCGAGTTCCATGGTGTTGTATACCTGATCAGCGGCTCCAAGCAGATCGACGGGTATACTGATCCCGATCTGTCTTGCCCGGGCCAGATTAAAAACAATGGCATAATCTTCAGCGTCCTCCACCGGAATATTTCCGGCCCTGGTACCGGTGAGGATCGCTGCTATTTTAAGCGCTGCCTGCCGCCCCATGGCCGGAAAATTGACCGATGCCCCTCCGAAAAGCCCCAACCGGGAAAAGCTGTAATTAACCGCCATGGCCGGCTTGGTGGAATGGGAAAGACTCCAGGCGATAATTTCCGGCACGGTCGCGACCCCGCGGGCACCATCATCAAGCTTGCTGCAGGCCGGATAATACGAACCTATGGCTGGATTACTGTTAATCTGCCGGATGATCCGCTTGTACTCGGAAAAATCACCGGCCTGCCGGAAACTGTACAGAATATCGCCGCTGTTGCCTGCCAGTTCCGCCGCAACCTGTTTCTGCATGGCCAGGCCGGTGGGAGAATCATCCACTAGAATAACGATACGTTTAAGATCCGGCAGCACCGCTTTCATAACCTGCAGGGATTTGGCCATATGCAGTTTTTCATAGACGCCGGTGACATTATGTCCCGGCCTTTTCCGGCTGTTCATAAACTGTTTACGGCTGTTGTACCATTCCGGCGTATTGTTGATGCCGGAAAAAACCACAGGCACCTCACTGTCCACCAGCGGCAGCATAACCATGCGGGCGGCATTGTCGTCCAGGGTGACCACGACATCCGGCTGCATTTTTTTGATCGCCGCAAGGGCGGCTCGTCCCTGGGCGGCGATCTGTTCCGGGGTTGTATGGACCCGCTTGGTATCCATATAAAACCGTTCTACCTGCAAATTGTTCCCCTCGGTAAATCCCTGTTCAGCAAGCCCTTCCAGAATTCCGCGCTCCTGGGGCCAGCCGCAGACATTTTCGGCTTCATAGCTGTGGACAATAAATATCTTGTACACATTGCCGGCGGAGCAAAAGAGAGGAAACAGGAACAGGGAAAAAAAGAGGCCACAACTCAAGAGAAAATGCGACGACCTTGTTTTCATTACAGAGGATCTCCATCAATAGCCGAAAAATAACTCCGGTTCAACAACGGGCACGGCTGTGAATGTACGAACGTTTGTATTCAGCGCAGGACGATATAACCGGATTTCCCTTCAACGACCTCGCCGATAATCCGGCTTTCCAGGCCATAGCCGATTTTCTCCAGGCCGGAAAGCAACTGCCCGGCTGCAGCAGACGGCATGGAAAAAAGCAGGCCGCCCGAGGTCTGAGGGTCATAACAGACCATTTCAAGGCCGTCCGCCTCATCGCTGCCGCAGTCCACCCATTTCCGATAAAAAGAACGGTTGGCGTGCGCACCCTCGGGGATAATGCCCATGTCGGCAAAATCCAAAGTTCCTGAAAGAACAGGGAGCCGGGAGCGGTTGAGAATCATTGAGACTCCGGATGCCTCAGCCATTTCATGCAGATGACCAAGGAGTCCAAACCCGGTTATATCAGTGCAGCTGTGGACCGGAATTTTTTCTTCCTGCACAAGTTCCGCCGGCAGCCGGTTCAGGGTAGCCATGGTGTCAACTATCAGTTTCTCAACATCACCACCGGCAAGCCCGCCCTTAATGGCCGTTGATAAAATCCCCGTCCCCAGCGGCTTGGTGAGAACCAGCACGTCACCGGCCCTGGACCCTGAATTGAGCAGAACCCGGTCAGGATGAACAAGACCGGTTACAGAGAGCCCGTATTTCAGTTCGGCATCTTCTATGGTATGACCACCGACCAGCAGTGCCCCGGCCTCCTTGATCTTGGCCAGTCCGCCCTCGACCACATCACGAAAAACCTGATCATCCATCTCGCCCACCGGACAGGCAAGGATGTTCATACACAAGAGAGGACGCCCCCCCATGGCATAGACATCGGAAAGGGCATTGGCGGCGGTTATGCGACCGAAATCATAGGGGTCATCAACAATGGGCGTAAAAAAATCAAGGGTCTGGATCAGGGCCGTGGTCTCATTGAGACGATACACCCCGGCATCATCGCAGGTTTCCGACCCGACGATAAGGTTGACATCGGTCGGCAGCTGCAGACCACATAGTATTCGGCTCAGGTCCCCCGGGCCAAGCTTGGCCGCTCAACCGGCGGCTTTCACCGTTGCCGTCAGGGGCGTTTGTTCCTGTTGTCGCATAATTTCCGATTAAAATAAAAAAAGGGCGTTGTCCAGATTAACCTGCAGAACAAGCTTCTTATACCATAGATTCTATCTTATTCTCCACAATGTCCGTATATTTTGTTGAAAAAAAAGCTGGAATCTGTTTTGAACAGAATCCCTATACAGTCATTTTTTCTTTAAGGGCACAAAGAATCATCCTCTTTGTGCCTTCTCAATTTTGATGGACTCCAATAAAGTCTAAAAGATTATTTGCACTGTATTGAATGAAATACAACGAGTTACAATCTCTCTGCCGTCGGTGGCGAGGTTGTTTTCGACACCGACAATTTTCGGTACAACGCAGGTTGCAGAGCAGATGAAGCATATTATTTCCAATGAGACCGAATCAACCAGACCAACACATGAATGTGGCATCTGTGGTATTTATGGCCATGAAGATGCTGCAAAACTCGCCTATTTCGGGCTCTACGCCCTGCAACACAGGGGACAGGAGAGTGCCGGAATTGTTGCCGGTGACGGAAACAGGATGGTTCTGCACAAGGACATGGGGCTGGTCTCCGAAGTCTTTACAGAATCTCACCTGAAACGGCTGGCCGGGCATCTGGCCGTCGGTCACGTCCGGTATTCGACAACCGGCGAGTCCAATATCATCAACACCCAGCCCTTTATGGTAACCTACCAAGGTATGCCGCTGGCGGTTGCCCATAACGGCAACCTGGTCAACGCTGTGGATCTGCGTAAACATCTTGAAAAAAAAGGCTCAATCTTCCAGACCACCATGGACAGCGAAATCGTAATCCACCTGCTGGCACGAACGCTGGACATGGGAATGGCCAAGGCCATCAAGGAGACCTTTGCCTGTATCCGCGGTGCGTACTCCCTGCTCCTGATGACAAAAGACTCCATGATCGCGGTGCGTGATCCCAACGGATTCCGCCCTCTCTGCCTGGGACGCCTGGGAGACGGCGCCTACGTGGTTGCCTCGGAGACCTGCGCCCTCGACCTGATAGAGGCCCAATACCAGCGTGATATTGAACCGGGCGAAGTCCTGATCATCAATGAGAACGGCCTGGAATCCATCTTCCCCTGGTCGCCGCGGCAAAAGAGTTACTGTATCTTTGAACAGGTCTACTTTGCCCGCCCCGACAGCGATGTATTCGGCTTCAATGTCTATGAGGCCCGTAAACGAATGGGAAAAATTCTGGCCAGAGAGGCAAAAATAGACGCCGACTTTGTCATGCCCTTTCCCGATTCCGGCAACTACGCTGCTATCGGCTATTCCCAGGCCTCGGGTATTCCCCTGGAGATGGGCATGATCCGCAACCATTACGTGGGACGTACTTTTATCCAGCCATCCCAGGCCATGCGCGAGTTCTCCGTTCGGGTCAAACTGAACCCGGTCCGTTCACTGCTTAAAGGCAAGCGGGTAATCATTGTCGAGGATTCCATTATCAGGGGCACAACCGGCAGGAGCAGAGTTCGCGCCCTGCGGGATGTGGGTGCCAAGGAAGTACACATGCTGGTTTCCTGCCCGCCGACCGTCAATCCCTGTTTTTACGGCATTGATTTCCCCTCCAACAAGGAACTGATTGCCGCTAAAAACAGTGTTGCCGAAATTGCCGCTCACCTGGGACTGGACTCACTCACCTACCTGAGCATCGACGGACTGGTCGAGGCCACCGGGCTCGGACCGGAGAACTTCTGCCTGGCCTGCTTTAATGGCAAGTATCCCATTGAGCCGGACCGAAACTTTCAAAAAGACGCCCTGTCTGGATGCGGATGCTGACCGGGCGACCCGGCCGTCACGGCTCACCATCCGCCTACTGCCCCACATAACTGCCTACTTTTCCTTTGATTCCGGGCAGTAAATATGATAATATTACTCAAAGAATCATTTATCACCTTCCCTTAAAAAATGACCGAGATTATCATCGACTCCTACCTCTGCAGCGGCTGTGCCACCTGCGCAGAAATGTGTCCGCAGGTTTTCCGCATGGATCCGGTATCGGAAAAAGCCGAGCTGATCCGGGTCAACCCGCCTGTAACCGATGACGTTTATCAGGCGGCAGCGTTCTGCCCTGAAAAATGTATTGAGATAAAGGAGTAACCCCCCATCCTCAGCCAAGGAGATTTCCATGGATCCGGCCACTCTCATTCCAACTCCCGACCAGATCCCCGTTGGCTGGGGCTGCTTCCAAATCCTTCTAACCTCGACCTTTTACCTGCATGTCCTGGCCATGGACACCATGCTGGGCACGGCCATCATCACCTTTATCCACCATTTTTCATCAGAGGGGGATTCCCTGCCGGTTACCCGGGAAATTTCAAAGAAACTTCCCTATATCATTGCCCTGGCCGTTAACCTCGGCATTGCCCCTCTGCTCTTTGCCCAGGTTTTATACGGCCACTTCCTTTATGTCGGCTCCATGCTTCTGGGCACCTTCTGGCTCTCCATCTTCCTGCTGCTGATCATTGCCTATTACTCGGCCTACATCAATGCCTATCGCTATAAAACCATGCGGGCGGGCCGGATGATCACCTCCGGAATCACCATGGTCTCGCTCCTCTGTATCGGCTTTTTTCTCAGCAACACCATGACCCTGATGCTCCACCCCGAATCGTGGGTCCGGTTTTTTGACCACCCGGACGGTTTTCTGCTCAACTTCGGCGACCCGACCCTCATTCCCCGCTACCTCCACTTCGTCACTTCGGCGGTTGCGGTCGGCGGCCTTGCCATTGCCCTGTTCTACACCTATAAATCCTCCCGGGGGCACAAGGAGAGCTCAAGGTGGATTCAATACGGCTGCAACTGGTTTGCCGGGGCAACCTTCGTCAACTTTGCAATTGGCTTCTGGTTTCTCGGCTCTCTGCCCAAAGGGCTCATCATCCCCTCCACCCTTATCGGCGGTCTGTTTGCATTCTTTCTGGTCCTTGCCCTGATTACCGCCGTCCTGGCGGTAATCGCCGCCATGCGCTATCGTCCTCTGCCTGCGGCGGGTCTGACCCTGGCCACCCTGCTGTTCATGGTACTGGTGCGTGAGTTCCTGCGGGCCTCCTATCTCAGGCCCTGGTTTTCGCCCACGGAACTCACCGTCCAGTCGGACTGGTCACCATTTATCCTCTTCCTGCTCTTCTTTGCAGCAGGGCTGGTACTTGTCGGCTGGATGCTGAAGACAACCTATGCCGCCTTTGACAGCAAGGAGGTACAGTCATGAATTATCCGGTCTGGAACCTTGACATCTTCGGTGGCGGCCTGCTGATCGCCCTGATTGCCGTCTTCCATGTCTACATCGCCCATTTTGCCGTCGGCGGCGGACTCTTTCTGGTCCTGACCGAACGGAAAGGGTACAGGGAAGACAACCCCGCCATCATTGAATATGTCCGCAGGCATGCAAAATTTTTCCTGCTGGTGACCATGGTCGCCGGTTCCATGACCGGGGTCGGCATCTGGTTCACCATCGCCCTGCTCAACCCGGCCGCCACCTCCGTACTCATTCACAATTTCGTGTTTGGCTGGGCCGCTGAATGGGTCTTTTTTCTGCTTGAAATCATTTCGCTTCTTATCTACGCCTACACCTTTGACCGCCTTGACCGACGAACCCATCTTATTATGGGCTGGATCTATTTCGGTGCAGCCTGGATGTCACTCTTCATCATCAACGGGATCATCGACTTCATGCTCACCCCGGGCAGGTGGATAGAAAACCACAGTTTCTGGTCCGGTTTTTTCAATCCGACCTTCTGGCCTGCACTCTTTTTCCGAACCGCTCTTGCCCTGATATTTGCCGGCCTGTTCGGGCTGCTGACCGCAACCCGGATAAAAGATACCGAACTGCGCCACCATCTGGTTCGCTACTGCGCCCTCTACCTGTTGATTCCCTTTGTCCTTCTGCTCGCATCCACCTGGTGGTACAAGGCAGCCCTGCCGCCGGAACTCCGGACTATGATCTTTGAGCTCATGCCGGAGATGAAACCCTTTATCAGCGGTTTTATCTTTATTTCCGCCATTCTGTTTCTCGGCGGACTGCTGATGGCCATTCGTCTTCCCCGCCGCATGAGCAGCACTGCCGCCGCCGTCATGGTCATCATCGGCCTGCTCTACATGGGATGCTTTGAATTCATCCGCGAAGGCGGCCGCAGACCGTATATTATCCGCAACTATATGTATTCAAACTCCATTCTCAAGGATGACCTGCAATCGGTCCAAAAACAGGGCGTGCTGCAGACAGCAAAATGGACCCGGGAAAAAAACGTCACCAGGGAAAACCGGCTTGATTCCGGCAAAGAGCTGTACAACCTCCTCTGCCTCTCCTGCCATTCCATCGGCGGGCCGTTAAACGACATCAAGTCGGTGACAAAAAATTTTACGCCCTGGGGCCTGGAAAACATGATCGGTGCCATCGATCGTTTTCACCCCTACATGCCGCCCTTTGCCGGGACCAGGCTGGAGGCCAAGGCCCTGGCCTATTACATCGCCTTTGGTTTGAATGGTCGCAGGGACCGGACCGAACCCATTGCTCTCCAGCCGATCTCCGAGGCTAAAATTCCACCCTTTAACCCGGCAGCAGACGAGTACGTCCTGCTCTCCTGGGTTGACATGGGCATGCAGGCCATGACCGATGCCAGCCGGAGCTGGATGATGCTGCCCCCGGGGGCAAACCTGCACGCGCAGCTGATCAAACGCGGTGAACTGCCTGAAGTGGTAACCGAAAACGTGCGAATCGAGTACACAATCGATCCGGCCTTTGCCGATCCTGCCGCAACCATCGAATTCTGGGACAACGCATCGCTGCTCTACGGCAAAAAAATACAACCCAATACCGGTCTTTCCGGGAACCCGCTGTCCGGCACCATGAAAGTCGAGGCAACCGGCTTCAGCGCTGACCTGCTGCCGGTTGCGCCCTACCCCGCCGGTGGCGGCTATATGCCCTATCCAGAGATGACCATAACCGCCGTCAATACTGCGGGAAAGGTGCTTGCAACAACAAAGACCATAATCCCCACTGCCACTGAAATGGGCTGCAGCACATGCCACGGGGGTCTGTGGCGGGTTGACGGCAGGGCCGGTCTGTCGGCTGCAACAGCCGACAACATCCTGGCCCTCCACGACCGGCTCTCCGGAACCGACCTCAGGCAGCAGGCGGAAGCAGGAAAGCCTGTCCTGTGCCAGCAATGTCACGCCGACAGCCGCTTTGACCAGCCGGGTAACGGCAAACAGCTCAACATGTCGGCCTCCATTCACGGCTTTCATGCCAACTTTCTTGACCCGCAAGGGGCCGATGCCTGCACCGCCTGTCATCCGGCAAATACAAACGGTGCCAGCCGCAGTTTCCGGGGCATTCACCATACACTTGAACTCAAATGCACCCACTGCCACGGATCTCTGGCCGACCACGCAATCAGCCTGCTCAGGGCGGAACAGGAAGCCGGCAAGGAGAGGGCGGCCGTACTCATGGAACATCTGCAGCCGGAAATGGTTGCCGACGCAGCCGATATCAAACCCAGGCAACCCTGGATCAACCAGCCGGACTGCCTGAACTGTCATGTGGATTTTCAGGCTCCCGAAGACGACATCACCTTTAACCAGTGGACGGTAAATGAGGCAGCGTTGTTTCGCAACCGTACCGACGAGTCGGGACAACTGCGCTGCAGCGCCTGCCACAACTCTACTCACGCACTCTATCCCGCCGTCAACCCCTACGGCAAAGATCTGGACAACCAGCAGCCCCTGCAGTACCAGAACACGCCGTATCCCATCGGCTCCAACATGGGCTGTGCGGTCTGCCATACCGTGGAGATGGACGAAGAAATGCATCATCCCAACATGCTGCGCAGGTTCCGAAATCAATAGACCCTGACCGGGTCGTTGCCGCAACAGCGGTAACGACCTGGTTTACCTAGTGAATGCCGTTCCCCACAGCCTCTTATGCTTTCTCTCGCCCTGCTCTGGATCACCTGGTGCATCCTGCACAGCCTGCTGATCACCACAACCGTCAGCAGCTGGTTCAGAAAAAAAGGCGGCCTCTATCTTGGCCTGTACCGCCTGGGCTATATCCTCTTTTCCATCCTCTCGCTTGTACCTGTCCTCTACTACCAGTATACCCTGCCCCAGCAACTGCTCTTTTCCTGGCATGGGTACCTGCGACTGGTGCAGTTTTTCCTCCTGCTCTACGCCGTCATCCTGTTCTGGTACGGAAAAAAAAACTACGATATGGATTTTTTTCTCGGCTTGACCCAGTGGCGGGAATACCAAGAGGGAAAACCAGCCCGACAGTTTCCCTTTCGCTGTTCCGGCATCCTCCAGTATGTCCGCCACCCCTGGTACAGCGGCGGTATCGCCTTGCTCTGGGCACTTGAACCGATCACCGATGCCGGCCTGCTTGGTAAATGTATTCTCACGGCTTACCTGATTATCGGCACCCTGCTTGAAGAACGAAAATTACGATGCGAGCTGGGAACAGTATACGAGCATTACTGCAGACAGGTACCGATGCTTATTCCATGGAAGGGAAAGGTTTCATTCCAGATGGAGCAGGTGTCATACAATAAAAGAAAGGTAAAGGCCATATAGAGCTTGCAGCAGGGACCAGTCCTGAACCTCAGCCCAAACTCTCCTGCACATCGATCAAGATTTCAATGGAGAAGGCGGATCTAATGGTATATACTTCATAAAATATGTACAGGTATCAAGAAGGAAAGGTCAGGGGTAGCGGAAATTATGGCTGCAGAAAACTGCACGGAACAACAACAGGATCGAGGACGCGGCATAATCATAGGCGGCTCGGGGTTAATCGGGGGTGCGCTTGTTCATTACTTCAAAACCAGAGTCGAGAACACAGAGATCCTGGCCCCGAACAGTAAACGACTCAGCCTCGGCAAACCTGCTGACATCCAGCTGTATTTCCGGCAGTATCGACCGAACTTTATCATCAACGCCGCCATTGCCGCCATTAACAGTGACGCCCAGCTGGCCTATGAAACAAACTACCTCGGCGCCCTGAATCTGGCCGAGGTAGCCATAGAACACAACATCCCCTATATTCACATCAGCTCGGCGGCGACCATGCCCATGGGCACCAATCTGTCTGAAGAAGATTGCCTGCCGCTGCGGCCGAACCTGCCAAACTATTCAAAATCCAAGTTAATGGCCGAGCTGACCCTTGAGCATCTGGCCAAAACCAGGGGGCTGGATTTTACAACCGTCCGACTTTCCATCGTCTACGGCAAGCACGATCACAAGATCCAGGGGTTTCACCGGCTGCTGTACTCCATCGCCGATCAGGCCATGCCTATTCTCCTGACCCGAAAACAGGCCATGCATTCCTACAGTAATGCGAAAAAAATATCTCCGTTTGTCCATCACCTGCTCGAAAACAGGGAAGAATTCTCCGGCCAGACCTATAACTTTGCCGACTCTGAACCGGTTGAACTCGGCCACCTTATTTTGACCATCAAGGCACTGCTGGATCTGAACACCCCACGAAAAGTATACCTTCCTCTGCCCGTTGCCCGTACCGGCAAAAACATTATCTTCTGGTTTATCCGCAAGCTGAACAGAATCGGTATTGAGGCGCGAATGCCCGGAGAGCTCATGTTTCTTGAAAGTTTTTACAAGAGCCAGACCCTGTCGACCAGGAAACTGCTTCAATCGAGCTATCAGGATCCACAACCGCAGGTAACCATTTACTCAGAACTGCCTGCATTGATCGAATACTACCTTACCCGGTGGGAACATCTCAACCTGATCACCACCTTTAATACGGAATTTTACTCGCCAAAAAACAACCTAGACGACTTTAAAACCAACCCAGGTAAACTGCTGGCTGCTACCCATAAAAACAGTCACAGGTAGCCTCGACGACTTGAAAAAACGATGCCGGACGAGGGCCACCTGGAATTCAGGGCAATACGCACCTACTTCCAATGATTAAATCATTTTCCATATTTTTTATCGCTGCCGGGATAATTGGCTTGCTCTTTGCCGTTTTTCCCACCCTGCGGATCTGCCATAAAGCAAAAAAACATTATACCGACTGGAGAGTTCTGGGCGCGTTCATCATGTTTTTTGTTGTCGGTTACCTTACATTTTTTTATCTTCTTCTCAACGATGACAAAGGTAATTATACCGAACTGCTGATAGCACTGGTCCTGTTCGGCGGTTCCATTTTCGTCGCCCTGGTAGTTCGCCTGAGCCTGCATTCCATTGAGGAACTGGAGGAGGCGGCAGCGGTGGAACGACATCATGCCCTCCACGACGGACTCACCGATCTGCCCAACCGTACCCTCCTCCAGGAACGAATCGACCAGGCCATCCTGGATTCAAAACGTTCCGATACCCCTATCGCGCTCCTGCTCATGGATCTTGACCGTTTCAAAGAGATAAACGATACCCTGGGTCACTATTATGGCGACTACGTGCTCCAGCTTATTGCCCCGAGACTGCGGAGCTGCATTCGGGAATCAGATACAATAGCACGTCTGGGCGGAGATGAATTCGCCGTGGTGCTGCCCGGCGTAAACCTTGAAAAAGCAGCCGCTATTTCCGACCAGATGACCCGGGTCATGGAAGAGAGTTTCCAGATCGAAGGCAACGACCTGCATCTCGATATCAGTATCGGAATCGCCATGTTCCCCGAACATGGCCTGGAAAGTGACACCCTGCTGCAGCACGCCGATGTCGCCATGTATGTGGCCAAACGAAGCGAAGGCAACTATGCGGTCTACGATGCGGCCCAGGACGAGTACAGCATGAACCGGTTGATGCTCACCGTTGAGCTGCGAAAGGCCGTAGAAGCGGAACAGCTGGTTCTGTACTATCAGCCGAAATTTTCTTTGGCGGAACAGCGGGTTTGCGGAGTTGAGGCCCTGGTCCGCTGGCAACATCCCGATCATGCCGAGTTACTTCCTCCCAATGATTTTATCCCCGTTGCCGAGCAGACAGGACTCATCAGGCCCCTGACCTACTGGGTCCTGGATACTGCCTTTGCCCAACACCACCAGTGGCAGCTGGCCGGGTACCAGATTCCGATAGCCATCAACCTGTCGGCAAAAAACCTGCACGATGGTGAAGCCTATGCCCAGATCAGGGCATTACTCGAAAAATGGGAAATAGACGCCCACAACATCACCCTTGAAATAACGGAAAGCAGCATGATGGTCGACCCCGACCGCGCCTTTCGGGTCATCGAGGACCTGCACAGCCTGGGAGTTCAGTTTGCCATTGATGATTTCGGCACCGGCTATTCCTCGCTTTCCTACCTGAAACGACTACCGGCCAGCGAGGTGAAAATCGATAAATCCTTTGTCATGGACATGATCAGTGATGAAAATGACAGGGTCATTGTCAAATCCACCATTGACCTTGCAAACAACATGGGGCTGAGGCCGATTGCAGAGGGAGTTGAACACAGAGAAGTCATGGAAAAACTCCTCGAACTCGGCTGTGAAACCGTCCAGGGATTCTACATCTGCCGGCCACTGTCCCCTGAAGAGGTCCTTGCCCGGATCGACACCTTAAACGGTAAATAACCGCCGCTTTCTCTTCACACACAACTCTTCAACAAAAGGCAACAATCTTCCAGACACAGGGCATGCCCTTGCCAATTCCAGGAAACTGGGTTACCGGGTCGCAAATCAGTAACATCGGTCGAGGAGACCCGCTGCCAGTCCATTTGCCTTCGGCTGGCCTGAAAAAATTTATTTGACGAACTTATATTCAATGCCATATCATAATGAAACGGAAATCCTGCATTATGACGGCAGCAGCTGGAAGAGTGTTTATTACAGTTACAATTATATCCCCCCGCAGTCGCTGACGGCAATCTGGGGACGGTCAAAAACAGATGTTTTTGCCTTTGGCTCCCGGGCATTGCGTAATGATCGCTGCTCAAACGGCTGGAAACAAATGAATATTCCCGGTGTGCCACCTCTGGAAAAGGTATGGGGAATGGAAGGCAGCAACGGTTTGTATGATATTTTCGGCACGGCCGACTTGGGTCGGGAGATATACCGGTACACCAGTACCGCTGACAGGGAATGTTCATCTCCCTGGGCTCTTTTCCTGCCCGCTATCCTTTCAGGGAACAACAGTAGATGATTGGTAACCACGGGCAAAACGTAAATTTAAACGTTCCCAGTCGACAAAAACACGTAGTACAGACCTCTTAAACCGAAGCTGAAATCGTATGTTTTTCTGGACAATATAACGGCTTTATTCCGGAGCCCGTCCCTGCGGGCAATGACCAGGCCGCAATCGTCCGCAGGGGCGGACTCCAATAAAGATACCGTCTTGATAGAATTCCAGCCGTTCAGCTTTAACTCAACTTGTTGATTTTGCGTTAAAATATATGGAGTCAGCATCCGGTTTTTACGAGGTCTGTGGTTACCGTTAAACGGAACCTAAACCCCGCCGCCTTTCTCTCATCCCTTACAGGGAGTACCCTCCCGTTCGACAACCTGCCGCCTGCACCTTCCCCTTTGTAGACAGACCATTCCATATTCCCCCGACCCAGAGTTGACAAGAATGTAAACACTCTTCATTATTGTCAACATTGAGACAAAAGCCCCCCCCTTACCGTATCGGCCCAAACACCGCCCAGCATCACCAACAGGTTGATATACAAGAGAAACTCTTGTTTTTTCTTCCCTGGCACATCTCTTGCGCTTTACAGGGCAATCGACAACCAACAGGGGGAAAATTATCATGGAAGCGGTTGCATTAAAAGATCGGCAAAATCAGATTCACGTCAAAGGTCAGGCCCCCTTTAACATTACCTGCAACCAGGACAGCCTGGCGGGAGCGGTCAGCCAGCGGGCCTGTGTTTTCTGCGGATCACGGGTGGTGCTCTATCCCATTGCCGATGCCCTGCATCTGGTCCACGGCCCCATCGGCTGCGCGGTGTACACCTGGGATATCCGTGGTGCCCTTTCTTCCGGTCCGGAACTGCATCGGCTTTCCTTTTCAACCGATCTCCAGGAAATGGACGTTATCTTCGGCGGCGAAAAAAAGCTGCGCCTTGCTCTGCTTGAGCTGATCAAGCGTCATACTCCTAAAGCCGCCTTTGTCTATTCCACCTGTATTGTCGGCATCATCGGCGATGACATGGAAGCGGTCTGTCGTCAGGTGGAGTCTGAGACCGGCATTTCAGTCATTCCAGTGAAATCCGAAGGGTTTATGGGCAATAAACGGGCTGGCTACCAGGCGGCCTGCGATGCCATGTTTCGCCTGATCGGTACCGGGGATACAGAAAAAATTTCCAGATTTTCTCTCAACATCCTGGGTGATTTCAACCTGGCCGGTGAGATCTGGATGATCCGCAAGTATTACGAGCGCATGGGGATTGAGGTGGTGGCCAACATCACCGGTGACGGCCGGGTGGACGACATCCGCCGGGCCCACGGCGCCGCCCTCAATGTGGTGCAGTGTTCCGGTTCCACCATGGGCCTGGCCGACATGATCGAAGAGGAGTATGGGGTTCCCTCCATGCGGGTGTCCTACTTCGGCATCGAGGATATGTCGGAAGCCCTGTACGACATTGCCCGATTTTTCAAACAACAATATCCGGACGATCCCGAAGCCGATGCGATCATGGAGAATACAAAAACTCTGGTCCAGGAAGAGGTCAGCCGTCTGGTACCGGAACTTGAACAGTACCGCCAGGCTTTGGCCGGAAAAAAAGCGGCCATCTATGTCGGCGGTTCCTTCAAGGCCTTTTCCCTGGTCAAGGCCTTCCGCCTGATCGACATGCAGGTAGTTCTGGTCGGCTCCCAGACCGGAACCAAAGAGGACTATGCAGAGCTTGAAGCCATCACCGATCCCGGCACCATCATTGTCGATGACTCCAACCCCCTGGAACTGACCTCTTTTCTCAAGGAAAAGGCGGTTGATATCTTTGTCGGCGGGGTCAAGGAACGGCCCATCGCCTACAAACTCGGGATTGGATTTTGCGACCATAACCATGAACGAAAAGAGGCCCTGGCCGGATTTGAGGGCATGCTCAATTTTGCCCGTGAGGTCTACTCCTCGGTGATGAGCCCGGTCTGGCGCTTTGTCCCACGAAAACAGAAGACAGAAAATCTTCCACCTGCGGTAGGGTAACAACGGTTTTCTCCATCCAATTTCATCCTGGGGATAAAAAACAGATCATGACGAAAAATCATCCAAATTATATATCCACCACCAACGCCTGCAAACTCTGCAAACCGCTGGGCGCCTGCCTGGCCTTCAAAGGGATCGAGGGGACTGTTCCCTATCTGCACGGCTCCCAGGGTTGTGCCACCTATATGCGACGCTACATCATCAGCCATTATAACGAACCCATCGACATAGCCTCGTCTTCCCTTTCTGAAAAGCATGCCGTGTACGGCGGCGGCCCCAACCTGAAACTGGGGTTGACCAATGTAACGGAAAAATATCGGCCGCAGATGATCGGTATTACCACCACCTGCCTGACCGAAACAATAGGCGATGACGTAGCCATGTTTCTACGGGAATACGCCCTGGATACCGCCGGCAGTAAAGAATTACCTGACTTTGTCAATGTGTCGACCCCAAGCTATTCAGGCACCCACATGGAGGGGTTTCATGGTGCCATCTACGAAATCATCAAACAGAGGGCCGAAGGCGGACCCGGGAACCGGACCGTGAACCTGCTGCCCGGTTTCGTTTCTTCGGCCGATTACCGCCTGCTCAAGGAAATTATGGATGATTTCGGCCTGGCCTGTACCATGCTGCCCGATCTGTCCGAGACCATGGACGGCCCGGCCCTGCTGGAATACGAAAAGATCCCTGCCGGCGGCACCCCGTTGTCTGCAATAAAGGCCATGGGGCGAAGCCGGGCCACCATTGAACTGGGGCGTACACTGGATGACGAAGAGACCGGCGGCAAAGAACTGGAAAAATCTCACAAGATTACCAACCATCGGCTCGGGATACCCATCGGCATTGAGGAGACCGACCTTTTTTTCAACCTGCTCTCAAAGCTCAGCGGGCGTCCGGTTCCGGATAAATATGTGCATGAACGAGGCCGTCTGGTGGACGCCTATGTGGATGGCCATAAGTATATCTTCGGCAAAAAGGCGATCATCTACGGTGAGGAAGATCTGGTGGTCGGTATGAGTGCTTTTCTTGCTGAAATCGGCATTTTTCCGGTGCTCTGCGCCTCGGGCGGCAGATCTGGACGGCTCGCCGAGGCCATTGACGATGTCACGGGCGATATCCTGCCCAGCCAGCCCGGGGTCCATGAGGGCATGGATTTTTTTGAGATCAGCGAGATCGCCGAAACCCTTGCGCCTGACCTCATTATCGGTCACTCCAAGGGCTACCCTTTGGCCAAAAAACTGAATATTCCCCTCATCCGGGTCGGCTTCCCCATTCACGACCGGGTCGGCGGGCAGCGAATCCTTCATCTCGGCTACTCCGGTGCCCAGCAGTTGTTTGATACTATAACCAATGCCATTATAGCCAAAAAACAGACCGATTCGTCGGTTGGCTATTCCTACATGTAGAAACTACAGATTTCAGGTTTCAGATTTCAGGTGTCAGCATTGAGACGGCCGGCACTTCCATAGACTTGAAAAAATCCTGTATTACCAGTTTATCAAGGGAGAAAAGCATGCTCGAAAAAATCGATTTCAACCGACACCCCTGTTTCAACGCCAAGGTCAAGGGGCAGTACGGCCGGGTCCATCTTCCGGTGGCACCTAAATGCAATATCCAGTGCAATTACTGTAACCGTAAATACGACTGTGTCAATGAATCGAGACCCGGGGTGACCAGCACCATCCTCTCGCCTGAGCAGGCACTCTACTACATGGGCAAGGTCCTGGAAAAAGAACCACGTATTTCAGTCGCCGGTATTGCCGGCCCCGGTGATCCCTTTGCCAATGCTGATGATACTCTGGAAACCATGCGCCTTATCCGCACAACCTATCCGGATACAATACTCTGCCTGGCCTCCAACGGACTGAACCTGGAGCCCCATGTGCCTGAACTTGCCGAGATCGGGGTCTCCCATGTGACGGTGACCGTTAATGCGGTTGATCCGGAGATCACTAAAGACATCTACTCCTGGGTCCGTGACGGCAAAATACTCTACCGCGGTCTGCAGGGGGCGGAACTGCTGCTGGCTCGTCAGATCAGCGCGATTAAAAAACTGAAGCGATATGGTATAACGGTGAAGATCAATACCATCGTCATTCCCGGGATCAATGACCACCACATCATCGAGGTTGCCGGAATGATGAAAAAGCTCGGGGCGGACCTCCTTAACTGCATGGCCATGTTCCCCAACGCTGATACTGTTTTTGAAGATGTTCCTGAACCGTCCAAGGCAACCATGACCAAGCTTCGCAATCAGGCGGAAAAACATCTGCCCCAGATGCGGCACTGTACCCGCTGCCGGGCCGATGCTGTAGGGCTGCTCGATGATGACAAAACCGATGAGATGCGGGGCTGCCTTTCAGTCTGTGCCAAACTGCCGAAACATTCCGAGGCCAAACGGCTCTATGTCGCCGTGGCCACACTGGAAGGAGTACTGGTCAATCAACATCTCGGCGAGGCGACCCGGTTTCAGATCTGGGGCGAAAATGGGGATGGGGGCTACCGGCTGATTGAGGAGCGTCCTGCTCCTGCTGCAGGGGGCGGATCCCAGCGCTGGTTCAATATTAGTCGCATTCTTGGCGATTGCCGGGCCATACTTGTCAGTGACCTGGGCGAGAGCCCGAAGACCACCTTAAAGGAAAACGGCATCAATCCGGTCACCATGACCGGATTCATTGAAAAAGGGCTGGAAGCGGTCTACACCGGCAAAGGGCTGACCAGTTTGCAGGGACGGATGCATAAATGCTCTTCTAAAGAGGCCTGCGTCGGTACCGGAACCGGATGTGGATGAACGTTGAATTCGTCTCGTTACACCGCTCCTGCGGTGTAACGAGGTTAGTTTTAATGGGGTCAGAGTAAAAGTTAAATCCAAGAATATTCGCAGTACATAATAAGAGTGACCATTTAATTTTACTCTGACCCCATTAAAATACCAATTAGATCGAAACTCAAAGGAGGACGACATGCGGGTAGCCATAGCATCCACCGACGGCGAAACAGTCAACGAACACTTTGGCCGGGCCGAGAGGTTTTTCATTTATGATATCACCGGTGACAAGCTGAATCTGGTCACGGTTCGAGAGGTAACGCCGTTATCAACCGGCGACAAGGAGCATCTCTTTGACGGCAAGAGGATGGCCGAAGTACTCGATCCACTCAAGGATTGCACTCAGGTTTACTGCACCAGGATCGGTGAACGCCCTGAAAAAGAGCTGGCGAAATCAGGTATCAAGGCTATAGTCGGAAAACGATCAATCAGTGAGATTACCGAGGGTTGAGGGCCCGCAGGAGGCAATGATGCTGCGAAAAAAAAATCTTGCGCTCTGGATCTGTGGGCTCTGTTTTTTCCTTGGTTTTTCAGGCAACAGCCTGGCCGACTCAGGATTGACCGTGGCGGTTGCCGCTAACTTTGCCCCGGCCATGGAAAGGATCAGCCGAAATTTCACCGGAAAAACGGGCATTCCTGTACAGGTGTCGGTCTCCTCATCGGGCAGGCTCTATGCCCAGATTCGAAATGGCGCTCCCTTTGATCTCTTTTTTTCAGCCGACCAGAATCGACCGGAACGACTTTTTCAGGAAGGCCGATGCGAGCAGCCAATGGTATATGTCAACGGCGTCGTTGTGCTCTGGAGCCGCAATACGGCTCTATGCAGCGAGGCCGGCAGCTGGCAGAACGCAGTCAGCGGATTCGGGCTGAAAAAGATAGGCATGGCCAACCCAGAACTTGCGCCCTATGGCGCAGTCGCAAAAAATGCGCTTCTTGCAGAAAAACTCTGGAACAGGGCACAGGATCGTCTGGTCTTCGGCAATAATGTGGCCCAGGCGTTTCAGTATGCGGCCAGCGGGGCAGCAGACGCCTCTTTTATTGCCCTGTCCCTGACCAATACACCAAGAGGTGAACAAGGCTGTTTTCTACCGGTTCCCGAGGCCGAACCGGTTGCTCAAAGTGCCTGTCTGGTCCGTAATTCCAACAACCGGAAGACCGCTGACAAATTCCTTACATTTATGTCGTCGGAGGAAACAAAGACTATACTTCTACAATACGGCTACAGAACCAAACCCAAAAACCTGAAACCGGAGTAGCGTATGGATCTTACCCCGCTCTATCTTTCGGCAAAGCTCTCCCTGGTAAGCACGGCAATCCTGCTCGTCCTTGCCATGCCCCTTGCCGCGCTGTTGGTCTTCGTGCCCTTTCGCGGCCGTTTTCTGGCTGACAGTCTGGTCAACCTGCCGTTGGTGTTACCACCGACGGTACTCGGCTTTTACCTGCTGATCATCATGGGGCCGGATGGTCCGGTCGGCAGACTCTGGGCCGGTCTTTGGGGGGGATCGATAGTGTTTACCTTCGGCGGTATTGTCCTGGCAGCCATGGTCCACAGTCTACCCTTTGCCGTCCAGCCCTTAAAAACCGCCTATGAAAAAATAGATCCGAGACTGCTTGAAATGGCGGATGTGCTGGGCGCCTCACCGATATCCACTTTTTTTAGAGTTATCCTCCCGAACGCCACCAGCGGTATCGCCGCTTCGGCAATATTGGCCTTTGCCCACACTATGGGTGAATTCGGGGTTATCCTGATGATCGGCGGCTCCATTCCCGGCAGGACCAAGGTCGCCTCCATTGCTATTTACGAGTATGTAGAGGCCATGCGATACCGGGAGGCTGCTCTGCTGTCCCTGATCCTGGTGGTGATCAGTTATTCGATCCTGCTCATGGTCAATATGCTCGGTAAAAGGGGGAGCAGGCATGCTTGATGTACATATTGTCAAACAGCGGGGACACGTCAGGATAGACATCAGTTTTTCCTGTGAAGAAGGCCGACTTCTTGCCCTCACCGGGCCGTCCGGCTGCGGAAAAACAACCATCATCCGTACCCTGGCCGGTCTGGAACGACCGGACTCCGGATACATCAGCTTCAAACAAAGGGACTGGTATAACAGTACAAAACAAATTTTTCTGCCGGCACGAAGACGAAAGGTCGGCTATGTGTTTCAGGAACATACGCTCTTTCCGCACCTGACAGTACGAAACAACATCGGCTTTGCCTGCAGGGATGAACAGCGGGTGACGGAACTGCTGGAGCTGCTGCGGATCCGACATCTTGAAGACAGCAGTCCACGGCAGATTTCCGGTGGAGAACGACAGCGGGCCGCCCTGGCCCAGGCCCTGGCATCCGACCCGGAGGTGCTGCTTCTGGATGAGCCCTTTTCCGCTCTGGACAGTCTCACCCGCAACCGGCTGCGTGGAGAACTCAGCAACCTGAAAAACCGTCTTGAAATCCCGATTATCCTGGTCACCCATGATCTTGAGGAGGCCCGCCAACTTGCCGATCACCATATCTGTCTGGAGCAGGGAAGCGTGATTTCCTGCACGCAAAAAAGTAGAAAAAGCTTTATTCCTGTGCCCATTACAGCTTTACCGGCATAAGCCGGGTTTTTAAGGAAACTCCGGCCGTTGAAGGTGAAACTTTTTCATCCGATAGCCGATCTGACGCTGGGTCAGGCCCAGTTCTCTGGCAGCCCTGGCCTGGACCCAGCCGTGACGAACCAGGGCGTCCTCAACCTGTTCACGCTCAACATCCTGCAGGGATTTTCGTCGCTTGGGCGTGGTGGTTGTACGCATAACGGACGATGAGGGAACAGCTGGTTCTTCGTCTCTTTGAACACGGGCGACCGGATGGACAATATGTGCCGGCAGATCTTCAACCCGCAGAACATCTTCGGTGGACAGAATAACCAATCGTTCCATCAGGTTCTGAAGCTCACGGACGTTGCCGGGCCATTCATATTCCCTCAGAAAATCCAGGAAATCTTTTGACATTCGAATATTTTTATTATTGCGTTTGTTACTCAACTGGAGAAAATTGTCGAGCAACAGCGTGGTGTCCCCTTTTCGCTCTCTGAGCGGCGGCAGCACGATGGGAACTACATTCAGACGAAAATAGAGGTCATTTCTGAAACTCCCTGCCGCCACCGCATCTTCCAGCCTGACATTGGTGGCGGCAATGATTCGTACATCCACGCTCACTGTTCTTGTCGAGCCCAGACGCTCAAACTGCTGTTCCTGCAAGACCCGCAACAGTTTTGCCTGCAGCAGCAAAGGCATTTCACCGATTTCATCAAGAAACAATGTTCCATTGTCCGCCAGTTCAAAACGACCGATCCTGGTGCCGGCGGCACCGGTAAAGGCACCCTTTTCATGACCAAACAATTCACTTTCCAAAAGTGTCTCAGGCAGAGCGGCACAATTTAATTTGATAAACGCCTTGTCCCGGCGCGGACTGGCCTCATGAATTGCCTGGGCAACCAGCTCTTTGCCGGTTCCTGACTCACCAAGCAGCAGAACCGTGGCCTTACTGGGCGCCACTCGCTCAATCGACCAGAAGACCTCCTGCATTGGTTTGCTGTGGCCGATAATATAATGCTTTTTATGGCGATTGTGGAGCTGGGCCTTGAGGCTGATATTTTCCTGGACCAGTTTCTGCCGGTCCCGGCGAATGGCCCGGTTCAGGCTCAGAAACTGGGCAATCAGAGTTGCCACAACCGTAAGAAAACGAACATCCTCTTCAAAGGAAACGTCATTGCCGAACAACCGATCAACGCTCAACACCCCGACCGGAACCTCTCCGAGGACAACCGGAATACCGATAAAGGAAATTTTTGTTTTACTGAGTTTCGGCCGGGCCCCGGTTCGGTTTAAAAACAGGGGCTCACTGCGCACGTCAGGAACAATAAAGGGCGAAACCGTGCTGAAAACCTGGCCGCACACACCCTCGTCCAGATCGTACACACCGCGCTGCTCTTCTTCCACACTCAGGCCGTACGAAGCACGAATAGTCAGGTGCCGGTTATTTTCATCAAGCAAGGCAAGGGTCGCCCTTTCCATCCGCAGAGTATCATGCAGCACCTTTAATATTGCCGATAAGGCCGTGTCCAGATGGGCAGCGGATCCGATAAAATTGATAATTCTATACAAGGCCTTGAGCTCAAGCGCCTCAATGGAGGAAACCGTTCCTGATCCTCCCCCTGTCGTATCCCTCTGCTCCCTGCTCTCTGCCGATCTATACATTGCCGCGTCCTCTCGCTATTTTTTTTAACCTCCCGCATTCTCAAGCAATAATCATTCCAAACACCCAACCCCTTTGTGCTCCCCTCACTATCCGGCCTATTGACCCGGTATCCCCGACAAAAACACGACCATCGGTACCCAGTCACCCCAAATACCAATATCAGGTATGCCTTTTTTGTAACATTATAGAC
Source organism: Deltaproteobacteria bacterium (assembly GCA_024280455.1). Taxonomy (GTDB): domain Bacteria; phylum Desulfobacterota; class Desulfobulbia; order Desulfobulbales; family Desulfobulbaceae; genus DRLX01. The sequence continues at coordinate 21,971 of JAJRQC010000094.1, read as the reverse complement.
AACAATACACTAAAAAAATACAAAAATGTAGCATCACCAGAAGGGCAGGCTGCCTTCATTCTGCTTCATGCGCCGCACCCCTCAATGAACCACTGGATGCCATGCAGGGGGATACGCACCTGGACAAGCCCCTGCTCGCTCGTTTATTTCCGGAACTGGCACACGACATGAAGAGTACCCATTGAGAGTGAAGCTTCCTTGCGGATTCCTTAAATAAAAAACAGACCGGGGAGGTGAACCGTGACCAGAAAACAATTCGGCATCATTGACTCCACTTTGCGTGAAGGGGAACAGACACCCGGGATCACGTTTACCGATACCGTCCGGCGTACAATCATCCACCACCTTCACAAGGTTGGTATTGACGAGATAGAACTGGGCATAGCCTCGCCTGTTCACAACCACCTCAAAACGCTTGTCTGCGACGCGCGAAAAATAACCGGAAACGCCTGCCGACTCGGGATCTGGAGCCGGTGCAGAAAGGAAGATATTGATTTTGCCGCTTCCTGCAGACCGGATGTACTCTCTTTATCCATCCCGGTCTCCGACCTGCACATTGAAAAACGACTGCAAAAGGACAGGACCTGGGTCAGACAAACCCTGGCGGCATCCATCGGGCAGGCTTTTTCCTTTGGCATCCCTTATGTTTCAGTGGGACTGGAGGACAGCTCCCGCGCCGACCCAAAATTCCTTCAGCAGGTTGCGAAGGTGGCTGAGGAAAATGGGGCCCAGAGAGTTCGCCTGGCCGATACGGTGGGAACCTGCACTCCGGGCATGCTGCAAAACCTTGTCGGCCTGGTAAGAAAAACAGTCGAGCTGGAGATCGGCGTCCACTGCCACAACGATTTCGGCATGGCCACCGCCAACTCAATTGCAGCCGTTGAATCAGGAGCGGAATGGCTTGACGCTACCGTACTTGGCCTGGGTGAACGAGCCGGAAACTGCCGCCTTGAAGAGGTGGTGGGATTTATGACCCTGATCCGCCATAACCAGCAGTATCAACCGCGACGGCTGCCGGAACTCTGCCGCTATGTCGCCGGGGTGACTGGAATCCCGGTCCCAGGCAACCACCCGATAGTCGGCGATGATATTTTCACCTGCGAGACCGGGCTCCATCAGCATGGACTGTCTGTGGCTCCAGAGACCTACGAGCCCTACGAACCACACCGGGTCGGAACGGCACGAAAACTCAACTTCGGCCCTAAAACAGGTGTAAGGGCGATCAGCCTGCAACTAATAAAAAGCGGGCTGCACCTTGACGACATCCAGATCCGGTCATTGGCAAGCCTCATCCGGTCCAGTAAACACGCCTTTAATGAAGAACAGCTCTACCGGTTTGCCCTGCGAAATATGCAGAACCTCCCGGCCGGTAATTGACGTGCAGTCTTCCGTCGGTTGTGGTAAGTCGGTTGCGCTAAAGAGCGCTGCACGGACAGCTCTACAATCCGCCGGAAAACCGTACCGGCACATTCCCTCAAAACAAAAACGACAAACACAAAAAAAAACCATGAAAAACATCTGGATACTCACCCTTGCCCTTCTCGTTTCCCTGGCAGTGGCCCTCAACACAACAGCCGCTGAAAACACCGTATCCGGTCAGGTCATTGCCGGGTACAGGATACTGAAGGTACCGGCCGGTCGGAATCAGCTCAGCTTTACCGTCTTTCGCGGTGATTACATCAAATTCAGTTATGATGAAGAACTCGGGCCCCAACCCTTTGCGGTACAAAAACTCAAATATAAACAAACGATTGCGCCCTCACCGGAAAAATCACCGTTTTTCAAAATGAAAAAAGTCGGGACCTATGGGTTTACTCTGGGTGATCGTGCGGGAACGCTGAGGGTTATTGAGCTGATTCGCCCCAACTATACCGAACTCACCGCTGCCCAGGCCGCAGAACTGCTGAAAAATATCAAGCCGTTTATTCTCGATGTGCGGACACCGCAGGAATACAGACAATTCAGCATCAAGGGCGCGCACCTGCTCCCCATCGGACAGCTGCAGGCACGTATCAAGGAGCTGAAAGCCTACGAAAACGATGACGTCTTTGTCTACTGCGCCACCGGCAACAGAAGTACGGTGGCTTCAAAAATCCTGGCGGATGCCGGCTTTAAACGAATCTATAACCTGCGCTACGGGGCCCACGATTGGGCACGCCGGGGATTTCCCATTGTCAAACAACGATAAACCAGCATGGCTGGACCAGATTATACAACACCGTTAAAGAACGTCTGGAACGGGCAAGGGAAAGGGGCCTCATCAAGGTGGCCTTGTTTTATGGAACTTTTGTGGTCATTTTCCTGCTCTTCCCGCCCCTTTTCATCCATCTGTTTATTCTCGGAATCATCACCTTGTGCAAAAATATAAAGATTGTCCGGTGAACTTAAAAAAAAGGAAATCGGTCTGTCTATGGTTGCCCCGATAACAAGCAGGGTCAGAGGCCATGGTTTTGAAGTGCACCTGAATGGAAAGAAGGTTAAAGGCGTTGTGTTGTGCCAACAGGTAAAAATGATCGATTTTGATGAAAGGGGTATCCGGTTTGCCGAAAATGCCCCGGAAAACGTGACCAGTGATGCCCTGGCCAAGGTCAGGGCAATTTAAGCAGAATGACAGCAATTTTGCAGTAAAACATTCCTATCCAAGTCAGAGGCTACCGTCATGTAATCCGAGGCAGGTACCGTAAGAGATAATTCCTCACGTAACAGATCTGCGCAGGTAGGGGTGCCAACCAAACGGCATCCTCTCACGATTATTATTCGAACCAGACGGAGGGGGTAAATAAATCTGACCTCTTTTCCACACTTTTCACTGCGCGGGCAAGACAATTCTTTTCCCCTCTCCCCCTTCCCCCCTGCTGATTGTTCAAACCGACAAGAATGTCAACACCCTACCTTATTGTCGAATTGTCAACAAAAGCGGCTGACATTACCCCTTCTTCTCCAGACAGGGAATGTCAAAGAAGATTGCTCAACATACTGTTCCAACAATTTAAATTATAAAATATTCCACCTGGCACATCCCTTGCGAAACAGGGGGCAGTTGACATCGTCCCAAACCATCTTCAGGTAAACCGACGATCTCGCTGGACAGAAGCAAATACAGGGCCGGAATATTCCGGAATATATCCTATTTCATATGGAGGAAGGAACAATGAGCGAAGAAAGAGTAATGAGAAAGGTCGCCATCTACGGCAAAGGCGGAATCGGCAAGTCCACCACCACCCAGAACACGGTAGCGGGTCTGGTCGAAATGGGACGTAAGGTTATGATTGTCGGCTGTGATCCCAAAGCGGATTCAACCCGTCTGATGCTGGGTGGAATGGCCCAGAAATCCGTGCTGGATACCCTGCGCGAGGAAGGCGAAGACGTAGAGCTTGACGATATCCGTAAAGAAGGCTACGGCGGTGTTCTCTGTGTTGAGTCCGGCGGCCCGGAACCAGGGGTAGGCTGTGCCGGTCGTGGTATTATCACATCTATTAATATGCTCGAGTCCTTAGGGGCCTATGACGAGTCTGAAGAACTGGATTATGCGTTTTACGATGTCCTGGGCGACGTGGTCTGCGGCGGTTTTGCCATGCCTATCCGTGACGGCAAGGCCAAGGAAATCTATATTGTTGTCTCCGGCGAGATGATGGCCATGTATGCCGCCAACAATATCAGTAAGGGTATCAGAAAATTTGCCCAGACCGGTGATGTACGCCTGGGTGGCCTGATCTGTAACTCACGGATGGTGGATAATGAAAAGGAAATGGTCGAAAAATTTGCCGATAAACTCGGAACCCATCTGATCTACTTTATCCCCCGTCACAACGATGTCCAGAAGGCTGAGATCAATCGTAAAACCGTCATTGACTGGAACCCGGAAGCAGAGCAGGCCGATGAGTACCGGGCACTTGCAAAAGCCATTGATAAAAATAAGAATTTTGTTATTCCCACCCCGATGGAAATGGAAGAGCTTGAGACCCTGCTCATGGATTTTGGTTTGATGCAGTAGGAAAAAGCAGGCAGAGCAGAAACGATCAAGAAAAGAATGGAGAAAAGAATATGATAATTATGATTCGAGCCATTGTCAGACCGGAAAAATCAGACGCGGTACTGGCAGCCCTCATGGATGCAGGTTTTCCGGCCGTAACAAAATACTCGGTGGCCGGCCGGGGCAAACAGCGCGGTATCAAGATCGGGGAGGTCACCTATGACGAGATCCCCAAAACCATGTTGATGAGTGTGATCAACGAGGCAGACAAGGATTTTGTGATTGATACCATTATGAAAACAGCACGGACCGAGAAAAAAGGCGCATTTGGTGACGGCAAGATCTTTATCAGCCCGGTGGAAGAGTCCTACACCATCAGTTCCGGTGTACTGGATACAGCTGCCGCCTCCGAGGGGGTACCGGCATGAAAGAGGTGATCGCCGTCGTGCGGATAAACATGATGAACCAGACAAAAAAGGCCCTGACCGCAGCCGGTGTTGACGCTTTCTTTGCCCACGAGGCTCAAGGCCGCGGTAAAGGATTCGTCAACCCACAGGTGCTGGCCGGTGCGGAACAAGGCTACGAAGAAGCCGCCGCCCTGCTTGGGGAAAAGGGCAAACTCTACCCCAAGCGGATGATCACCATAGTCACTGAAGACGACCAGGTGGCCGGAGTGGTGGAGACCATTATCAAGACCAACCAGACCGGCAAGCCGGGAGACGGCAAGGTCTTTGTTCTGCCTATCTCTGACGCTGTGCGCGTACGGACAGGTGAGACCGGCGCCAAAGCCATTGCGTAATACAGGTTGTTTAGACTGTTGTCTGAAGGCTGTCAGATATATTGCACAACGTCTCAAAGACTTCAGCCTAAACCCCTAAATAAGGAGTAAACAATATGACGGAAATAAAGGAAAAGCTGGTGCAATGGGATCCGGCGGATATCAAAAGCAAGCTGATTGCCAAATATCCCCCCAAAGTTGCCCGTAAACGCGCCAAGCAGATCATGATCAATGAGGCGCTTGAAAACGAGACCCCGGAAATCACCGCTAATGTGCGGACCATTCCCGGTATTATTACCATGCGCGGTTGTACCTATGCCGGTTGCAAGGGCGTTATCATGGGGCCTACCCGGGATATCGTCAACCTGGTACACGGCCCTATCGGCTGCAGTTTTTACGCCTGGCTTACCCGCCGCAACCAGACCGATGCAGGGGAGAACGGCGAAAACTACATCCCCTACGCCTTTTCCACTGATATGCAGGAGCAGGATATCATCTTCGGCGGCGAAAAAAAACTGACAACGGCTATTCAGGAAGCCTACGACATCTTTCACCCCAAGTCCATTGCAATATTTGCCACCTGTCCGGTGGGGCTGATCGGTGATGATATTCATACCGTGGCCAGACTCATGAAGGAAAAATTCGGCGACTGTAACGTCTATGCTTTCTCCTGTGAGGGTTATAAGGGTGTCAGCCAGTCAGCCGGTCATCACATCGCCAACAATCAGGTCTTCAGGCACATTGTCGGAGAAAACGACGAGGTCAAGCCCGGCAAGTTCAAGATCAACCTCTTGGGCGAATACAATATCGGCGGCGATGGATTCGAGATTGACCGAATATTCAAAAAGTGCGGCATTACCTGCATTTCCACCTTTTCAGGCAATGCCACCTATGACCAGTTTGCCTCAGCCCATACGGCGGACTTAAACGCCGTCATGTGCCACCGTTCAATTAATTACGTGGCCGACATGCTGGAGACCAAGTACGGGATCCCGTGGGTCAAAGTCAACTTCATCGGCGCCCAGTCCACTGCCAAATCTCTGCGCAAGATCGCCGCCTATTTTGATGATAAGGAACTCATCGCCCAGGTGGAGAAAGTCATTGCCGAAGAGATGCCCGAGGTAGAGACTGCGGCCGCTGAGGTACGCACCCGCACCGAAGGTAAGACTGCCATGCTCTTTGTCGGTGCCTCCAGAGCCCATCATTACCAGGGGCTTTTCAACGAAATGGGCATGAAGGTCATCTCCGCCGGTTACGAGTTTGCCCATCGTGACGATTACGAAGGTCGCCAGGTACTGCCTCTCAAGGTGGACGCGGACAGCCGGAACATCGAGGAAATTGAGGTTGAGGCCGACGAGACCCGCTATGCACCCCGGAAAACACCGGAGCAGATGGCAGAGTTGGAAAAAGCCGGCATGGACTTTAAGAATTATAATGGTTTAATCCCGGACATGGAAAAGGGTACCCTGATTATTGACGACCTCAATCAGTACGAGGCCGAAAAGCTGGTGGAACTTATGAAACCGGATATCTTCTGCGCCGGCATCAAGGAGAAGTTCTCGATCATGAAACTGGGGATACCTATGAAACAACTGCACAGCTACGATTCCGGCGGCCCCTATGCCGGTTTCAAGGGTGCCGTTAATTTCTACCAGGAAATAGACAGGTTAACCAGCTCCAAGGTATGGGCTTACCTGAAGGCCCCCTGGCAGGAAAATCCTGAACTCACAGCTGCCTATGTCTGGGAATAACCGACTTTTCCGGAGTTCCGAGTATTGAGTATTGAGTATTGAGTATTGAGTTCACTGAACGTTAATCGCCGGTAATTTTTTTCCTGCTCGTTATCCTCGCAGGTGCCCAATCCTGTCGTCCCCGTGGTCTTTCAGGCGGGGGATCCAGCGTATTCCATGGCCAATTCGGTTGCCTGGATACCCGACAACTTACCCGGGCATGACGAGAAATGTAACTTTACAAATAGAGGTTTCTTCAATGTTACTGAGACATACACCAAAAGAAATACCAGAGCGCAAGGCCCTGGCCATTAATCCGGCCAAGACCTGCCAGCCTATCGGTGCCATGTACGCGGCGCTGGGCATCCACGGATGCCTTCCGTACAGTCATGGCTCCCAGGGTTGCTGCGCCTACCATCGTTCCACCCTGACCCGTCACTATAAAGAGCCGGTTTCAGCCGCCACCAGTTCCTTTACTGAAGGGGCCTCCGTCTTCGGCGGCCAGGCCAACCTGCTGCAGGGCATCAATAACATCTTCACGGTCTACGAGCCCGATGTCATTGCCGTGCATACAACCTGCCTGTCAGAGACCATCGGCGACGATCTGCCCCAGATTAGAAAAAAAGCCATAATGGAAGGCAAGATCCCGGAGGGCAAATATGTCCTCGGCGCTTCCACGCCAAGCTATTCGGGTTCACACGTTACCGGTTTTTCCACCATGGTCAAGTCCATGGTGGAATTTTCCGAGAGAACAGACAAGAAAAACGGCAAGATCAACATCATTCCCGGCTGGGTAGAGCCCTCCGACATGGAAGAGATCAAGCGGATGGCACAACTCACCGGAGTTGAAACCATCATATTCCCGGACACATCAGGTGTCTTAAACGGCCCCATGACCGGGAAATACAAGATGTTCCCGGACGGTGGAACCACCATTGAAGAACTGAAATCCACCGGTGATTCCATCGGCACCCTGGCCCTGGGCGAATGGTGTTCGGCAGCGGCGGCCCGCGAGCTGGACAAGAAATGCAAGGTGCCGTGCAAGGGGCTGGATATGCCCTTTGGTCTTCAGGCCACCGATCGTTTTGTCGATGCCCTGCGCACCATCGCCGGAGTTTCAGTCTCTGACGAACTGTCCTTTGAACGAGGCCAGCTGGTTGATCTTATTACCGACATGCATCAGTACTTCTACAAGAAGAAAGTGGCCATTGCCGGTGATCCGGATCAGGTCATCGCCATGGTGGAATTTCTGGTCTCCATTGATATGTGTCCGGTCCATATCGTCACAGGTACCCCGGGCAAGAAGTTTGAAAAACGGATCAAGGAGCTCACCGAGGGCATGGGCATCGACGTCAATGTCAAGGCCAAGGGTGACCTCTTCCTTCTCCATCAGTGGATGAAGAATGAGCCGGTGGATCTCCTGATCTGCAACTCCTACGGAAAATATATGGCCAGGGACGAGGATGTACCGTTGATACGATGGGGATTCCCGATCCTGGATCGCCAGGGACACCAGTACTTCCCGACGGTAGGATATAAGGGTGGCCTGCGGCTGCTGGAAAAAATCCTCAATGCCCTGCTGGATCGTAAGGATCGCGATGATCCTGAGACCAGCTTTGAGCTGGTGCTGTAAAAGGGTTTCTGGTACAGAGAACGTCCGGCCTCGTTACACCGCTCTGCGGTGTAACGTACACCACCGGTTATTTGGAAGGAGATGACGACTATGACAAAAAATCCACCACATCGTGTCAGCATTAATCTGACACTTTCCATCGCCCCCAATGTCAATCATTGCCTGCGGGCAGCAGCGGAAGGGAAAACACCTCCAGCCATGATTCCGGCTGAGGCGGTGGCATGGCTGGATGATTTGCAGGGAGGCGGCAAGGAGATCCCAGCCATTGAGCTGTGCGGTCCCGGTGACGTGCTGGCTTCCTGGCCCGCTACCCGGGCCTGTCTGGAGCTTTTACCGGCCCATGCCAGGGGGAGCAGGATTTCTCTCACCACCCTGGGGTTGAACGGAGTCGTTCACGCCGCTGACCTGGCTGACCTTGGGGTCGACAGGGTGACGGTGCTGGTGGACACGGTAAACCAGAAAACGGCAGCAAAAATCTACCGCTGGATCAGGCCGGCCAGGAAGACCGTGCCTCTGCCCCAAGCCACAGAAATCCTCATCCAGGATCAAGCAGAGGCGGTACAAAGCTTTACCGAGGCCGGAATACAGGTCGCTCTGCGAACCACTATCCAGCAAGGAATCAATGAAGATGAGATCACGGCCATTGCCGAGAAGATGGCTGAACTCGGCGCAACGGTCATGGAAATAACCGGAGAAGGAGCCGACCTTGAAAAGCTTGCACGCCAGGCCTCGTCCCATCTTACGGCAACAGTCTTTCAACCGGAACCCGACCTGCCCCCTCCCGGCACTCCGCAATCGGGTTTAACACCCGTCACTCCCAAGCCTGGCAGGGAGCGGCCTAATGTGGCCGTGGCAAGCAGTAACGGCATGGATGTGGATTTGCACCTGGGGCAGGCCGGCAAACTGTTGATCTATGGCCCACGAGATGATGGTTTAACCTGCCTGCTCGATACCCGAGATACTCCGCCCGGCGGCAGCCCGGATCGCTGGCTGAGTTTAGCCGCAGCCATACCCGACTGTTTCGCCTTGCTCGCCTCCCATGCCGGTGAGGCCCCCCGCCAGTATCTGGCCAAGGAGGGGATCAGGGTCATCCTTACCGAAGATCAGATTGAGGGGATGGTCGATGTTCTTTACGGTGGTGGCAAGAAAGGAAAATGTAAATAATAACCTGATCAGATATACAGCTCAGCTTTTTACAAATCAGGGGTAACATCGCCTGTTCAACCGGACTGTGGAGCCCAATGAGCTCATGGCTTCATCCAATACGTAATGCTCTTTGATACTCAGCGATGGTATCCCTCGCAACAGAGTGAGGGTTACGGGTAATCAAAAACAATATTTAAATAATATCGACAGAGAATAGAGGTGAAAAAATGGCTATAGCAGAACGACAGATACTGGTCTGTCAGAGTTTTAGAGTGTCGGGTGACAAAAAGGGCATCTGCCACAAGGAAACTGATGGTTTTTTACAATACATTGAAGAAGAGGTGCTTGATCGGGGTCTGGACTGTTTAATTTCGGCCACCACCTGCCTCAAACAATGTGACAATGGCCCGATCATGGTGATTCAGCCGGAAAACTGGTGGTTTAAAGAGGTCAACTCCGAAGAGGCCATTGATGCTATTCTCGACGGCCTGGAAGATGGCGAACCTGCGGCTGATTACCTTATTTCCTAACCGATCAACGGGAGTCAACGGTGCAAACCATGTCCGGGGTAATCATACGCAGAGCCCAACCGGCAGATATGGAATTTCTGCTTCACCTGCTCCGCAGCCTCTTCAGCATAGAGAAGGATTTTACCTTTAACCCTGTCCGGCAACGGGCGGGCCTGGCGATGATGCTTGTCGGTGATCGCGCCATCCTGCTGGTGGCGGAAAAGGAGACCAGGGTCATCGGCATGTGTTGCGGCCAGCTCATGGTCTCTACCGCAGAGGGTGGTTTATCCCTGCTGGTGGAGGATGTCGTTGTCGACAGGCCCTGGCGAAATAAAGGGGTGGGTACGGCACTGCTTACGGCTTTGCAGGATTGGGCGACAAAGAATAACGTCTTGCGCCTGCAACTGCTGGCAGACCGATCAAACACGGCGGCTCTGAAATTTTATCACACGTTGAAATGGCGAAAAACTGAACTCATCTGCCTGTATAAGCGGTAAACATCCCTCAATAAGGAGAAAAACAAAATGCTTGAAACCAACCCAGACACAGCTCCTTCTCTCATAGGGTTTGATGACATCAAAACCCAGCCCATTGAAGGATGGGAAGAATTCCTGCACGAGGGAGAGGCGTATTTAAAAACCGGCCACGGTGCCTACGCCAGAAGGAGAGAGGTGTTTACTCCGGAGATTCTCTATAACATCATTGCCATGGCCATTGAAAAATTCGTCATGGCAGCCCTGATGAAATACGGTGCCCTGCCCTATAACCACACCATGGGTGATCTGGTTGAAGCCATGGAAGAAACCTTTCCCGGGGCTTTGGGCGAGATCAGGGAGAAAATTATTGCTCTGGATCGCTACCAGGAAATCTGCGATGTGGATGCCTTCATGATCAGGCCGCCCAAACGTAAGGAGATTGCCGGCATGCTGGAGATCGCCGCTCAACTGCAAAATCTGATTCATGCCCTGATCCGGGAGAAAACACAATGACCACCAGGGAGTTAGGACTGGTACGCGAAGCCCTGTCAGCAGCAGGCATGGATATTTCCTATGCCTATGAGGATCTGATCTTTCTCGAACATAACGGTTTTTTGCTGCAGTTTAGTGACAACCCGCATCAACTGGCCATCCTTATAAATGACCAGGCCAACGAAGATGAGCTGACCATTGCCATTGCCCTTCTTCAGGCCAAGGGCACAGAACTGGGCCTGGTATTCGGCCACGGTGGCCGCTATCGGTTGAACGAGGCGGATGACGGCAATATCCAGATTGAATTTTTATAAAAAAACAACTCATTAACAAAAAGAAACCAAGGGAGACACCTATGGCTCGAAAAGACGTAGAAAATTTACTTATTGCAGGGGGCGAGGATAAACATTTCCGTGCCAAATATAACGTTCCCGCCACCATGGATGAATTTGTCACCCTGGCTGCCGAGGATGGCTATAACTTCACCGTCGAAGAGCTGGACAAAATCCTCAAGGAATCGGGCGATGTGTTCGATAAAAACGGCAACCCACCCAAACGCTCGATCTGGTGGGCTTGAAAGGACATTTTTTCTATTAGTATAAAAACAATGACCTCGTACACAAGATTTGAACTGCAGGGGCAACACGGATAAGCAATAAGTGCAACACCAGAACCGGCACGAAACAAAAACAGCCTCTTAACTGAAACGGTTAAGAGGCTGGTATTTCTGGTGCGCCTGGCAGGATTCGAACCTGCTACCCTCGGATTCGTAGTCCGATACTCTATCCAGATGAGCTACAGGCGCATATTGCGGATTGCATTCATAGCGCATCTCATTCCGAAGCGCAAGAAATTTCCTTCTCCTGTGTACATATCTCCAAGCTTACGCCCCCGGGGCCTGAAGAAATTCAATCTGATTGTCACCGGGTTTCATTTCCGGCCGCGGGATAATGTCAATGAAGGCACGGTGCTTTGCCTCAAGGTCGGCAATTTCCCGCCTCTTTTTATTGAGCAGATAATTAGCAACGTCCAGTGGCAATCTACATTCCACCCGTTGAATTTTTTTGCGCAGAATACCGGTCTGGATGCGGCGCAGATAATACAGGGCCTGGGTCTCAACCGATTTTACCACCCCCCGTCCCTGGCAGTGCTCACAGGTGAGGTAACTGCCCTTCTCAATCGGTGCACCCATTTTCTGGCGGGAAATCTGCATCAGGCCAAACCGGGAGATCCGGCTTATATCAACCTTGGCCTTATCCCGTTTCATACTGGTTTTCACCTGCTTTTCGACCTCGCGGATATGCTTTTTATTGCGCATATCAATGAAGTCGACCACGATCAGACCGCCAAGGTCGCGAAGCCTGAGCTGCCGGGCAAGTTCAACCGCGGCCTCCATATTGGCAAGGAATATGGTCTCTTCAAAATCCCCGTTTTTTGAGGTCCGGCCCGAGTTGACATCAATGGCAACCAGGGCTTCGGTCGGGTCGATAACAATCGACCCACCCGACGGCAGCGGCACCTGGGGTTTATAGATTGACTCAATCTGTTCTTCAATATTGTTCTGATTGAAGATGGGCTTTGCCCCCCGGTGCAGTTTAACCTGTACCTTTTTCTGTTTTGTGGGCAGCAACTCGACAAACTGCTTCACCTGTTCCAGGGACTCCTCGGTGTAGACCTGAATCTCATCAATTTCAGGGACAAAATGATCGCGCAGGAAACGAACCACCGTATCCTGCTCTTCATAGACAAGGGAGGGGGCATTCATGGTCTGGCCCCGTTTTTTGATCTCCTTCCAGAGACGGAGCAGATAGCGTAAATCCTTCTGCAGGGCGGTTTTGGTAATATCAACGCTGGCGGTTCGAATAATATAGCCGATGCCTTCGGGAATGGAGAAGTTGCTCATTATTTCCCGCAGGGCGGATCTCCGCTCCTCACCGACGATTTTTCTTGAAATCCCGGCACTGTCACTTCCCGGCATCAGCACCAGGCTCCGGCCCGGCAGGGAAAGGTAGGTCGTCATATTGGCGCCTTTGTTGCCGGTCACCTCCTTGACCACCTGGGCCAGAACTTCCTGGCCCTTTTTGACCACGTCTTCGATCTTCAGCTTCTTCCACTGGTGCTGGGAGATAAGCTTCCGGTCACGTTCACCGACATCCTCCCGAAAATATTCAGGATGGATCTCATTAAAGGGCAGAAAACCGTTGCGGTCGGTGCCGATCTCGACAAAGGCCGCCTGCAGGTTGGCCTCAACCGCGACAATCCTGCCCTTGTAGATATTATTTTTTGTCCGTTCCCGAACCACGGTGGTAACATGGTAGGAGTCCAGGCGCCCGTTCTCCACCTGGGCTATGCGGCATTCCTCCGGCTCCTCCGCATTGATCAGCAGCTTAACCAGTCCTTTTTTCTCAGGCGTTTTCTGCGGTGCGGTCCGTTCCTCATTTTTTTGCCGGCCGGGGCCTCCGGATTTGGGTTGCTTTTTCCGCTGTCCGCTCTGTCTACCCTCTGGAGAAGCCTTCTTTTTCGGAGTATCCTTCTCCGGCACGTCCCCGGTCTCTTCCGTTTTCTCCACCACCGCCTTGGGTTTGCGCGGAGCAGAACGTTTTTTTCTCTTCTGTTTTTTGGGTTCTTCAGGCGGCTTGGCCTGTTGTTCCACTACAGGTGCCGAGTTGTCGGACTCCTTCGATTCCGTCGAATCCTTCTTGCCCAGCAGGTTGGAGACCCCTTTCCACCAGGCACCGGTTGTTGCCTTTTGTATTTTTTGCTTTTTGGCCTTATCAGAGGCCTCTGTTTCTTTTTTCTCAGTCATGAAAGTTCCTAGTACAATTTTTTAGATCCAGTACCTCTGCGTACACTCAGAACCAATCATGGCCGAAAAATATCCACATCTGCACGATCATCGGAGACGAAGTATTCTCACCGTACAAAAGTTCTGCCGGCTGGCGGGAAACAATGTTTCCCGCAGTAATCACTCAGCGCTCAGCAGATAATACAACCTGTCGCCGTGGCGACGGGTGTAAATTTTGCCTGATCGGACAAGTGGTGCAAGGTACTGCTCAACTTTTTCAAGACCTCCACAGTGGAAGATCTTATTTATATCAGCGGCCGTACATGGCCGCCGTTTTAACATTTGTATAATCTCATCAACAAGGTCCGGCTGATCTTCTGCCTTGACATCCGTTGACGGTATATCTTTTGTCGGCGCACCCTGGGCCAGCAGATCAACCGGGACTCCGGGATTCCACTGATGCAGCAGGGCCGAGATTTCCTGCAGGCGATGCTCACTGACGGGCCTGGCAAAGGATTCCAGAGGCGGCCGGGCAACGGTATTGAGCTGAATTCGATCAACACGTATCCGCTTGATGACCTCCTGCAGGGCCATCACATCCTCATCCGAATCATTGATGCCCCGGGCCAGCAATATCTCGAGCCAGAGCTTCCCTGTGTACTCATGGGAAAAGAGAACCAGCCCGTCTATTATCTCCCCAAGATCAAGACAGGTTGCGGGGCGGTCCAGTTTCCTGAAGCTCTCAACCCGGACCGAATCAAGCGATGGAATCACTACATCGGCCAGGGCAAGTTCCTGCCGGACCTGCTCATCCATCAGGGTTGTGCCGTTTGTCAGCACTGCTATCGGCTTGCCGGTTGTTTCTTTCAAGTGGGCAAGAATTTCACCAAATCCTGAATGCAGAGTGGGCTCGCCGCTGGCCGTCACGGTGACGATATCGATTTCAGCCAGCCGATCGCCGTCGGAGAAATACGTATCAATCTCTGCTAAAATTTCCGCCGGCGGAACATACTCCTGCCGCTCACAGGTCAACTTCGTCGTCGCACCTACTTCACAGTAGATACAGTTTAAGTTGCATATTTTCTCAGGAAGAAGATCAATACCCAGTGAACGACCAAGTCGCCTGGAATTGACCGGGCCGAAGATGTGATCCATAAGAGGTGAGATGCCTGCGAATTGCCGTCGTGGCCCGAAGGCCGAACATTGTGGCCACCGGGCTTGTACAGCAAACAGAACTGTATAAAAAAATAATTTTAATTATTGACTATATAGATAAACTAATTTCAGTGTCCATGCAAGTCTATTCTCCCCCTTTTTTCTTGACACAACCTACCGGTAAGCGTACATTTCCACAGATTAAGCGTAAATTGACCGGTACCTGATGTCTCAACAGGCAGCGCAGCCTATGTGCCCGGTACAACACATTAATTTCTTTACAGGAGCAGGTCGAGGTGCACCATAACATCCAATCCACTCCGTTTGTCCTTGCTGTTCTCCTCATGTCGGCCTGTGGTCTCCTCTCTCCCGCAACCGGCCATACCGGTTCCATCCAGGCCGATGAATGGCAGATTACCGCAGACAAAATCACCCGCTACGAAAACCCGGCCAGTGTCATCGCCGAGGGTAATGTCGTCCTTGAAAAGATAGAAACGGTTACCAGACAGAAGAAAAGAGCACAAAAAACGAACTGGTCCGACCTGCTTGGTGAAAAAACTAAAGAAGACCGGGACACTGCCTCGACTGAACCGGAAACCGTTACCGAGCAGAAAACACTGACGACCATCAAGGCCGACTGGATCGCCTATGATGTCGACCTCGGCAAGATCAAAGCCCGGGGCAACCTGCTGATCAACATCGGTCCCGACGAGCTTACGGCCGACAAGGGAGCAGTTGACCTGAACCAGGAAACCGGCACCTTTTACAACGCCACGATTATTCGGGAATACAAAGACATGCATCTCGAAGGCAGGGTCATTGAAAAAACCGGCGACATGACCTACCACATAAAAGACGGCTGGATCATCACCTGTAAGGTTAAGGAAGGAGAGACCCCGCCCTGGAGTTTTGCCGCCGCCGATGCCGAGATCACCGATAACGGGTATGCCTTTTTAAAGCACGCGACCTTTCGCATAAAAGGCGTCCCGGTTCTCTACACCCCGATCATGATGCTGCCGGCTAAACGGAACCGGCAGACCGGACTGCTTTTCCCATCGTTAGCCGCCTCCGACCGGGACGGTTTTGACCTGACTACCCCGTTTTTCATCAACCTTTCACCAAGCAGCGACATTACCCTGTATCCTGAATATCTCACCAAACGCGGTTTTATGGGCGGAGCGGAATTCCGCTACACCGCCGCCCCTGAGACCATGGGCTTTTTCATGGCCAACTATCTGTATGATGACCTGAGCGATCCCAATGATCCGGACAATGATGATTATTTTACCGATGGCGGCTATACGCACACCAATCAGGATCGCTACTGGGTGCGCGGAAAAGCCGATCAGAATTTCGGGCCCTGGACCTCCCGACTTGATCTGGATATTGTTTCCGACCTTGACTACCTGACCGAGTTCAACAGCGGCATGACCGGCTTTCTTGAGACCCAGGACAGGTTTCTTGATGCCTTTGGCCGCGGCTTCCAGAATAAAACCGAACTGGCCCGGGAAAATTCCCTTAAAGTGCTCCGGTCATGGGCTAATGGTCAGGCTCTGCAGGTCAACGTCCTCGGCATGAACGATCTGCGCGAGATAAAAGACGGGCCTGACCCGCTGTGGAATCTGCCGGTGGTGAATTACACCGGCCTGCTCCCGGTCTATGACACCGGAATGGATTTTTCCTGGACCGCAAACTACACCAACTTCTGGCGCGACAAGGGCGTGAGGGCACAACGGCTTGACCTGCCGGTCAGATTAAGTACCGGTATCCCCCTGACTCCGTATCTCGAAACAACCGTTGATGCCGGTTTCCGAAATACCAGCTACCTCATTGACGATAACGGCGATGCCGCCTGGCAGGACTCGGAAACGGAAAATCGTTTTCTGATCAATGCCGGCGGCAAAATCGGCACCAACATGGTTCGGGATTTTGCCGTCAACATGGGTGAAATCTACAGCTGGAACCATACATTCAGGCCCTATGTTTCCTACCGTTACGTCTCTGATGTCAACCAGGATGATCTTCCTCAATTTGACGATATCGACCGGGTGGGTGAGCAGAACATCACCTATTACGGGCTGGACAACTTTTTCACTCTCTTCGGCCGGAAAAACGGATCCGAGTATGAACGTGAATACGGCTACGTAAAACTTCGCCAGGGGTATGATTTCCGTACCAGTGAAAGTGAAACACCGCTGACCCCGGTTGAGATCAAAGCTGCCTATTATCCCGTCCAGAACTTTCGTATTGTATACCGTTCCGATATAAGCGTATATGGTGACGGATTCCTGAAAAACGTCCTGGAATCGGATTACAGAACCAGCAGAGGCGACCGGTTCTTTTTCGACTACTTTTCAGCCAAGGACAACAGCAAGGATACCGAATCGATAAAAGGCGGGTTAAAGGTCTTTTTACTGTATTCCCTGATGGCGAGTTATGACATTGAACGCTCTCTTGAAGACAGCAAGACCGTGCAGGAAAATTTCAGCCTGGTGTATCAACCATCCTGCTGGTCGGTTGAACTAGCCTCCAACTATACTCCCGGCAACCAGAAGTACATGCTCACATTCAGGCTGGCCAATATCGGCAATCCATTCGGTTTCGACCTGCCCGGCCTGTAAACCAAGTAACACCTTCCATGACGTCTTTTGACATCTTTAACGGCGATGCCGATGGTATCTGTGCCCTGCATCAACTGCGTCTGCACACCCCAAAACCAGAGGCCCGTCTGATAACCGGAGTTAAACGCGACATTCGCCTGCTCGACCGGATTGCACAGGTTGCGGACAGCGATATAACCGTGCTCGACATTTCCATGGATCAGAACCGCGATGCCCTGTTGGCCCTCCTGAAACAGGGCAACACCATCTTTTATGTTGATCACCATTTCAGCGGCGACATCCCGAATTCACCACTATTGGATGCCCATATTGATCCCGCGCCACAGACCTGCACTTCTCTGATCGTTGACCGGCTGCTGAAAGGAAAATACCGCGGCTGGGCCGTAGTCGGCGCATTCGGTGACAATCTTGATGAAGCCGCTCAAAAAGCGGCTCAACCCCTGCATCTGAACAATGATGAGTTAAGCAGGTTACAGGAAACAGGCATTCTCTTAAATTACAACGGCTACGGGGCTAATCAGGACGATCTCTTTATTCCCCCGGACCAGCTGTTTTCTCAGATCCGGCAATTTGATGATCCCCTGCTCTTTCATGCGCAGTCGCCCATCCTCCAGACCCTGCGCCAGGGCTATCAAGACGATATGGACCGGGCCGGTACCTATTCTCCAATCCAGGAAAATTCATCCGGCCGTGTCTTTGAGCTGCCCGGCGCATCCTGGTCACGGCGGGTGGCCGGTGTTTTTGCAAACACCCTGGCCCGAGAGCAGCCGAAACTTGCCCATGCCCTGCTGATGCCAAACGATGACGATTCGCTGCGTATCTCCGTCCGGGCGCCGCTGAACCGACGCCACGGGGCCGATGAGCTCTGCCGCAGGTTCCCGACCGGCGGGGGCCGCGCTGCCGCCGCCGGTATCAACCAGCTGCCTCCGGAGCAGAAAGACGCCTTTCTTGCTGCCTTTTCAGATCAATTCTCCGCTTAAGGATTTTTTATATCCCATGCGACTCATGACACCTTCCATGCGTAATTGCATTTTTGCCAGAGCCTCTTTAGCGCTCACGTTCTTTATTTTTACTGTCAGTATCCTGCTGACCGGTACAACCATTCAGGCCGCCGGACCGAAGGCGGCTGACCTGGTCAAAGACGGCCAGCCCATTGACCTGCAACAGAAAAAATACCAGGAGCTCTTTGCCGAGTTGAAAAATAAGCATCAATTTACCGACCAGCAGCTGCAGTCGATTTTCAAGGGTCAGAAAATATCCAGACGGGTTCTGGAATTGATGGATAAGCAATGGGAATCCAAACCATACTACAAATACAGGACCCTGTTTATCACTGATAAAACCATAGCCACCGGAAAAAAGAAGGTGCAGGAATACCGCGAGCTCCTGGATAAAATAGAAGAAAAATTAGGGGTCGATCGGGAAGTCATCGTTGCCATCTGGGGCATTGAAACCAGATACGGCACCCACCAGGGTGGCTTCAATGTCCTGCAGACACTCAACACCCTGTTTGACGCCTACCCCAGGCGATCAAGTTTTTTTCGCAAACAGTTGGTCCACTTCCTGGTTCTCTGCCGGGAAAACAATGTCGATCCGAGCTCGATTCAGGGTTCCTATGCCGGGGCCTTCGGTCAGACTCAATTTATTCCCTCATCGTTTCGCGCCTACGCGGTCAGTTTCGACGGCGACGACAAGCGGGATGTCTGGCATTCTATTCCCGACATACTGGCCTCCATTGCCAACTATCTTAAACAATTTAACTGGACACTGCATGCCCCGATATATGCCGAACTCGGTCACACCCTCAAAGACCAGCGGCTGGTTGCCGCAAAGCTCAAAGGGAGAAAGGGTCGGGTGGACTGGGCAGTCGTCCGGGATGTGCAAAATCCTGACATTCCACCCTCTCCCGGAAACAAGGCCCTGTCTATCGTCGGCCTGGAGCTCCAACCGGGTGGGAAAAACTCAATCCGCTATATTGCCGGATATCCGAACTTCCAGGCGATCACCCAGTGGAATCATTCCAACCGTTATGCCATGGCGGTCACGGAATTGGCCGAGGCCATCAAAGGAGAACGAATCGGACAGTAGCTCCCGACCATGAGCAAAGTATTTTCTTTTCTAACATTGTGTTGTGTCGCCATTTTGATCTTTGCCGGATGCGGAAAAAGACCTCTACTACCGCTGGCTGCAACTAAATACCCCGTCTTTGCCGACGATCTGGAGTATGCCGATCTTGACCGGGCCATCGAGCAGAGCCTTATCTATTTAAGAAAACGCCCCCGCTCCAGCCAAATTACAATAGCAGGTCGTTCCTACCCCATCGACCACCTCACCCGCTCGCTGCTCTTTTTTCGCAACCTTGTTGCCGAGCACCCCTCCGCTGAGCTACTCAACCGACAGATCAACGCCTATTTCGACATCTACCAGGCCTCCGGGACCGACGGCTATAACCCGCAGCGCAAGATGCTGGTGACCAGCTACTACCAACCTCTCTTTGAGGGCAACCTGACCGCCGAGGGAGCGTATCGTTATCCCATCTATGGTATTCCCGACACCCTTGTTCTCCGCCACGACTCCGGATCCGGTAAGAAACGGATCGGGCGCCTGGAAGGCGGCCGTTTTCTCAACTATTGGAGCCGAAGTGAGATTGAAGACAAGGGACGGGCTGCGGGCAATGAACTAGTCTACCTGAAAGATCCCCTTGACGCCTTTCTTCTCCATGTGCAGGGCTCCGGCCTCATCAAACTGCCCGACGGTTCAATAAGGGGAATACATTACGCGATGAAAAACGGCCGAGAATATAAGAGCATCGGTAAATATATGGTGCAGACCGGCAGGATGACCCTTGCCGAGGCGAGTATAGACTCCATCCGCAGCTATCTTGCCGCCCACCCGGAAGAACTCCGGGAGATCCTCTATCATAATGACTCCTTTATCTTTTTTGACTGGACGACGACATACGGCGCCATCGGCAACCTGGGTCGTGAACTCACGGCCGGGCGCTCCATCGCCATGGATCAGGACCGTTTCCCGGCAGGGGCTCTCTCCTTTCTCAGCAGCAGAAAACCGGTGCTCAACAATGGCCGTATCGTCAACTGGATTCCGTTCAGCCGCTTTGTTCTGGTTCAGGATACCGGCTCGGCCATCCGCGGATCCGGCCGGGTTGACCTTTTCTGGGGTACCGGCACAGACGCAGGTCTTGCCGCCGGCAGGATGAAGGAAGAGGGAACCCTGTATTTTCTGCTGCTGAAAGAACAATTTCTCAAACCTGCCCTTGTAAATTACGATTATCCTCTGATATAACAGTACTCATGATAGAACAACCTTTTATCCGAAAATCGCCCACGAAGTGATACCGCATCAGGCTATTTTCATCCGTGGTTGTGGCTGTGACGTTAAAAATCCTGGTCCAGCCATGCTGGTTTATCCGAAAATAGCCCACGAAGTGATGTCGTATCAGGCTATTTTCATGGTTGGTTGTGGCTGTGACGTTAAAAGCCCGGAGTCTACGCTTTGCTCCGCTTACCTGGTCCAGCCATGCTGGTTTATCACAGAATATTTTTTCAAGTCCGGGGAATACGGTCACCATTGGTGTCCCCACCTCCTTGCCGGAAACAATTCAAAGAACCGCAGGCGGCATGACCGGGTGGAAAAGCTCCCGCATTTCAGCTGCCGGTAACAGGAAATAAACAGATGAACTTTGCCAATATCATTACCCTGACAACAGACTTCGGGCTCCAGGACCCCTATGTCGGCCAGATGAAAGGTGCGATTCTCAAACGCAACATCACCGCCCGTATTATTGACCTGACCCATGGTATTTCACCTCATGACGTTCTGGGTGCCGCCGTCGCCATCCAGACCAGCTACAGATATTTCCCCAAAGGCACAATCCACCTTGTCGTGGTCGACCCCGGTGTCGGCAGCCAGCGCGGCATCCTTGCCGCCACCGGTGATGACCAGCTGTTTATTGCCCCGGATAACGGCCTGCTGACCCTGCTGGCCATGAATAATAAAATTGAAGCCGTACACCGGGTGGAAAACAGCTCACTCTTTCCATCCGAGGTCAGCGGCACCTTTCACGGCCGCGACATCATGGCCCCGATAGCAGCCGCACTTGCCAGCGGCCTTCCGCTCGATAAAGTCGGGCCGGAGACAACATTTACCAAGTGCGTTCAGCTCGATATTCCGGAACCGGTTATCGACAAAGAGAGCATTACCGGCCAGGTTATGCATATCGATCATTTCGGCAATATTCGAACAACCATCAATACCCGCCATCTGAGCCGGTTTCAGCCCTCAAATTTTGCCGGTATTCGCATCGGCGACCACACGATTGACTCCATTTTAAGTACCTATGCCGAGCATCCCGGAGGTGAGCTTATCGCCCTGATTGACTCTTCCG
Source organism: Deltaproteobacteria bacterium (assembly GCA_024280455.1). Taxonomy (GTDB): domain Bacteria; phylum Desulfobacterota; class Desulfobulbia; order Desulfobulbales; family Desulfobulbaceae; genus DRLX01. The sequence goes on along the minus strand of JAJRQC010000094.1, from coordinate 268 downwards.
GCTACCTTGAACTTGCTGTAAACAGAGGCAATGCCGCCAAACTGACCGGTTGCAGACCTGGTGACAAGGTGGTAGTACTGATCAAAGATGAAGAATAAGCAACCAGATAGAACACACTCAGCCTGAAGGGGAGCATTACGCGCCTGTTCCAGCACTGGAAAACGGTACATTACAGCCAGGTCAACTGCGTATTTTCCGCATTTCATCATGAAATTTGACTGATATTTCATGATAATGATGGCACAACGTGGTTCTGAAAAGCTTTTTT
>JAJRQC010000093.1 GCA_024280455.1 Deltaproteobacteria bacterium | reverse complement strand
TTGCCAGTGAAAATCCGTTTGCCATCGTGTTCCTCCTTGGGTTAATGAGATAAAAAGATTAAATAATAAAAAAAGTCCTTAGACACTTGCAGGTTCGATCATCTTGGATTTATTCTCTTTGGCCAGGCTGCAGAGACCGACAAGTACGGCCACTGCGGAGAAGGGTCCCATGAGCAGGAAGAGGAGAAAGGACAGGCAGAACCAGAAGGGCTCACTCAGGCTTGAGAAGAACGTCATGGTTTTCTGCAGCAGGGAATGACCGCCATCATTCGTCATTGCTTTTGTCAGTGTATGGATGCTCATGGTATCCTCCGTTCTCATTTTTCAGCGTAATGCTTTTCTTGTTTGCCTCTTCTATCGCAAGGTATGTGCCAAAAACGGACAGGCACAGTAAAAAAAAGCTCTCCATGTTTAACTCCTGGAAATAGCGGCTACACCTAACATACACCTTTTCATTTATATCCTTTGCGAGAACCTTTCACTTATAGATAACCTATAAATTAAGCGCAGATTACGCCCAACACCCCTCATCATCAGGGCTTATTTTGCGCCAACCGACAACGAGCTGGTATTCCCCCACAGCACAGAGGGCCAACATATTGGAATTACGATAATTTAAAAGATGGAAGGTAAAGGATGCCGGACGAATATACGCGCTGGAGCAGGGGAAAACACAGGGAAAGTCCGGCAAACCAGGTCACCGGACATGATGATTTACTTATTTAAAAACAGTGTGATAGGACTAAGAAGACGCAAAAATAGCCCTCATCATTGCCATAACCCATGGCAATAAAGCGGATGTTCCTCCACATAATGGAAGAGAAAAATCTGAAAAAATGCTGAAATCAAAAAACGTTCCGATTGAAACGGTATGAAAACAAAGCGAGAGGGACGGCTAACTGGAAAAGACCCACCCGAAAAAAACACCTCGTTATCCACGCATGGGGTGCGTGCTCGGGTTATGTTAAATCATTATAAAGAAACTTATAACAAGGCGTGATGAAATAATTGAACTCATGCGGGGGAGAAACTATATATTAAACAGGGAAACAGCGGCAGGGAAAGAAAACAGAATCACCCCGGCCATGACCATTGCAACAGCCGGGGTGACGGTAACAGAGAGAGGATCAGTGCTCCCCTCCTTCCTTTTCGGATTCAGCACTGCCAAATAACCGTTCAAAACCCTTTACGCCGATATGGCAGGTTGTACACTTGGTATCTGAGGCAAAAGCGTCATCGCCGTTATGACAGGCACCACAATACTTACCTGCATACAAAGCTTCCATGGTGAACTCTTCCGGCTTGGTCTCAGCATTGCCCATCTTCATTTTAAACAGGTCATTGTGACAGCTCGAACATTCAAGACCAAGATCTTCAGTATGCAGTTCATGGTTAAAAGTCACCGCCTTGACCGGTTCACTGAAGACTATGGTTTTGGGCTGTTTCATGTCACTACCGTGACAGGTCACACAGCTTTCAGGATCTTTCACTCCAAAGGCGGTATCACCATCGTGACATGCACCACAGTACTGCCCCTCTTCAAGGGCCGCCATATTGTAGTCGCCGTTTGCAGCGGCAGACCCGATCTTTTTCTGGAAAATGTCAGGGTGACAGGAATCGCAGTCCAGGTCCAGTTCAACCACATGGGTCTTATGGCTGAACATTGAATCAACCTGCTCCTGTGAAACGACCTCGGTGGCACCCCAGGATTGCATTTCTTCAGCAGTGGGTGCCGCATTCTTTTCATCGCTTGCCAGAACTCCGGCTGAACTGATCAGGCCGAGAGCTGCTGCAAGGCCAAGCGCCATATACAACTTTTTACAAATAGTCATTGAGTTCTCCTCTCGGCTGTTAGTCGTTCATGTAGTAGACATTCGGCAGTGCACCGGTCTCAGGACGCAGTACCCAGACGACTTTATCCGGCTGATGAATCAGCCCGTAGACTTCGCCGCCCGTATCGCTCAGATCACCAAAAATACGGACATTGGCAGGACAGGCCTCGACACAAGCCGTTGTTTTTCCGCCGCTCTCCTTAAGCTTAGTGTCAAAACAAAAGTTACACTTATCAATGGCCCTGATCTCTTCATTAAAGTAACGGGCATTGTATGGACAGGCCGCCATACAGGTTTTACAACCGATGCACTTTTTGTAGTTCATCATGACAATGCCTGTCTTTTTATCTTTGTACGTTGCCCGAGTTGGACAAACACGAACACAGGGGGGACGATTGCAGTGATTACAGAGAACGGGCATAAAGATACGTTCAGTCTCAGCAGGCCCGGTGATTTTATACCGCTCCAGAATTGTCGTCCTGTAACCATACTCAGGTACATGATTCGTTTTGACACATGCATCCATACATCGCTGACAATCCACACATCTGTTCTGCACCAGCACCATTGAATAATGCGGACTGTAGGGATACTTTTTTTCAACCGGCTCTCGACCGAGAACAGCTCCGGCATTCCTTGCTGAAGTCAGCGAAAGAACAGTCCCTCCCATAAACAGTCCGGTCACTGCCAGCCCTGCTTTAAGGAACGTTCGACGCTCTTCAGAGGAAACATTATCCAGCTCCTCACTCTGAAGCTTTTCCAGTTCTTTAATGTTCATTCCACCTCTCCCCTGATAAACTGAGTATAAAATAAGAAGGCCAAAACATCTTTTTCCCATACCGGGAAAAAAATCCGGCCCTGAATGACGGTTCATTCAACACAAGTGTAGGATGTTCTATAACGTAAAACTAAAGGAATTGCAACCCTATCTGTTCAGCACTCCCCTCCTGAAAAAACAGGTCTTATTTTCAAAAAATACCCTTAAAATCCGGGTGAATAATAAAGATAAAAAAGAAAAGGGTCTCTTATACAATAGAGGATTTCTTCTCTGCAGCGCTGTTCAAGGTTTCTGACAAAAGTCTCTTCCAGAAAAACTTAATTCCATGAGGTACGTCAACTTAATGATATATCGGAAAGAGTTAAAAAAAATCGACCCGTTTAGTACGATTTACTGTTGGCGGTTCACAGTCACCTGCAAACTGGCAACACTGGAAAGCTAATTTTTTTTTCAATATCTAATCCACCTTGTCACATTAGCGATGAAACGATACAACGGATATTTCTCTTGCTGGAGTACAATCAGCGACGCCCTGTGACCATTAAACCCAACTTCTTTTGTTTCACGGCACTCCACCCCGAGTTCTGCGATAAACCCCTTTCAAAATCTGGAGAACGCAACAATTTGGGCACAAAAAAAGGGGAACCGGTCAAACCGGCTCCCCTTTTTATCTGTAAATGGCGCATAAAGTATGTCGTTTTAGACTATTTTCATGCTCGAAGTCTACGCTTATCTGGTTGTAGCTGTGACCTGTAAATTTCGGAGTCTCGTAAACTCGCCTTACCTGGTCCAGCCATGCTGGTTTATCTAAAAATAGAGAGACAAACGTTATCCGCAGGAAGCTTTTTTAACGGGCGCCGTCCTGCACCGATAACGATTCAACCATATAACTGTTCCCTCTGTCCTGCTACAGCCTGACGATTTTTTCGAGCGGTATTCAGCCAGAATAACTGCGCTTTTTTTTTGCGTACCCGTTTTTTTCTTTTCTTTTTCAGCAACTTTTGCCGCCTTCAATGCAGCAGCATCACCGGCTTTGTGCGGAATACGGGCCGTAGCCTTATCAACAAGCGCCCCGCAGGATTCATGTATATCCGCTGGACACCCTTTTATTTCCCAACAGGGGGCAAACTCAAGCAGCTTTTTCAAGCCGGGAATACTGATGCCCTCTTCATGGATCAACTTGCGTAGACAGGTGATCCATTGAATATCGTTTGCGGAAAACATACGCCGGGATCCGACATGGGTCGGCTGAATCAGACCTTCGGCCTCATAAATCCTCAGTGTTCGTGGGTGAACATTGAGCATTCGAGCCGCAACACCAATTGGATAGATCGACGCATCCGGGCTTATTGGTTGTATCTCTGACCTTTTTCTGGCCATACGATTCTCCTCTTTAGTGGAATTCGGCAGGAGTGGATACTCCTGCCGAAAAACGGCTCTTAGTGATCTTCAGACAGGTGACCACGGAACATACGCTCTCCCAGCATAAAGAGAGCTCCACAGAAGGCAAAGCCGGCCAGGGTGACCATGTACTCACTTAAGGTCGGTGAATAGTTGAACAGGTGCGGCATATCAACGACATTCAGCTCATGGAATCCCGGTACGATCTGTCCGACAACCACCAGGTCGTAGCGCATGAAGAAGATACCGGCGATACTTGCGGCGGAACCAATAGCCATGGCGGTAATATTTTTCGCTCTGACGGCAAGGATGATGACAAAAGGAATAACAAGCCCCATGGCAACTTCACCAATCCAGAAGTTTTTCGCCCAGGGACCGCTTATCAAAGCCATCATTGCCTCGTATTTCCCCGGAGGATGACCGGAGATACCAGTGATCATTTTCCAGGTGGTGAAAAACATGATAATAACATACAGCAGGGCGCCAAGCTTGGCGACGGCCTGGAGAGAATGCACCAGTTCATCACTCATCTTCCAGCCGTTGATCTTATAGGCAAGCCAGTGAAAAAAGATCACTGCGGCACAGCCGGACATCATAGCTGAGGTGATAAAGTAGATGGGCATGTAGGGACCATGCCAGAATTCACGACCACTGAGCAGTCCAAAAACGGCTCCGAGGTTGGAATGAGCGGCAACACCGGCAACTACACCGAGAAGACCGAGAATACCGGCGGTTTTATGATTACCCATCTGCAAAAGGGCAAACTCTATCAACATGAAGAACAGATAGGCACCGTACAGGGTTCCCATCCACCAGATATTCGAAGTGACATTGGGAGAGATAACGTTATAGATTGCCATACGCCACGGATTTTCAATCTCAAAGGCAATAACGACAAATCCGGCAACGATAGTTGAAATGGCAAGGAATACAGAACGTTTGGCAATAGGCTTGAATGCCTCATAACCAAAGACATGACCAATAGAAGAAACCAGGCAAAGCCCGGTTGAGGTTACAACAAAAAAAACATACGCTGCAAGCATCAGTCCCCAGGGGACCTCACGGGTAACACCGTAGGCATGCTCATGCCCGACAACCATGGCGTGTATACCAAAGGCCACGCCAACCAGGGTCAATAAACCAAATAACCCGATAACTGCATTGTAGGCACCGGATGTGGTACCTTCAAGCCCTCCCTCCTGGGGGAGAACTTTTGCCAAAATATTTTCCATGATTCTACTCCTCCATACTTTTATAACAGTTGCGTCTACGGCAGGATGCGATTCCAGCCGAATACTACGCGTAAAAAACGGCTAGGAAAAATCGCTTTCTTCCCTGACGGTCCGCAAAACCGGTCTGATTTTAATATCAAACAAGGTATGGAGTGTAGCACCACCTAGCCAAAAAATGAGAAAAAATAACCCTTCCATGTTGCTTCTCCTTATCTCCATAAATGGAGATCAAACAAAATTAACGGCTGATAGCTCATTGGCGGATGAAAGATCAGTCGCATTCACAATGCCCTCTTGGTCACCTCCTTACTTAAGTTGAATTGAAAAATGGAATTCCCGATAAACAAACTCGGTAACGTCAACCTGTCTCCCTTGTAGAACAGGCCAGATCAAATGTCAAGAAAAGAAACATAACTTTTTAAGAAAATCTATACATCGAGGGATCACCTTAAGCCCAAATACGAAATCACCTCTATTCGTAAATATCTATTTCCCATACAGGATCACTTCATATGAAAAAGGCGCATCGCACCCGGACGACTTACCCAGGGCCAAACACACCCGGATTGAGCATGTACCGGCCAAACTGAACGGCCATTCATTCATGCCATAATGACGCAAAAAAAGCCAGATGAAAATACACAAGACGACTTTTGAGCCTTAAAATGAATTGCGTTTTCCTCTGAAACAACGGGGCGCGACCAAATAAACCGGCAATTAATTCCTAAAAAACAGGCTGTTAGAGACGGAGAAAGTCATCCTTGCCGGGCCAACATCATTAAATGGCACGATTACTGCTACAATCAGGGTGCTACTCAAAAATATGCCAAAAAATGAGATAGCTTCACAAATGACCTCAAGGGTGGCGGCCCTTGAGGTTTTCTTTTTTATAGCCCCGATAGTGCTGATTTCCCCACATCCACCCTCCGGCAAGAGCAATCCCTAACTGTTCAAATCATGCACTTCCATTTAAAATCATTTTTCCCCAAGCTTTCTTTTTTTTAAAATCTGTGGTAGCTCCCATTTCAACATTTAATTCCCTGTACACCTGACCACACATCCAGTGAAACCTGTGTACAGGTAGACGGATTAGGTTTGTTACAGAAATACTAAACGGAGCATCACTTTGAAATACTTCTACAAAAACCTCTCTATCTGGCTCATTATCGCCCTGATCGCCTTTCTTGCCTTCAGCCTGCTCAAGGGGCCTGCCAAGGTGTATCACACTATCGCCTACAATGATTTCTTAGATAAAGTGGACAATGGAATACTCTCTGCTGTGACGATTAAAGAAAATACGATTTCCTGGTCCACGGCCGATAACACCAGCTACCAGACCATTATCCCCAAGGAGAGTACCGCCCTGGATCACCTGCTTAAAAAGGGTATCCGGATTCAGGTTAAAGAGGAGATGAAACCACACTGGTTTCTCAAAACCTTTCTCTCCTGGATTCCGATTCTCCTCCTTATTCTGGTCTGGTTCTTTTTCATGCGCGGCAGCGGTCAGGCCGGCGGTGGCGGCAAGGCTATGGCATTCGGCAAGAGCCGGGCCCATCTGGTCGACCCGGAACAGTCTAAAGTACGCCTTGCCGACGTTGCCGGCGTTGACGAAGCCAAGGAAGAGATAGCTGAAATTGTAGACTTTTTAAAGCAACCGGATAAATTTACCGACGCCGGAGCCCGAATTCCCACCGGCGTTCTCCTCTACGGAGAACCCGGGACTGGAAAAACACTGCTGGCCAAAGCCATTGCCGGCGAGGCTGGAGTGCCCTTTTATTCCATCAGCGGCTCCAACTTTGTCGAGATGTATGTCGGTATCGGCGCATCCCGGGTCAGAGACCTCTTCAAGGAGGGGAAGCAAAATGCGCCCTGCATTATTTTCATCGATGAAATTGACGCCGTCGGTCGGCATCGAAGTTCAGGAGGGGTGGGTGGTAATGATGAGCGTGAACAGACCTTAAACCAGTTACTGGTTGAAATGGATGGGTTTGAGGCAAATGATCATGTAATTATTGTTGCCGCCACAAACCGCCAGGACATTCTTGACCCTGCCCTGCTCAGGCCCGGCCGTTTCGACCGACAGGTTATGGTTCCCCTGCCCGATGTCGGCGGCCGTGAAAAAATTCTTAAAGTGCACGCCCGCAATATAAAAATTGCCGATGATGTGGACTGGACAATAACGGCCAAGGGAACACCGGGTTTTTCAGGAGCACAGCTGGCAAACATGGTCAACGAAGCAGCTCTGCTCATGACCCGGGCCGGGAAGGACTCGGTCACCATGGAAATCCTGGAAGAGGCCAAAGACAAGGTAATGATGGGGGCGGAACGAAAGAGCATGATCATTACCGAACATGAGAAAAAAATAACAGCCTACCACGAAACGGGGCATGCCCTTGTAGCCTGGATGCTGCCGGGCAGCGATCCAGTACATAAAGTGACCATCATCCCGAGGGGACGGGCACTCGGGATGACCATGCAACTCCCCCAGGAAGAACGGAATTCCCATGATCGAACCTACCTGTTCAACAACCTCTGCACCCTGCTCGGCGGCAGGATAGCCGAAGAAATCGTCTTTAACGAGATGACGACCGGTGCCGGTAATGACATTGCACGGGTTTCCGATATTGCCCGAAAAATGGTCTGCGAATGGGGAATGAGTGATGCCGTCGGACCAATGACCTTTAAGCCCTCTGATCCTTTAAACGGGGTGCCCGGTCAGATCATGAGTGAAAAAACTGCCCTGCTCATCGACCATGAAGTCAAACAGTTGGTGCAGAGAGCCTATGACACTGCAAAAGATATCCTGACCACCCACAGGGATATCATGGAAGATATTTCCCAGACACTGCTTGAAAAAGAGACTATAAATCATGACGAAATCAAACAGATTGTTCAGCAGCACCAGGGATAAAGCAGGGCTGTCTCCAGCCATAGTTTTTTTTATTTCGTTATGCTGCTGGCTGCCGGCCTCGACATCAGCACTGGCAATACAGCCCCATACCGTCATGAACGGGCCTTTCACGTCAGCGGTTGAGGTCAATGCGCAATGCGTAAGCTGCCATGAATCGCAGGCTGCGGACCTGCACAAAAGTGTCCACTGGAACTGGGCAAGATCGAGAACAATCGGAAATTCAACGGTTCTCTCCAAAAAAATGACCGACCTGACCCGGTTCGGCATTGCAGCCGCAGTTAATCCTGAAACCTGCCGTCGCTGTCATATCGGTATCCAGTCAACCATAATGGCCAACTCAACTGAATCGACAACCAGGATCGACTGCCTGATCTGTCACGATACCACTGGAACATACCGGTCCGGCGGACAGAATGCCGACCTGGAACATATCGCCCGCACCGTTGGTACACCAACGCCGCGAAACTGCAGGTCATGCCACCAGCGGCAATGCGGCCTCGCCCCGCAAGCCGAACGCCGTCCTTCCCGGGATGTCCATATTGAACGCTACGGATTCACCTGTCAGCAATGCCATCCTGCCTACGGACGCCATGATCTCAGACGCACGCTGAACTCCGAGCCTGCATTCTCCGAAAAACAAGGCTGTGCAGCCTGTCACAGCCAGGCGCCTCATTCTCTTTCCCGCTTAAACCAGCACGCACTCCTGATTGCCTGCCAAAGCTGCCATATACCTGAATATGGAAAAAACGGTCCGGTTATCGTCAGCTGGAACTGGCTTCTCAGCGCCAATTCAACACCGACCTATCAACAACAAAACACACTCCTTACCGACCGGGGCGTATTTCTCGGCCAAGATATTGTCCCCCACTATTTCTGGGACAACGGCTCGGACGTGATCTACACAAGGGGGACAAAAATACACCCCGAACAGACAACCCTGCTGCAGGGGCCGGGGCCACGAACACCAGCATCAAAAATCACACCGTTCACCGTACAGTACGGAACCCAGCTCTATGACACGAAATACCGCTATCTGATCTCACCAAAACTTCCCCTGGACAAGGCACCGTTTTTTAACGGCACCGACTGGGAACAGGTAATAACCAGGGGAATGAATCAAATCCGCCTTCCCTACAGTGGTCAATACGGTTTTACAACCACTGTTTCATTTCGTCGGGTTACCCATGGCGTTGTTCCGAAAAGCCAGGCCCTCGACTGCATGGATTGTCACGGCTCCAAAACCAGATTTAACTGGCAGCAACTCGGCTATGAAAGAGATCCCTGGACAGGGGAGCTGGAAAACGTATCCCCGGCAGTAAAAGAAATCATGCCGACAGACAGGCTACCGCCAATACGGGAAACGATACTCCCGATGCGTCCGCCTGCCTGAGCCCTTATGGCGATGCTTCCATTCCCAGGGCGAAACAGGATCCTTTCCCTTCCACAGGCCGCGAGCCGCCTTTTTCGCCCGTTCTTCATCTTTTTTCATATCGCCGCACAGGGGTTGTTCAAGGCAATATTTGGGATACACCCAGGCTAAGCCGTCAACAACCAGCGCCCTGTTGACCAGGCGCCCCTGACTCTTCACCAGGGCAACTGTGCGTCCATATCGATCAACATCCTTTGGTTCAACAGTCACGGTCTTTTTCCAGATTCTATTTTTAGTGAACCTTTTTGCGGCATTGCCGTAGGCCTGCGTATATTCCGGGGTATCAATCCCGTATAGCCTGATCTCATATAATTTGGTTCCCCGCTTAACACTAATGGAGTCGCCGTCAAGGACCTTGACCACATATCCATGCCAGGCCAGCACCGGATTACAGACCCAAAAAGAAAGCAACCCGGTCAGTACCAGGATTTTTCCCATAACTCGCCACTCCATCTTAAAGATCATCTATTGTCAAGAAAATGACACTAATGACAAAAGCCTCTTGTTTTCCACTTAATTTTTATGATAAGCTCTTTTTATATTAGAAGAAAGATAACTTGTTCAAGCGGGACAACAAGCTACCCCTAAATTTTGCCCTGTAACTGTTTTGGTGTGCCTTACATTCATTCATTTAGGACTGCAAAGCGTACTTATGCTACTCGAGCAGGTCTAAATGGGCGAAGAGGTAAGCGAAGACTCCGTGTGGTGCTCCTGGATAGTTATAAAGAAAGAAAAGGAATGAATCTCTCCAGCAGACTGATCTCCAGGAACCCTATATGAACCCAGCCGACCTTCTCTACAGGGAGCTCAACGAGCATGAAGAAAAAACGCGGGATTTCATGCTGAGACTTTCTTTATTTGATGCCTTTAAAAGTGAAGATCTCGATGTTCGCGCCCGTCACATGAACTACAGCGAAGTCATGCGGGGTGAATATCTGTTTACCGAAGGAGACCGTGGCGACTTCATGTGCTTTGTGGTCAACGGCCTGCTTGAAGTTCTCAAGAAGGCTATCCATGGTGATTACCGGGCAATTGCCCGGCTCGGTAAAGGAAGTACCATCGGGGAGATGTCCATTATCGATAAGGCACCCCGCTCAGCATCCGTTATTGCCCGCCAGCCGACTATTGTCATTATATTGACTAAAAAAGGCTTTGATATTCTCACTGAGCGCTATCCCACTGTCGGGATTACCCTGCTCAAAAAAATTATGCGGCTGCTCAGCCTGAACATGCGTCGAACCTCAAGTAAACTTGCCGATAAAATGCCCGCATAATCCCATGACAAGCCTACCTTCATTTCACGGAATTATCGGCCGCTGCGAAACAATGCAGCAACTGTTCAAACTCATCAGCAAACTGGCTGAAGACGATATGAGCACTGTTCTTATTCAGGGTGAATCCGGTACAGGTAAAGAACTTGTAGCAAAAGCCCTCCATCATCACAGCCCTCGAAAGGACAACAACTTTGTCCCGATCAACTGCGCCGCAATCCCTGAAGACCTGCTTGAAAGCGAGTTGTTCGGCTATGCAAAAGGTGCCTTTACCGGGGCAACAAACGCAAAAATAGGTCGTATCGAATATGCCGACGGAGGCTCTCTTTTTCTTGATGAAATAGGCGACATGAAACCCCTGCTCCAGGCCAAGCTACTGCGTGTTCTGCAGGAGCGTGAATTCGAACCGGTAGGCGGCTTAAAGCCTATCCCCGTAGATGTACGGGTCATTGCCGCCACCCACCGCGATCTTGAAAAGATGGTCGAGGAGGGACAGTTCAGAGAGGATCTCTTTTATCGGCTCTGTGTTATCCCTGTGAGCATCCCACCGCTCCGGCAGCGCCGCGAAGATATCCCCATTCTTATTGAGTATTTCATCAAATCTATCAGCAGACGACGAAAAAAAACCTTTACCGGTTTTGATCTGGCGGCCATGCAGGCCCTACGTGAATATCCATGGAAAGGAAACGTCCGGGAACTGGAAAACCTTATCCAGCACATGTCCATTCTCCATGACGGCAAAGAGGTCCGCTACATAGATCTGCCCGATAAATATCGCAACGGCGGAAGCCGGCAATCCACATCAGAGGAAGCCGCCGGTGACCCGATGAGTGCGCCTTCGATAGATGTGTCTGTTCCGGAACAGCTCATGCTGTTTTCCAACGCCGCGACAACGCCGGCCCTTGAGACATGGGATGATGACGGAATTGATTTCAAAGGGCTGGTCAACGAGTTTGAAACCCAGCTTATCGTCCAGGCGCTCAAGGTCACCCAAGGAAATAAAAAAGAGGCAGCCAAGCTTTTGAACTTGAAACGAACGACCCTGCTTGAAAAAATAAAGAAGAAAGAACTGCAATGGGAGGAAAAAACCGGCCCGACCTCATCCTGAAAAGCCCCCTTCACCTCAAGCAGCTTTTTTAGCCAGATTAGCCTCTAATTTTTCACGAACGTCTTCGGCGGTAGCCGGAGTAATAAGAATATCTGAAGCACCGTATTTAACGGCCTTCAGCACGGTTGTCCGGGTCCAGGCCGGACCGGATGCAATAAGGGGCACTTGAATACCGGCGCTGCTGAGTTTGATTGCCATCCCAAACCCCTGCTCATTGACCTCCTTCATCACCAGAAAAACCAGGCTGACGGCCGGTGAAAGATAGTTGCCCGCCGGATCGCGGTAGTGAAGAACACGCGGTGAATACCCATCCCGGGCAAGCATACCGGCAATGGACTCGGCCTCTACGTCATCATCGGTAAAGACAAGGATATCGGCTGATTCACTCTCAGACTGGCCGGACACTTTCCAGCCTCCCGAGGTCTCTGCCCCCTGCTCCGAATCGGCTGACCGGATTGCCCGGGCTGAAGAAGTATCCCCGTCTGTACCGGCGGGCGATTTCCCGACCGCAGCAGATTCTTCCACATCCGGTTCTGCAGGAACCTCCGGCTGCGCAAGCGACTCAAGCTCAAAGAGTTCAGCCGGAAAGACGGCCTGTATTTGGCCAAGCTGCTGACCGTTAAAACTCATCTCTCCGGTGCTCAGGTAATAGATATCACTGGGAATAACATCATCTGAGTCCGGATCAATTTTGATTGGAACAATGGTTTCAAGTCCGGTTTTCACAAAACCGATATTTTTTCGGTACTGCTCTTCAAAGACGGCGGTATAGACTCCGGCAATAATGTTGGCTATTTCACCATAGGCATCTTCCGCATCTTCGCCGAACTCTTCATTACGCACAACTTCATCGAGTTCGGTATCAGGCAACATAATCATGGTGCCGCCCAGGTAAATCGCATCTTTCATGGACATGAACAGATAGGACTGGCCCTCACCATCTCCGCGGACCTCCAACCGAGCCATAACCTGCTTGCCGCCGGCCTGCTCCAGCAACTCTTCTTTACTGAACACGCCGTTTTCTTTTGGCTCAATCGCAAGAGTACCGCCAAGGAGTGCGCCCACCTCTTCGCCGGCTCTGGTCAGGCAGGTCTCGAGCAGTTGGTCAATTCGTTTTTTCTGTTTTTTGATATCCTTTGGCGACTTTGCAGGCGTGGTTGTTTCTTCTTTTTCATCTTCCGCCTTGGCCTGTGGTGGAGCAGTACTTTCACCCTCCCCCTCTTCACTGACTCCAGGTTCGGCACTTTGTGGTGTTTCCGCGGCAGAGTCATCAGACGCTGCAGGTTCCCGACTCTTTTTCTCCTGGTGTTCTGCTTCCTGGCTCACTGGTTCTTCCACCAGACCAAAACTTGCCGCCGGCAGCAAAAGCTGCAAGGCCCCCATTTCATGTCCTTCCAGGGTCATGGCAGAGGTCATCAGGTAATAAGATCCATTTGCGATCGGCTCGTCGGACTCTGCGTCGACTTTGACCGGAAGGATAACCTCCTGCTCGGTTCGGACCAGTCTGAATGATTTGGGGAACTGTTCTTCAAAGGTAGCGGTCAGGGAACCGCAGAGAATATTGGCAATTTCACCATAGGAGTCTTCGAGCTCCTCGCTGTATTTTTCCTCTGCAATCACCGTTTCCAGTTCAGAATCCGGCAGCATGATCAGCGTACCGCCGATTCGAATGGCATCACGAACAGTAACGATCAGGCAGCCATCACCTTCAAGATCACCATCGAGTTTAATATGAGCAAGAACGGATTTCCCGGCCGGTTCAGAAAAAAAATCTTCTTTGGAGAGGACTTTTGTCTGGGGTTCAGCAAACGTCATGGTTTTACCGAGCAGAGCGGAGACTTCCTCCTGCATCCGCTCACGGCAGGCAACCATTACTTTATCAAGACGTTCCTGTTTTTTTTTCATTGATATTGAAAAGAAATGGCCTGCTCGTCCTTCGTTGAGCAGGTGATTTTTGTTATTTAGCGAGGATACGGAATATTTTTTTAAAAAACCACCCGATTAAAAAAAAACTGTCTTTCTTTTCTTCGGCAGATCGGCAACAAAACTTTATATAACGGCCAAAAACTATTACAAAAAAACCTCGCGAGCATGCCTCTAACAGGTGGAGAAGGTCCAGTCAGGAAGTAACATAGCGCAATTCAATACCAAAATTTCCAGCAGGGGTAGTAAATGGAATGATAAACCGGGACGCCCCGGTGAAGCCGGAAGTCCGGATGGATTTACCAACTGCAGTGGTCGGTATTGCCAGTTCGATCTCTGTTCCTTCCGACAGCAGAGCTGTTTTTAATCCACCGGCAACGATGTTGGCGATTTCTCCAATGGCATCCTTGACATCTTCATCTATTTCATCAAGGTCCACGCCAAGCATTGCCCCGGTAATTCCCGTTGCCGCCCCTTCCGGACAGTGGACGGCAAGAACCCCACGCAGATCACCGGCAAGCCCGATCATGCTGGTCAGACTTGAATCAATAGTATCGTCCCGGCCTGTCAGTGGCTCGCCGGGAGTGATATCGATAAAAATCATGGCCGCAAAAACTTCCAGAGCGGCCTCTGTAATATATTTTTCTAATGACGACACGTTCATTTAGTCAGGCTACATTTAAAGTAACTATTCAACTACCGTTCAAGTTCAAGCTCCACAAAAAAAACTCCGGCTGCAGCTTTGAAAGGAAGAACAATCTGATCCACTTCATTCTGGGACATAAAAGTATATTCTTCTCCGGAAATAGTGGAAGGAAGAGAAAGCTGAATGTCCCGGCCCTTATCGGAGAGAATGGTCTTAACATTCCCTCCGAGCATGTTGGCAATTTCACCAATGGCATCCTGAACATCCTCGTTCATTTCTTCCACTTCCATGCCTAAGAAGCTCGTGGTAATTGCCAGGGCCAGACTGTTGGGAAAATGAACCGCAAGCATTCCTTTGCGGATGCCGGCAAGGCCGATCATACCGGTAATGGAATTTTTCATGGTGCCAACCTCTGCAATGGGGTCCCCATCCAGGCTGATTTCCATCATCACCATACCGGTAAATATCTCCTGGGTCGCATCCACAATTTTAGGAATAATATCAGAAAAATCCTCCACCAATTTCCCTCCACCTTGTCCTTATCCGGCAATCAAGCGGATCCGGCTTTCACGTTCTCTTGTTAAACAAAAAACAACCCGTTGCAATATTTTACATAAACGGACCAAGAACTTCATTAACTTTATCCGGAGTAAAGGGTTTTTTCAGAGCTCCGACCGCACCCAGACTCTTGGCTTCGCCGATAATATCGTCACCGGTTTCCGTTGAAATCATAAAAACAGGAATATCCTTGATTCCGTCCCGTCCACTCTTCTCGCGCAGGAACTCAATTCCATTCATATTGGGCATATTGATATCGGAAAGAACAATATCAACAGCTTCCTTCTCCAGGACTTCCAGGGCCTCAAGCCCGTCTGCCGCCTCAAATATTTCACCGAAATCAAGGCCGGCCTGACGCAGGGAACGACCGACAATCTTGCGCATGGTGCTGGAATCATCAACGAGTAATACATTTTTTGCCATGGGAATTCCTCCTCAATATGGACTGACTCAAGTTGTCCCTGAATACAAAACGATAGACAACAACAACGTAAAATTCAAAAAATCTCTTTTTTACACATGAGTATAGTATCAATTTCAAGCCATTGAAAGCAAGTTTTCTTCAAAAAAAATTGCTTTTTTATTCCCTTCTAAAAATCAACCAATTTTATTTCCTTCTAAAAATCAACCGACAGCTCGTCAAAATGTTCCCCACATCGTGAATGTCGTATCGATTAAACTCCACAGATAACATTGAATTCATGGTAAGATAATACGGGTTATACAAACATCCGGACATAATTTTACAAAATCATTCTCAGAGGATATAAGGAGAATGGTATGGTTGATGGTGGGACGGTGATGGCTCTGCCGTCAAGCAGCGACCAATCAGGTATCACGAGAAGTTTTTCATGTACCCGGAAACATCTTCTCTCATTAACAGGCTCCTCCATTGAGCCGGCTTTTCAGGATATAGCATCATGAGTCATGACATCTTTCTTTCTTATTCATCCGAAGACAGAACCGTGGCCGATGCCGTCTGCGCCGGCCTGGAAACTCAGGGAATACGCTGCTGGTTAGCGCCCAGGGATGTAGAGCCTGGCCAGGACTGGGCGGCAACCATTGTCGATGCCATTGAGCATTGCCGGATCTTTGTGATTATCCTCTCCTCCGGTTCCAACAAGTCATCCCAGGTTCTGCGAGAAGTTGAACGAGCAGTTAATGCGGGCAAGGTTGTCATTCCGTTTCGAATTGAGGACCTTGTTCCATCAAAGAGCCTCGGTTATTTCCTCAGCGTGTCGCACTGGTTTGACGCGATAACCGAACCGCTTGAAAAACACATCGATAACCTGGCAAACACTATACAAAACCTGTTGAATAAGGACGGAGTTGAAGCCACCTCGCAAACTGCTCCAGCATCAGGAATAGACGGCCCATCGCTGCTGTCGAAAGCAGGGGTACAGGTACAGTCAACCCTGCGTAACCAGAACAAACTCCACATCATTATTGCCATCCTGCTGACTATGGTTGTACTGGGTGGCGGCTGGTTCTTCTTTTATGAACGAACGCATCAACAGACTGTCAATCAACAGACCCCGATGATGAACAAGGGAATGATGCGGGACTGGAATGACGGCCGGGACCGACGCTGACTCCATTTTTGCAGAACAACCATCCTGATCAGTTTCATGCAACCCGATTATACCAAAGCAAAAGCCTGTATACTTGGCCTCATGGAGGAGAAACTACCGCATGGTCTTGGCTATCATCGCCTGGACCATACTACGGTCTATGTTCTGCCGGCGGCGGAGCTGTTTTGTCAGGACCTGACCCTTGCACCCGAGAAAAAACTGCTGGTGAAAACTGCAGCCCTGTTCCATGACAGCGGATATATCAAACAGTACAGCGACAACGAAATAATCGGCGCTGCTCTTGCCGAATCCATTCTACCGGCCTGCGACTACACCCCACGACAAATTTGCAGTATAATCCAAATAATTTTATCCACCACAATGCCTCAGCAGCCGAAATCCATGTTGGATGAAATCCTGTGTGACGCAGACCTGGTTACCCTGGGCCATCCCGATTTTTTTGAAACCAGTATGATGTTACGCCGGGAATTTGAGACCTTTCAACACCCGATTTCACTGCGAGACTGGCTGAAAGAGCAATACAGATTTCTTAAGGATCATCGATATTTCACAACTGCAGCCCGGAACCGGCTTGATCGAGGTAAGAAAGAAAACATAATAGAGCTGGACAAGGTTCTGCATTCCACCCGTGACAGACAATGATGAACGAAAAATCGGCCCAGGATATCATACCTTCCGACGGTCTTTCCGAACTGGTGGAACAACTTGTCAGCAAAGGGTTTTGTCGTGATACAATGGGTTGTCGCAACATACTGGAGGCGATTGTCCGCCGGGGCTACAGTATAGAAAAAAAACAACCGGTACCAACCGACTCCTTTGAAAATTATCGGGCTCTACATCAACGGCTGAAAAAAGAGGCCTCGTCCCTGTCGGTCGGTCGCCTGCGTGAGCTCTACCTGAACCGGGATAAACAGCTCTGGCTGCGCCACCCCGATCTTTTTCTGCTTGTCGCAGACGTGGTTCTTCAACAGGGGAAACTTCTTCTTGCCTATGATATCTTCAGTACCGGAGTTGAAACCCTTGGCGATACTCCTCCCCTGAACCAGCCCGGCAGTAATGAATGCAAAACTGCCGTTGCCCTCATTCAGGGCCAGGCCAAGGCCCTCGCCCAGAGCGGCGCCCATTCATCAGCCCGCGCCCTGCTGGAGTTGCTCATTAATCATGGTTTTACCGACAGCGAAACCATGGGATTACTGGGTAGAACGTACAAGGATCTCGCCTTCAGCAGTAGCGATGATCACAGGCTGTACCTGGGCAAGGCCTTTACCACGTATTTTAAGGCGTACCAATTGGCAAAGGCCCGTAATGATCAGGATGGTGCCTATTACAACGGGATAAACGCTGCAACCCTGGCATTTTTCAGTGATGACCGGCAACGTTCCATTGAACTTGCCCGTGAAGTTGAACAGCTCTGCCTGACTGTTCGGGAACAACAGGGTGACAACGCCGACTCCTTCTGGATTGATGCAACCCTTGGCGAGGCGGTACTCTTACAGGGAGATATTGACCGGGCCTGGGAACATTATACAAAGGCCTGTGAAAAGGCCGGATCGAATCTGTTCAGCCTTTCCGCCATAATAAGACAGGCCCGGCGGATTCTTGCACATGGTAATATCCAGACCAACAGGGCACCCGGTCCCTGTGTCCTGCCTTCGGTGATGGTATTTTCCGGGCATATAATCGATGCGGACAACCGAACACAACCACGTTTTCCCGTTTCGGAAGAAGGCGAAATTGCCGAAAAAATCCGCATGGAAATTAACCGGCTCAGAGGAAAGGTCGGTTATGCCGCAGCTGCTGCCGGCAGTGACATCCTCTTCCTTGAGGCCATGGTCGCCGGGGGCGGAGAGATCCATATCGTCCTGCCGATACCCACCCGGGAATTTAAAAAACAAAGCGTCCGGCCCGCCGGGCATGACTGGGAACAACGATTCGACGCACTCCTTGCCCGGGCGGATTCTCTGACCATTCTTGATGAGTTCAATCCACAGAACTTTGTAAACAGTCTGGAGTTTACCAATACCTATCTTTTTGGTATCGCCCTGATACGATCCGAACAGATCGGAACAGACCTGCATCCTCTTGCAGTCTGGGATCCATCTTCCCCGGGCGGCAAAGGCGGCACGGCAAGCATGATCCGCCTGTGGCAGCGGCAACAGATTGAATATTCGATTATCCCTCTGAAATATTCAGGGAACGGTTCCAGCAAAGCAGTCCAGGACCGGATCACACCCGAGACCCGACTGCCGGGATTATCCTCTGCACCGACCTGTGGATGTTTGAAAAAGGTCAAACATCACGCCTTTTTACCCATGCTCTTTGCCGATGTTAAAGGATACAGTCGATTATCAGAAAATGAAGCCATCTGCTTTTCGGGAAGTTTTCTTGCCAGGATGGTACAGGTTCTTTAACAATATCAAGATGGTATTCTTTCAAAACGAACCGTGGGTGATGGCCTTTTTCTGGTGTTTTACGGCCTGGAACCGGCCATTCAGGTTGCCCGCGACCTGCAAGAAATGATTAATACCCATAACTGGCAGGAGGATGGTTTGCCTGCAGACCTGCAGATGCGAATTTCCCTCGATGCAGGACCCTGTTATTCCTACACGGATCCAATCATGGACAAGATTGGATTTTTCGGCAACTACGTTATCCGGGCCGCCCGCATGGAGCCGATCACCCCGCCCGGTCATATCTATGCCAGTGATACCTTTGTCGCCCTCTGTCGGGCGGAGGGATTAGGTCAGGGAAGTTTCAGCTATGCGGGTCAGGTCATCCTGCCCAAAGATTATGGAACGTTGGCAGTGTATCATGTGAATCTCCTGCACGACAAGACACAGTGATATGTCTTTTACTTGCCAATAGCTATTGACGGAGAACCAACCCATGCACGCACCAGAGCAGAAACCCTCCCGGCCGGGCTCGAATTTTCTCTATTCCCTGGATTTTTTCAAACTCCTGCCGAAAAAGACGAGGGAGCGGCTTGCCGGTGAGCTCCAACCGGTTTCCATAGCCGACGGCGACCTGGTTATCCGTCAGGGTGACCAGGGGGACGCTGTCTACTTTATAGAACAGGGCAGATGCAATATTCTGGTTGAAAAAGAGGACGGAAAACAGCTCAAGGTAGCCGAGCGCGGGCCGGGTGAAATGGTCGGAGAAATGGCTCTGATCACTGAAGAGCCCCGTCAGGCTCATGTTATGGCAGCCTCCGACCTTGAGCTGTGGAAACTTACCCGTAAACGTTTTGTTGCCCTGGTAGAGGAACATCGAGATGTACAGGAATTCCTTACCGAGCTGGTTGCCTCACGTCTTGAATCCGCTGCCCACACCGCAGAACGTACTCTTGGCAAATACCGAATCGAACATAAACTCGACCATGGCGCCTGGGCCATTGTGTACCAGGGCCACCATATATCCCTTGGCAAAAAGGTGGCTATCAAGATGCTCAAGCACCAGATGGCCATGGTGAAGGAGTTTCATGACCGCTTCATCAAAGAAGCCACCATCATTGCCGACATGCAGCACCCAAATATCGTCAATGTCTTTGACGTGGAAGAACGATTTAAGACCCTGTTTATCATCATGGAATATCTTGAAGGGATACCACTAGATACTATGCTGAAAAAAAATGGGCCGCTACCGGCGGACCAGGTCATAGATATCTTCAGGCAGGTCTGTTCCGGCCTGTCCTATGCCCACCAGCGGGGTATTGTCCACCAGGACATCAAACCGGAAAATCTCTATATGATGCCCGGCGGCCGAATCAAAATCCTCGACTTTGGCCTGGCCTGCTCTTTTGGAAGTGAAAACATAGAGATGGAGGGAACGATTCAGTACATGTCACCAGAGCAGATAGAGGGGTATCCGGTGGATGCCCGCACGGATATTTACGGCCTGGGGATCACTGCCTTTGAGCTGCTGACCGGCAAACAGCCGTTTCCCGATAAAAATATCGCCAGACTGATGGAACTGCATCTCAAGCAAGATATTCCAGACCCGGCGGATTGGATCGACAATGTGCCGCCGCAGCTTTCCACCTGTATCCGCAAATGCTGCAATCGAAATCACCTGGAACGGTATCAGTCAGCTGATGATGCAAGCCGGGCTCTTACCAGTACCGCCTTTTTTGAGACGCCTCAAACCAACAGTAAACAGAACATGAGCGCCCTGTATATGTTGTATAATGATGACCAGAAATCGGTGCTCAACGCCTTGCTTGAAGAGTTCAGTGAAAGGGCAAAGGCGGCGGGAATACAATTGCAGCTGGTCGACTTTGATCATTTCCTCCAATGATTGCCGCTCAAAAATTCTGCAACCGGATCAGATATGCTGCCCTGACCGATATCGGCTGTAAAAAAAAAACCAACCAGGACCGTCTGATTGCTCGGCCGCTTGATCCGACGTTTTCTCTTTTTGCCGTAATCGACGGTTTGGGCGGTCAGCCCGGAGGGGAAGAGGCAGCCGAAACAGTCCTGGCCACTCTTGCCCGGCACTCTCTTTCAGAGGGCGATTATGAAACGCAACTCCGCCTCCTGATGCACCGGATAAACAACGCCATTATTGAACGTGGCAACCGGGAACCCACCCTCTACAATATGGGAGCCGCCGCCACGATCCTGCTCCTCAAAAATGACCGAGCCTGGTGGGCTCATACCGGAGACTGCCGACTCTATCATGTTCACAAAAACACCCCAACGTTGATAACTGAAGACCAGAACCTTGCATGGGAACTTCTTGCCGATAAAAAAATTTCAGAAGAACAGTGCCGCACCCATCGACTCAGCCGATTTTTAAGCCAGTGTCTGGGGGAAGATGATATTAAGCCCTTAAGTGGATCGTTTCCGGTATCCGCCGGCGACAACCTGCTGCTCTGCACCGATGGTGTTCATGATCTGCTGCCCAAGGAGATCATTGCCGGAATCCTGACGGAAAAAAAATCTCTTGATAGACGGGCGGAAAAACTGCTGCACACTGTCTTGAAATACGGCGGCGACGATAATATAGCCTTGATTCTACTGAAAGTACCTTGAAAAAAGACCCCGACTTGCCAGGGACATAGCCTGTCCAGTCAATGAGGACAAGGGTTCCCCCCTGCCCCATAAATACCATCAAACATTGCACCTGTCGCCGGGGGCGGCTTTGCGCCAAAAAAATGACACCCTTGGCCGGTTCAAATCTGCTCGCAATGCTTTTCACAGGCTATCAATATGTTTTTTTTATGGAAAAACCCGATACGAATCACATGGAATATTAATTGCTACAATGGGCAGAAAGCATGAGATATGAATAAATAATGATTAAATCTGCCAAAATACTGTCTACAGTCTTCCTCTTGACGGCTTTACTCTGCCGGTCGTCCTGGGCGACCTCGGTCTTGAACAAAATCACCCTGACCGATGAGAGCAGCCGTCTACAGATATTTCTCCGCTTTTCCGAGTCGCCGCCCTACACCATGAAAATCCTGGGGAAGCGAGTTGACCTGCTCTTGAAGGCCACCGTACCCGCCGACGATCTCAAGGATGTGCCCGGCAATGACAAGATGATTAAAATGATCAGCAAGACGTACAGAGATCATTTGCGAATTTCCTTCTATTTCAGATACCCCCCGCAGAATGTCGATATCCGGCAGTCAAAAGAAACCTCATCGCTGATGCTGGACATTCTTGTGGGCAATCCCTTTTCCGCACTCTACCCCGACCTTTCCGCACGGCTGCATGGATTAACGGTGCTTAACCGCAATGAGATAGACTTTACCAATCCGCTGTATGCCTCACCCTATGGTGATAACTGGAAACTCTTTATTGAAAGATATGAAAGTGCGGTCATCGTCCAACCCGAACAGCTCTACAGCTTGCCGCCGTTTCCCCTGGCCGCATCCATCAAACCCAGGATAGCTGTTAAGCAATGGTTACCTGACGAAATTATGGCACTGAGCAAAACAAACGATTGGCCCATGGTGTCGACGGCACTGAAGGATCAGTTGGAGCTTGAAAAGAATGAAGAATATAGGAACCGCCTGTTACTGACATATGCAGAGAGTCTGGTCCGCAACAACCAGTATCAGGAGCCCTACAAGCTCCTTCAGCAGATTTCCTTCACCTATCCGGACTCGCCTCTGGACACCTATGCTAAACTGCTGTTTATCTATCTGACCGCAATCCAGGAAGATCCGTACCTGGCCAAAATACAACTGGAGCAGTTTACAAAACAGGAAAGTGACAACACGCCTTTCACATCATACATCAATATTTTCCAGGCTGAACTCGCCCTGGCAACCGGACGGATTAAAGATGCCGTCACCATTCTCAAACGGGATACTATCGCTTATACGGGTACAAGCGAGCCGTTGCGTCTGCTGCGTCAGGCAGACAGCTATTTTGACAAGGGGGATCCGGTCAAGGCGTTAGTTGCCTACAAGAAATTGGATGAACAATCTGATATTGTTAAAAAACATCCTGCCGCACTTGCCCGGTACAGTGACACACTCTACACCCATGGCCGTTTCAAGGAGGCAGCCGAAAACTACCAGCCACTGGTTGACCTTCTGACCGACACCAAGATACAACACCTGGCCATGTTTCGACTGGCTATGAGCAGACTGCATTCCGGTACGAAGTGGACCTGGGTTTTTCATCTGTTTACCCGAATCCAGAACACCTTTCCCGGTACTGAAGGCGCCTATCGTGCCGAATTGAAACAGACGGATATTCATTTTCTGGCCGGCAAAACCAGGGATAACCGTGTCGCACAGAAGTACGGCCAACTCGGACTCGTTGCCAATCGTGTTGAACTCCGTGAGGAAGCACTGGTCAAGCAGGCCATGGTCAATGCCCTTGCCGGCAACCATGAACTGAGCATACAGCAGGCTATGGGTGTACTGAGAGATTTCCAACACGGTGAGCTCATCACCGAAGCCAGGGCCTTGATCTTATCCCAGCTTTCCGGGGTGCTGCAAAACATGATTGCCAATAAAAAATACGTGGCGGCCCTGGTTTTAGCCAAAAAAAACCGTTCCTTTTTTGCCCGAGGCTGGCTCAATGTCGGCCTGCTGTATGATCTTGCCGAGGCCTATATGGAACTCGGGGTTTATGACAGGGCTGTCCGCGCCTACCTGTACAGCCTTGAAGTTTCAACCGAAGGAGAACGTGAAAAAGTCTATAAGCCGCTCCTGACGGCTCTGTATGAAAGCGGCAAATACGCCCTGATAGAAGACTATGCCGACCGTTATTTTTTTCGTTACGCCGACAGTCCCGGAGCAGCTGATATCTTCCTGATCCGTATTAAAGCTTTGCAGAAGGATAATAAAATTCAACTTGCAGCCTCCCTGCTTGACGCTCCCGACAGATTCTCAAACCCTGAAATCGACCGCACAGCAAGCCGGATCTACTTTGAACTCCACCAGTGGGACAAGGTCATCGCCCTGTTGACCTCCGAACAGTTATCCGCACAATGGGCCGGTGCCGAACGTGATTATCTGCTTGCGGAATCTCTGTTCCAGAGCGGACAGTATGCCAAAGCACAGCCTGTTTTTGAACGTTTACAAGAGGAAGAACCGTATATTGAGCTGGCCATGTTTCGATTGGCTGAGATAGATCTCAAAGACGGTAATCCGGAAAGCGCCCTTAAGCAGTTTCAAAAACTTACCGAAAAAGGAAAAGACCCTCGCTGGATAAGAATGGCCAGAGAAGAAATCGGTATTTTAGGTCTGAAAGATATAAACCTGTAACCACATATCACACCGGCTGAACAATGACTGTTCCAACAGGTCCAGTACAAAAAAACAATCATGGAGAAGGAGATGCCTTTTATTCAACAATTTGACACAACCATGAACCTGCTGCAAAAGGTTCTGGATCTCCGTACCCGTAACCAGCAGGTTATCAGCTCTAACATTGCCAACGCAGAGACTCCCGGCTACTCCGCGTCTTCTTTTGAATTTGAAGCTCAACTTAAAAGCGCCATGACTGGAGGTGAGCTGAAACCGGTTGCCGGCAGGGAAAACCATATCCCCTTATCTTCATCAAATATATCACAGGTTCAGGGAGATATCGTTGTCCACCCGGACAAAACCGGCATCGGAGACAGGAACTCGGTCAGCGTGGATCAGGAAATGGTTAAATTATCGGAAAACCAGATTCTCTATGAAGCCGCCATCACCATGCTCAACAAAAAACTGGCCATCCTCAAGTATGTCTCAAACGATGGCAAATAAATTGCATACATTCTGTACAACCCTGAAACGGAGAAGCTCATGGATATATTTGCAACATTGAAAATAGGCGCTTCAGCATTAAAGGCTCAGCGAACCCGACTTAATACCATCAGTTCAAATCTGGCCAATGCTGAAACCACATCAACTCCGGAAGGGGGGCCCTATAAGAAGAAATCCGTCTACTTTGAATCCACGCCCATCCCCTTTAGTGGTCACCTGCAAAGCAGCATGAACAAAGACGTGCGCGGGGTGAAGGTCGCAAAAATAATTGAAGACAACACGCCGCCCCAGAGGATCTACAACCCCTCCCATCCCGATGCCGGTGATGATGGGTATGTAGAAATGCCCAATATAAATGTACTTAAGGAGATGGTGGACATGATGTCTGCCACCAGGTCCTACGAGGCCAACACAACGACCATTAAATCGGCCAAACGTATGGCGTTGAAGGCCCTTGAAATCGGGAGATAAGTAGATGCAGCCAATCCAGGGAATACAGCTGACCCCGCTTCAAAACACAACTCAGAAAGCCGAGGTCACCGAGGCGGAAAACAGCTTTGCCGACATGCTGACAGGGCTGGTCGGCGAGGTTGACAATCAGCAGAAAGTCGCAGATGCTGCTATTCAGGAAGTTCATGCCGGAGGTGCAAAAAACCTGCACGAGGCCATGATTGCCATGGCACAGGCGGATATTTCCATCCGCTTCATGGTGCAGGTTCGCAACAAGGCCATGGAAGCGTATCAGGAAATCATGAGAATGCAGGTCTAGAGCGGTTAGCGGTTAGCCGTTAGCCGTTAGCCGTTAAAGAATACGTTGAATTTATGATGGACTCGTAAAAAGTCAAAAGCGCCATTTGCACAGTACGGAATTACAAGATGACACGATCTCTCCGCCGTCGGTTTCTTGGCTTTTCGAAGTCTCGCATACTCGCTATCCACGACACCGACAATTTATGAAAAATCAAAAGAAATAAAAAGAAATATAAAAATGGCAGAACAGACTGAAACAGCTCCTCAGGCGGAACCACCGAAAAGCGGCTTACAAATTCTGGCAGGGAGGATAAAAGAGTGGCCGCTGCCTCGTAAGCTCGCATTGGTTGCGGTGACGCTCATCTCGGTGGCCTTGTTTGCCGTGATTATCCTCCAGGCCCGAACCGCAGATTATCAGCTGCTGTATTCAAATCTTGGTGAAAGTGATGCTGCTTCCATTGTTGAATGGCTCAAAGGGAATAACACACCGTATCAGCTGACCGACAACGGCCTCAGCATCCGGGTTCCGACCAGCGGTATCCATGAAATACGGTTGCAGCTTGCCTCGGCCGGACTGACCCAGGGCGGAGGAGTTGGTTTTGAAATCTTTGACAAACAGTCATTCGCCTTAACCGACTTTGTCCAGAAGGTGAACTATACCCGGGCCCTGCAGGGTGAACTCGCCCGAACCATTGCCTCGCTTAAACCTGTAGAGTCGGCCAGAGTACACCTTGCTCTACCGGAAAAACGATTATTTAAAAATCAGCAGAAACCGGCAACAGCCTCAGTCATCGTAAACCTCAAATCGGGTCGACAGATCCATGAAGCCCAGATCCAGGGGATAGTCCATCTGGTGTCCAGCTCCATTGAAGGACTCAGCCCCGATGATGTCGTCATCATAGACCAAAACGGCAATGTCCTGACCAGGAGCGATGATAAGGGGTTACTGGGCAGCATGTCTCCCGACATGCTTGAATTCCAGCTTCTGGTTGAGAAAACCATGGAAGAGAGGGCTCAATCGCTTCTGGACAAAGCTGTTGGGGCAGAAAATTCAATGGTCAGGGTGACCGCCAGCCTTGATTTTGCCCGGTTTGAAAAAACCGAAGAACTCTTTGATCCGGAAGAACCTGTTATCCGCAGCGAACAGGTAAACGAAGAAAAGTCAGGTTCTGAAATCGTCGGCGGCGTACCGGGTGTCCAGTCAAATCTTCAGGGAGCCTCCAGCACCTCGGCCGGAGCTACACCACCATCAAGCAGATCGCAGAGAACCACCAACTATGAGATAAGCAAGGTTATCTCAAAGACAATAAATCCTGTTGGTACCGTACAGAAAATTTCGGTTTCCGTACTGGTAGCGGACAAAATTGTTCCGGCCACTAGGGAAGAAGAGCAAAAATCCGTGCCCCGCACTGAGACTGAGCTGCTGACCCTTGAAAAGATGATTTCTTCCGCCCTTGGTTTAGACAAAACTCGGGGAGATAAGATAGAAATCACCTCCATGCCCTTTATCGAAACGGCAATCATCACTGCAGATGAAGGGCTTAGCGAAAACATGCTCTATACGTATATGCCGGTTATCCGTTACGGAATTTTACTGCTCGCTGGTCTGCTTATCTATTTTCTCATGATCAAGCCGCTTATTAAGACATTACGTACCGATGTAACCCAACATTACAAGACCGTACAGGAACTTGAAAAAGAACAGGCCAAAACAGCACAGGCGGCCCAACAGGCTGAGCTGGAGGCACTTATGCGTGACCCTGTCCTGCGGATACGTGAGGCCATTCAGAGCAATCCGGTCTTTGCCGCCCACATCCTGAAAAACTGGCTCCACGAAAAAGGTTGATAAGACAACAATGGCTCTGCAAAAGGACAAACTTAACGGAATCAACCGAACCGCCATTCTTCTCATGTGCCTGGGCGAAGAAATTGCTTCCCAGGTCATGCGGGAAATGTCGGATGAAGAGATTTTCAAGATCACCCGGGCGATGGCTGAGATTGAGCATATCCCCGAAGATGTAAAAGCTGCTGTTCTTGCTGACTTTGAGCTTTCAACAGAAGCCCAGGCAGGACTCGTGATCAAAGGGCAGGACTTTGCAAAAAAAACCATTTCCGGAAGCGGCGATGAGGAACGTGTCAAAAGCCTGATGAAACAATTTGTCACCGGCACGGAAACGCGTCCCCTTGAAACCATAGCCAAAATGCAGCCCGGCATGGTTGCGGGTTTGCTTGAACGTGAACATCCACAGACAGTGGCCCTGGTTCTTTCAACCCAGACCCCTGATCATTCAAGTGCGATCATTAGTCACCTGCCCGAGGAAATGCAGTCCGATGTCATCTACCGCATTGCAACCCTCGACAGTGTTTCCCCCGGGGTTATTGATCGGATAGAAGACGCATTGCACAGAGAGATCGGAGTTGTAGTCGGCACCCAGGAGCAACGACAGATCGGAGGGATTCCCAAGGTCGTTGAGATCCTTGATCACATGGAAAACAACCTTGATGCAGACATTCTCGATAACCTTGAGGAGGTTGACCCGGACATGGTCGAAGAGATCCGCAAACAGATGTTCACCTTTGAAGATCTCACCGCTATTGACGGGCGTTCCCTGCAGATGATTCTGCGTGAGGTCAACAATGACTCCCTTACCCTGGCCCTGAAAACGGCTTCTGACGAGTTGAAAGAAAATATCTTTTCTAATATGTCTGCCCGGGCCGCAGATATGATCCGTGATGACCTCGAAGCCCTTGGCCCTGTCCGCCTGTCCGAGGTCGAAACCATGCAGCAGACCATTGTCAAGATTGCCATGAAACTTGAAGAAGAGGGCAAACTGGTTCTCAGTAAGGGAGGCGGAGATGAACTTGTTTAAGAGCTTTTCTTTTCAAGAGTACCCCATGCAGAGTTTTGCAGGATCGCCTGCGGAACAAAACGGAGCAATGAGCAAAAACAGAGCATACCGTCACATGAGTAGTTATGTCTAAGGTTTTCAAGAATGATCCTTCCTTTACCCGTGTTTCTCTGGTCAGCAAGGGAAATGCCCGGCAGGCACCTCCCGCACCCGGATCCCGGGGACGGGAAAGCAAGCGCCATGAAACGGTTCCGACTCAAGATCCCGGTCAGGAACCATCCTCCACCGCCCAGCCACCGCCCCCCGAAGAAAATGTGCCTGTATCGCCGCCTCCCGATCTTGAAGCAATAAAGGCGGAAGCTTTTGAGCAGGGCAAGCTCGAAGCCGAACAGGCGCTGCAGTCGGGCCTGCAAAAAACGCTGGAAGCATTTTCCCACGCCTGTGAGGAGGTCGACAGTCTCCACAAAAACCTGCTTGAACAGAGCCGGGGCGATATGATCAATCTGGTCATTGCGCTCAGCAAAAGAATCATCGGCCGGGAGCTGACCACCGGCCGGGATATTATCGTTGATACCCTGGAACGGGCCATTGAACTTGCCATCAAACATAATGAATATGACATCTGGCTCCATCCCGATGACCTGTCCACGGTTGAGGAGATGGTGCCCAAGTTGATCAGCTCCGTGCAGAAGCTTGAACATATAACTCTTAAAACAGATCCGGACATAACCCGTGGAGGCTGCAAACTCGACTCGAGCATCTGTACGGTTGATGCGACCATTGAAGCACAGCTGGAAACAGCCCGTGAATTTCTTGAAAAAAATGGCCCCAATTGCAGCGCGCCTGAACAGGTTGATTCGACCGGAGAAGATGATCCGGAAAGCCCATGACCATCAACATCGATGATATTGCCGATCTATCCACTCCAAGGGTCTACGGCAAGGTTCGGCGCATAGTCGGCCTGGTTGTCGAGGGCCATTGTCCGCACTCATCCGTTGGCTCCCTCTGTGAAATAACCCCCCTTGAATCAGGCCCTCCCGTTCCCGCTGAAATCGTCGGCTACAACAATGATCAGGCACTGCTTATGCCCCTGGGCGAGTTACGTGGTCTTGGACCGGGCAGCCTGATCCGGGTGATCAAGGAGAGTGTGTCGATCCAGGTCGGCGATGAACTCCTCGGCCGGGTTATCGACGGCATGGAACAGCCCCTTGACGACGGTCCTCCCCTGCACCTGGAATGTACAAAAAAACTGTACAGTCTGCCGCCAAGCCCCATGCAGCGGAAAAAAATCAATGAGCCGCTTGATCTCGGAATCCGTGCCATCAACGCGATGCTTACCTGCGGCCTTGGTCAGCGCATGGGTATCATGGCCGGTTCCGGGGTCGGCAAGAGTGTGCTGCTGGGCATGATGGCCAAATACGCCAAGGCGGACATCAACGTTATTGCACTGATTGGTGAACGAGGCAGGGAAGTCCGTGAGTTTATCGAACGTGATCTGGGTGAAGAGGGTTTAAAAAGATCGGTTATTGTGGTGGTTACCTCAGATCAGTCTCCGTTGTTACGAATGAGGGGAGCCTTTGTTGCCACAGCTATTGCCGAATATTTCAGCAACAAAGGGAAAGATGTCCTGTTAATGATGGATTCAGTGACCCGTTTTGCCATGGCCATGCGGGAAATCGGACTTGCCATCGGGGAGCCGCCGACAACCAAAGGATATACCCCTTCGGTGTTTGCCACTCTGCCCAAACTCCTTGAACGCGCTGGAAGCTTTACGGGCAAGGGTTCTAT
>JAJRQC010000092.1 GCA_024280455.1 Deltaproteobacteria bacterium | reverse complement strand
CTGTTCAGCTGCACCCAATCTTCAGGCGATCAGGCGCCTCACATAGGCGGGCTATAGATTCGTTGGCCTGATTACCTGAATCTCAGGCACATCTGAACAGTTACAGCCGGTGGTTATGCGAATTTCCAGCACCCATCTGAATAGTTACGTTTTGTCAACCTGTAACAAAACAAAGAATTACAGGGTTGTCCCGAACTTTATCAAGCGTACTCCTTTAATAAAGTTACCGGAAAGTCTGACAAGCCAGAAAAATAATTGCACACGACAGGGTGTTATGCAAATGAAACTATCCGAAAATTTTAACGACTTCACCCACAAACCTCCGGACCTCGAGGAATTTGCTGCGACACCAGATCATAAACCAACTGCAATTCCGTGCCCGAAAATTTCACCCTTGCCTCATTGAGTTCGCGGCAGATTTTTTTGATTGTCTGCGCGCTGCAGTTGTTGGCCGGCTGGTGCAGGCGCACAGTGAGCGAACCTCGGTCATAGTCCGACAAACGATCAACTTCCGTTGCATACAGGCTGCAGGCTTCGTCCTGGTGGCGTATGCTACGGCGGATAATATAATATGGCCATGGCCGTCTCGGAACGATAGGCGATTACCCTGTCCGGTGCAATGCCATCGCAAAGGACACTCTCATGGCATTGACACTTTTTCCTGCCTGCTTGAACCGCTATTTTTCTTTTTTTGCGGCTTATGCAGCTTGCCGGAGAAGACCGCTATTATGAGTACAGTCAGCTTAAGGGTTCGCTCAAAAATAACTTCGTAGAGATGAGGTGTAATGTGGACATTTAGAGAAGTGATCTGATTGCATAATTGAAGATCGCTTTTCTAAATGTTCAGAGTGCGCCTCAGAATGCGAAGTTATTTCTGAACGAACCCTAAGGTGGCCAAATTTTCCCCATAAAGAAGTAAAAAAAAATCAAAGGAAGAAGGTATTGCCATCAATCAATGTATTGCAACGGCTCTTGTGGAAAAAAGTGGCGGCCCTGCTAACCCAGGAGTACCTGGAGCAACGCGCATCCAAAGGAAGAAGGAATAAATTTGAGAAGACGTTATCAAAACGTCGGTAATAATCACCCGCTCAATGATAACGACATTGCCATCAAATAATTCTTGCTTGGTCCTGTTCCGGGTGTTCCGGGGACGGTATACTTAATTCACCCTAAATCCAGCCGAATTGGGGTGTTCCGGGGACGGTATACTTAATTCACCCTAAATCCAGCCGAATTGGGGTGTTCCGGGGACGGTATACTTAATTCACCCTAAATCCAGCCGAATTGAGTATCCTGTCCCCGGAACTCTCCCCGGAACTCTCGGAACTCTTCGTTGTGCCAGTGCGATTTCGCATAGGCACCGCGTAGGGTGCTGCACGACATAACCCGTGTATAATCAATAGACTATACACGGGTTATTAGTATTTCTGGTGGCGATGCAGGGAACTAAACCGACATCATAACAGATTGAGATAAAAGCTATATTATTTTTACATGCCAAATAAATACCGTCAAAAGTACCGTCCTCCTACTGCCATTGCTTTAAGCTTTCCAAAATATCAAGCGAGCAGGTAATAGATAAAAAAAAGACGCATACAAAGTTAGTTACATTCTGATTAAATCTGTATGCGAAACCAATTTGCTTGGTACTGGAGTGAAGCTGGGAGTTCCATCGCTTACATCACCGCCGAAAAGATAGGTCTCTGGCAGTCTGGCAAAAATGAACACTTTGTTGATTGAATTATCATCCTGAGTGTCTAATATTTGTGTAGCATCAAAGACGATCTCGCCGAGCTTACGTTCGTTTGCAGGAAAGAGGTGGGGAGTTGAAACCTCCACGGCCCAGATCAATTGCGGCATTTCCAGAGCAAGGAAATCACATAAATCACTCTCTTCCTTATTTCCTTCCCAATCATCAAGGTTTTTAAGATGAGCAACATATTCGTCCGGCGTTAATGTTTGCGCACGAAAAACAACTTGCTGTTTACTTGTCCATTCCAAAAGACGTCTTATCCATTTATTTGCGTTGTGGGTAAGGGTTGGCAAAATGGAGTAAAGAATATTTAAAGCCATTGCCTCAGCCTGTACACCTCCGTACATCGCACCAGGCCGAAATATCTCAACGATATAATCAACCTGATTTTTTTCAATGTATAACCTTGGGACACAAAAATTCGGGCCGAAATTATCATCATGTCCAAGAAAGCTACTTGTCCAACTCTCGCTTGGAACGTAGCCAACACTTTCACCTATCCGAAAATACGAATAATCTGCGTTGGGTGCCCAAGTATCTTTGTTAAAGGTATGGCCAAAAATCGGGATTATGTGTCTTGCTTCATGCCTCAATTCACGCCCAGAAAACCGAAAGCCGACAAGTGCTCCACCACCTTCTTCAAGCCCACCATACGCGTATTTTTGGAATGGGAGTACATCTCGGAGTTCATTATCCTGGCTATAATCGATATCAGTAAATCGGAGATCATATTCAGATAAAATCGCACGAATCTGAACAACATTTAATCCGTTCTCAGGCGAAAAAGCGGGGGATACTGAACGGGCAATCTCATTAATGCGCCGGTATGAGACATCCTTCTCCGGCAGAAGCCGGGATAATAGACTTCTCACAGCAACTTGTGCACACGCCTTGTTAAGTTCATTTTGCTGACAGTAAAGAATTCCCTGGATAGTAAACAGTTGTTCTCCAACCATCAAATTGTATGTCCTGGGACGGGGCACACAATTATGATCATGGGCATATTTCAGGAATACAGCCTCAAAGATATGCCACTTATTATGACTGATCTCTGGGATCACATCACGTTTAAGGATAGCGTAACCGATCAAGGTATCAGCTGTTGTCTCAATGTCTTCAACTGCACATATGTCTTGTTGCCAGAAAGAAATCCGCAAAAGTTTATCATTCAGATAGCCAGGATACAGACTTTTTATATCTTCATTTTCCTCGCTGATGAGTCCACAAGCGGGGATAGATTCAAGAACAAGTGTTCTGGCATGAGACGAACGGGAGAGAGAAAAGATTCGGCGTATACTATCGTAGTCACCAAACCTGTCTTCAATAAAATCAAAAAAAGAAAAAGGAGGGCGTAGAGAAAAAATCTCTACATTGCTTCCTGCAGTTTTACGATGGTCATCAAGGGTGGGCATTACCCAAAGACAAGTTTGCTATCAGCTGCTTTTTTATGGGCTTTTTCAATCTTGCGGAGAAATGTCTGTACTTCTTTAGCATAGCGCATTTCCACCTGAACAGTATCCTGATTAGTTCCGAACCTGGTCGCCATTTTCTTGGCAAGATCAGCGTTACCGAATGTGGCTTTTTTTTCCATATTTGCGGGCTCAAGAATTGCACTTTCAATTGGAGGAAGAAGTTTAGAATTACTTCTATTATCCTATAAATGACTTCATTGTCAATGTTTAAAGTCACCGCCTATCATATATGACACTGGTTCTACGGTAAAAAGCAGACGGCACCAATATAGATGAAAATCGATTCTGACCTGATGCCATCATTTAGCTATTGTGACTGTCATCGACAACACAATCACTCATTCCACACTTCTGCCGCTAGCGGCAGTTCATTCAGTTCAGCCCGGGATTCACGCCAGGACGGATAATACTCATCCAGTAATGCAACAAAGCGGTCACTGTGAGTCGGCTCCAGCAAATGAGTCATTTCATGGACGATCACATACTCAAGAAAATCTTTTGGCTTTTTCACGAGTTCCGTGTTCAAACGGATATGCCCAGCCCTGTGGTTGCAGCTGCCCCACTTGGTTTTCATGCGTTGGAGGAAATAGCCCGTCACCCCTACCTTCAGTTTATTTTCCCATTTTTTGATGAACGCAGGAACCTCTTTATGAAGAAGGGACTTGTGCCACTCGTGCATAATCTCGTGGCGCTTCTCCCGGGTGGCTCCAGGGCGAACGGTGAGCATCATGCGTTTATGGTCAAGTTTAACCACTGGTTTGGCTTCTTTATATTCAACCGTCATCAAATAACGCCGCCCCCAGAGGTAATGGCTCTCCCGCTCGATGAATTGCCGTGGAGTTTCCCGTTCCTGCCGGGCAAGTTTCTCCTGCTGGTTACGAATCCAACCAAGTTTCGATATTGCATAGGCCCGTGCCACATCAAGACGTGTTGCGGACGGGGCGGCCAGCGTCACCCGGCCATTCGGTGGATGAACCGAGAGATGGACATTTTTAATATCTTTTCTGGTGACCTGGATGGAAATCTCACCAAGTTTGATTGTTTCAATCATCAATAGCCCGGTTGGTTTTTAATAATATCGAAAATGGCAAGGGTAGCCTCTTTATCCTTTGACATGATTGGAAAGAGTGCATTAAGGACCTCCTTCCCACGAGGGCCATCCACATCCCCCTTCCATCCTGCCGGGGCCTTCTCAAGCATGGCTATATCAAGATCAAGGGCAAGCTGGGCCTTATCATCTTCGTCAGTTGGACATTTAAAAGTGTTGGCAGCAATGGTCGCCAGGTTGTTGAAAAGTACGATGGCCGCAGGTTTCCCGTTCAGCACCGCAGGGTGACTACCCGTATTTTTTCGGCCCATTTTCTTGACCAGATCCTCCGCTTTTTTAAGAAACTCCTCATAAGATTCTGCATCGTCCCGTTGCTGCTTAATCAGATCCTCCAGCAATTTAGACATTTCAGCGTAAAATCTGGGATCAGTCAACTGGTCCCGAATAATGGTCTTGCGAACATTGTTGATAATCCCCTCAGCCACCGCGTTTTTTGAAAGCTTTCCCTTTGCATTAAGCTTTTGAGCAATCGCGTTATGAATACCGGTTTCAATAATCAACTCTGTCAGAGAAAGCGAACTCAGATTGGCCAGATCTTCGGCCTGATCTGCCTGGATGTAGGTATTGATCAGGTGGCGCATGTCCGCCTCATAGGGCTTGATATCCAGTTCTTCTCCCGAGTGTTTCTTGATCGCGTTCCGCAGATCAGCAAAAAAGCTCACCTCCTCCTGCAACGTAATAATTTTGTTGCCTGCGTATCCAGCCTCGGTCAAATCCTGGGCAATGGCGGCATAGGCCCGTAAAAAAGTTGCTGTTGTCTTGTAGAATGTGATGCGCAGTTGTTCTGTTTTTCCAAGGGACTCCGGGTCACTCGCCTCCCCGCAGAAATAATGGAGGTACTGCTCCATCTCACGGGGATGCTTGACTGGTTCACAGAGGTAGCGCAGGGCTTCGCGGGCAACATCGATTTTTTTTCTGCCCTCCTCCAGCCAGTTCTTGATGGTAATATTACCGTCCGTACCATCTTCATCAATATCCAGCTCGTCCGAAGTATATACCGCTATCGAATCCTGCACTTCCCCGTACAGTTCCTTGAAATCAGCGATATATCCATACTCCTTATCATCCCCGTCCAGCCGGTTTGTCCGGCAGATGGCCTGAAAGAGATTGTGGTCACGCATCTCATTGTCGAGGTAAAGATAGGTACAGCTTGGCGCATCAAATCCGGTCAGGAGTTTGCTCACCACAATCAACAGCTTGCAGTTAGCCGGTTCTTTAATAAAGCGTTGTTTGGTCTGGTCTTCGTAGCTCTTCGTTGTCTGGCCATTCTGCAAAACAAATTCGGTATAGGTGTCAAATTTATATCGTTCGTCACTATTTTTTGGCTCCTTTGATATGGCATTATGATTGGGTTCAAAAGAGGTGATAATGCCGCAATATTCACCAAAGGTTGTGTTTTGAAAAAGACGGTAATAATGGCAGGCATCATAGATGGATGCCGCCACCAGAATGGCCGTGCCCCGGTCGTTGTTCAGGCGGGGTTTTAAGGCAAAGTCCTGAATGATGCTGGCAACGATGCGTTCTTTCCGCTCCTTGGCACTCATCAGCTCTTCCATTGTGGCCCAGCGTTTACGCAGTACAGCCTGCTGGAAGTTGTTCAAGCCCTTTGTCTTTTGCGCAAACCAATCATCTATGGCCTGTTTTGAGGTGAGACGCTGGGGAACATTGCGGGCTTCATATTTCAGATCAAGC
Organism: Deltaproteobacteria bacterium; assembly: GCA_024280455.1. Taxonomy (GTDB): domain Bacteria; phylum Desulfobacterota; class Desulfobulbia; order Desulfobulbales; family Desulfobulbaceae; genus DRLX01. Next base: position 32,225 of record JAJRQC010000092.1, on the reverse strand, counting down.
ACCACGCCGTCTGCCACGGCTTCGTCAAACTTGTAGGTATGGATGTAGGTGCCAAACACCGAGCGGGTGGTTATCTTGTCCTTGCGTAACAGCGGTGTGCCGGTAAAGCCGATGAAGATGCCGTTCTCCAGCCATTTCTTCATCTGCTTATTCATGTCACCGCCCTGGGTACGATGGCATTCATCGACAAAGATGTAAAAATGACCACGGACAGGTGGTGGTTCGCTTTTCAGATCCGGCTCAAATTTATGGATCAGGGCGCACAGCAGTCTCGGCGTGGTGGCGGCCAGTTTGTCGATAAAGTCCTGGCGGGTGGTGATACGGGGTGACGGCGCGTCTTCGCCGATAACACCGGCGTTTTTCATCACCCCCTCGATCTGTTTATCCAGTTCATCGCGGTCGGTGATGATGAGAATACGTCCGTCCGGATCGTATTCCAGCAGCCATTTGGCAAGGAGCACCATCAGGATACTCTTGCCACTACCCTGGGTGTGCCAGATCACCCCACCTTCCCGTTTCTGTTCGATGCGTTCCTGAGCAGCCTTCAACCCAAGATACTGGTGCAATCGTGGCACCTTCTTTTGTCCGGCATCAAAGATAATACAGTTACGGATCAGATCAAGCAGGCGGGATTTTTCGCACATCTGGGCCAGTGGTTTATCCAGCAGGTAGCCGGGGGCAAGATCGGTGTCGCCTTTATTCTCTGCCTTCCAGATAAGAAAATACTTCTCCGGGGTGCCGGTGGTGCCGTAACGAAGCCCCTGGGAGTCATTTCCGGCAAAGACAAACTGCACTGTGCTGAAAAAGCCCTTGTTAAAGATCTCCTCCTGATTGGTGATAAGCTGACGGATGCCGTCACCAATATCAACAGAACCCCGTTTCAGTTCAATCACGCCGATGGCAAGGCCATTGAGATACAAAACAAGATCTGGACGACGCTGATACCCACCCTTTAAAGTAACCTCTTCCGCCAGGCCAAAATCATTATTTTCAGGGTACTGCCAGTCAATCAGATGGACGGTTTCATGGGATTTACCCACAGCAGTCTGGACAGGTACGCCGTAGCGCAGCAACTGATAGGTACGCAGGTTGGCCTGGTAGAGGGAGATACCGGTGGCATCGGCTGCGGTCTGGAATTTTTGCAGGGCAGCACCAATCTGTGCTTCAGAATAGCCCCGACGGCTCAGGTTGCGGTGCAGGAGTTTAACCTCAATGGGGCGGTTGTCCTCACGCTTGTGCCAGTCACCAAGATATTCATAGCCAAGGCAGTGGGGATGGCTCCGGTCGGTGAAGAGCTTGACGACCCGGTTCTGGGTTAATCGTTCGGGGCGGAGGGATTCCGGCATGGCGTTTTCCTTGTATTAGTTTTTATCATTGGTCAGGCTGTCCGGGATAAACCCCTGCTCAGACAGGGCGTGGATGATGCCGCGCATGAGATAGCTGTTGCTGAAACCGATGGCATACTGGCGTGCGCCTTCCCTGATTGGCTGGAGCATTTTCTGCTCCACCAGTTTTTTAATCTGATAGGTGCGCTGTCCGGCGGTCAGCTCCTGCATGGCTTCTGCCAGGTCGCCACTCTTGGCTGTCCCCAGCCTGGCGGCGATCTCCAGGATTGTACTTTCCTGAGGAGTGATGAGCTGTCGTTTTCTGGCGTAGTGCAGAGCCGGGGAGAGGATTTTCCGGCGCAGGTAGTCAAAATCAGTCAGTTGATCCACCTTGTGCAGCTCATTGAGGATACCCTGCAGGACGTAGACACACCACGCTTCCCGTCCTGCCGTGGTGCCGGTGTCGGCCTGGGCAAGCATGTGGTAATAGGTCTCCCGGTTGTTGCAAAATACCGCTGTCGGGTTTAACAGACGACCACCGGCCTGCACGTTAAAGCCGTACTTTATCAGGAGAAGATAGGTCAGCAGACGCACGACCCGGCCATTGCCGTTACGAAAGGGATGTATCCAGCCGAAACGGTGGTGGGTCAGGGCTATCTTGATCAGGTCATACTTGGGTGGATGATCGGCATTGATAAACGCAACCAGTTCAGTCATATACTGCGGTACAGCAATACATTCAGGCGGTAGATGGTCAGACTGGGCGATGCGCACCGGAATATTGCGGTAGGCGCCCGGTTCAGGATCACCTTCCCGCACCAGATTGGTCACGGTGATCGTATGCAGCTCACGGATAAACTGTTCCGTGAGCATAGCCCCCGGTTCAGCCTGTTCCTCGATGTAGAGCATGGCCTGTTCAATATTGGCCATCTCCCGCAACTGATCGGATGGATCGTCCTGTTGGGTCTCCAGGCGACTTTCGATAAAATCGGCAAGGGTGGTGTGATTGCCTTCGATGCGGGCCGAGCCAAGACTTTCCAGCATGTGGAATATCTGTTTAAGCTGGAAAAAGAGGGGGGCCGGAGTTGTGCCACCCAGTTGCAGGCGGCGCAGATGCTCCAGCTCGGTCAGCACATCAACCAGAGGGGAGTCAAAGGCCGGATTTATCAGGGTCAGGTCTTGATGGGTAAAGTGGGGCATAACAATGATTTTCTCAAAAGGATGCTTGAAACATCTTCAAAAATAAAATAATTATACCGTGAAGACAGTTATTTGTAAAGATAAGCCTGAAACGGTTATCTCAAGTACCCCTAAACAACAACTTGAAAACAACTACAAACCTGTCTCTGTTCCTGACCGTTATTCAGACCAGGCGGATCTTGCCGGTGAGCAACTCCTGCATCATGCCCTGCTTTATTTGTTTGGCCTTGGTAAGTTTGGCTTTAAGGGCGGTTATTTCGGTGTCCATATCGGAGAGGATGGTGGCTATGGCTGTTTGTTCTTTAAGAGTTGGCGGAATGGTAAACTTAAGTGATGCATATTCGTTTCCATTAATGCCTGGCTGTCCACTTCTCATTGACATAACTCGTACCCAATTCCAGTAGTCAGCCATTGTAGTAAAATTGAAAAAGAAAACAGGATTCAATTTTGATCGATCGATCTTGGCGCGAATCAAAAATCCTGCGAAAACCATATCACCATCCGAATGGTTGTATAAATATGTTTTTCCTACGCTCGCACCTGTCCGAGCGAAAACAACCTCATTCGCACCTAAAAAATAGTTTCCCGAGGCGGGATGGTTCACTGCGACACGATCATTGTTTCTGAAATTTCCATAATCATCGATATCAGTAATTCTAAGATAGGTGGGCAAGTTACCTGATGGTTTTGTAGCAGGAGCATTAATACCATAATCTGGAGGCGCTAATAATAAATCTCCGAGCTTTTTTGCCCTCCACTCCCCCGAAAACCCCGGCAGCCGTTTCTTGCCGGTGAGGAGTTCCTGCATGGTGCCTTGTTTGATTGCCCGTTTTTTGGCGATGAGTTGCTCCAGGGATTCGATAAGCCCATCCGCATCGCTCAACGCCCCGGCAATGGCTTCCTGTTCGGCTTTGGTGGGGGGGAGGGGAAGAAGAATTGATCGCACAAGAGCACTATTAAGATTCTCCTGATTGCCAATATTGCTTAGATTTCGGATTTTTTCGTATTTACTCTCAAGACAGTGAAACACAAACTGGCTGGAAACAGAGTTATGTGTTGAGATCGCAGAACATGCCTGATTTGTAGCGGCTTCTATTCCGAGTATTGCGACTTTCCCTCGAGTCTTACCTTGGCCGTAGAGAGCCATTAGCAATGTCCCCGTGCGAAGAAGCTTTGCCGGAGAATTGCGAAGCCCTTCTTCAGTGATTTTTTGGCTTGTCTGACAAATAATACACCAATCTACTTCTGTGGTTGTAACCCATGGGATGGAACCATTCCAGTAGCTTGGATTGCTCCTGCTAGGAGTTCCGCCAGCAGAGATTAAAGAAAAACTTCCCAGCGACCGTTCTTCCCAATCATCAGGAATCACCCCCACCTCAGTCTGCTTATACCCCGCTCTTACTTCCATACAAACCCCATCCGTTCAAGATGTGCATCCACCTTCTCCTCCAATTCGGCAACACGCTCAGTCATCTCCGGCAGGGGCATTTGATAGCGTTCGGCAAGCTCCTTCACCCGTCCGGTGAGGGCCTGACTGATCCGGTCAATCTCACCCTGGATGGCAGTATCAAGGGTGGCAAGCCATTTATCCTCAACCACCAGTTTTTTCACTTCGTCAGGGCTAAGGGTGGGGTATTTTTCATAGGCCAGCAAATCAAGGGTTTTTTCAGTCTCCTTGATCTGCTTTTTGAGGGCAGCCTGCTGTTTCTCTAACCCGACCCATTGCTTGAGGATCTTTTCTTCATCGTTATAGCTGCTGTCGCCCTTGATTCTTTTAAGCTGTTTATTGACCGCACCCTTATTGATCTTCTCAAGCTCGGCAAAGGCCCCATCTTCACCGCCATGTTCCTCTTCAAGCTCAGTTCTTATGGCGGTAGCGGTTTCAAGCTCACTCTGCAGCCTGTCAATTTCGGCCTGTTCACCCGCAAAATAGCGGGCAACAATCAGCGGCTTGGGCACAAGGTCGCAGGCCCAGCCTTTATCCTTTTTATTGCCCTTGTTTTTGCCACTCTTGACGATTTCAACCACCCGGTGGGTCTGAGCCTGCCAGCCATCAGCGGCGATGAGGTAACAATCATCCTGCATGGTCTCGGCCCAGTAATCCATCAGATGCTGGTATATCCCGTAACTATCCAGCAGGGGTTGATCCTGATAATGGGCAAGCAATGATTCGGAAAGGTCATGGATGATCTGTTTAGGCACACATCCCTTATCCAGCTTTCGTAATTGCCCGGCACTATCCTTGTGCCAGCTTGAAAAATGGCTCTTGCATTGGGCAATGAACTCTTGAAACTGCGGATGCTCAAGAATGGCTGGTTTTATTGTATCGTTGGTGGTGGCAAGATCGTTATATCCCGGCCGGTTGTCGGCAAACAGGGCACTACGCAGATCGGGACAGACATCCCAATACCTGGACAGGGCATCAAGGTCACGGGTGGGGATACCGCCGTTTAAGTGGGCGTCGATGTCCTGCAAGTCTTCTGCCTCACGGGTATCAATATAGCGGGGCAGGTTGAGGTTGTACTCGTTCTTTGCAATCTCATCAAAGGGGACAAGACGGGAAAAACCGTCCTGCTGCTCTCCTTTGGTAAAGACATCAACAATCCGGTGCAGGTCACGCTCCCGCAGCCGATTCTTGTTGCCGTCCTTGTTAAAGCCCTTACTGGCATCAATCATAAAGATACCCTTGCGGGCGGTGGCATTTTCCTTGTCCAGCACCAGAATACAGGCCGGGATACCGGTACCGTAAAAGAGGTTGGCAGGCAGACCGATGATTCCCTTCAGATAGCCGGAGCGAACAAGCTCCTGGCGGATGATTGCCTCGGCATTGCCCCTGAACAAAACACCGTGGGGGAGAATACAGGCCCCCTTGCCCTCACTCTTTATGGAACGGATGATATGGAGCAGATAGGCATAATCTCCCTGCTTGGCAGGAGGCTCTCCCCACTGGAAACGCTGGTACAGATCGGCAGCAGGGGTAATGCCGGTGCTCCAGGTCTTATCGGAGAACGGTGGATTGGCCACCACATAATCATAGGTGCGGAGCTGTTCGTTATCTTTGAATTTAGGGTTGGACAGGGTATTGCCCGAGAGGATGGTGGCGGTGGGAAAATCATGGAGGATCATGTTCATCCGGGCAAGACCGGCGGTGGAGACATCCTTTTCCTGTCCTTCAAGGGTAATGTGTTTGCCCGCCTCGGCAGCGACCTTTAACAGCAGGGAACCGGAACCACAGGTGGGGTCATAGGCCGTGGTGCTGGCCACGACATTCTCCGGCGAAATGCCGATCACCTTGGCAATGATCCGGCTGACCTCTGACGGGGTGTAGAACTGCCCCTTGCTCTTGCCGCTCTCGGTGGCAAAATGGCGCATGAGATACTCATAGGCGTCGCCCAGAATATCGTCATTGTCCGCCCGGTTTTTGGAAAAGTCCAACCCTGGATTCTCAAAGATGGAAACCAGGTTGGTGAGGCGGTCAACCATCGCCTTCCCCTCGCCGAGCTTGTTGGGGTCGTTAAAGTCGGGGAAATCGGTACGGGCAAGGCGGGAGTTGGCATCAATGAGCGGCTGAATAACCTGGGTGTTGATCTTGTCGCCAATGTCACTTTTGCCCTTGAGGGCAACCATATCCGTAAAACTGGCACCGGGCGGAATGGTGACCGGTGGTTTAAAGTCATCTGAATTGCCATATTTATCAGAGATATATTTGATAAACAGCATGAACAGGACATAGTCCTTGTACTGGCTGGCATCCATGCCGCCGCGCAGTTCATCGCAGGAGGCCCAGAGGGAGGAGTAGAGTTCGGATTTTTTTATGGCCATGGGGGAGTGTTCCTGGAATGGGGCAACATGGCTAAACGAACAGACGAATCACCACATCCCACCGATTTGATATGAATACTTCGACTCTACCACAAAAGAGCAACTCTGGACAATCAATTTCTTCAACAGTGATTTTAACAATTCCATAGAATAATGGATGATTACCGTCACAGCAGCAAAAGAAAATATTTTAAAATAAAGGGCAGATATTGTAAGAAGCAACAGTCTTACGCTTTCCCGCAAAATGATAATCAAGGCGAAAATATTTCTCGGCCTTGTTGACCAGAAGATACATTCCCTTTTTATCAGTCAGTTTGCATTGCTTGTTTTGGGACTTGGCGTGACGAATGGCTGTATCTGTGAGCGGCATGACGGGATGTCCATAGATTTTATTAGAGCACCCCGGAAAAGAAAACCCCCGAAATCCTTGCCAGGACTCGGGGTTTTATATCTCACCGGACGTTGCCGGATTATATTCTGGTGGCGATGCAGGGACTTGAACCCCGGACAACACGGATATGAGCCGTGTGCTCTAACCAGCTGAGCTACATCGCCTATATGTAAAACGGTTCGTTTGAACCGTGCAATATTAAAAATATCTTCCCATTTGTCAACAGGAAAGCGCGAATTTACTCCGCTGTGTATTCTTTTCCTCTCTCACTGGACAAAAAAGAGGTCCTTTCCCCGTATGAAACGGGGAAAGGACCCGGGCACAGCTCGTTGTGGCAGACAGGGGGTTTACATCATGCCGCCCATTCCACCCATGCCGCCCATACCGCCCATGCCGCCACCAGGAGGCATACCGCCCATTCCGCCGGCAGCATCATCTTCGGGCACTTCTGCGATCACACACTCGGTGGTCAGAAGCATACCGGCAACAGAAGCCGCATTCTGCAGCGCTGTACGGGTAACCTTAGCAGGATCAATAACGCCTGCAGCAATAAGATCACCATACTCTTCGGTGGTTGCATTAAAGCCATTGGGTCCGTCCAGTTCTTTGACGTGCTCAACAATAACGGAACCTTCACGACCGGCATTGCTTGCGATCTGACGAACCGGCTCTTCCAGAGCGCGACGAATAATATCTTTACCCAGGGCCTGCTCACCTTCAAGATCAAGGGTATCCAGAGCCTTCAGGCAGCGCAGGTAGGCAACACCGCCGCCGGGAACAACGCCCTCTTCAACAGCAGCGCGGGTAGCGTTCAGTGCATCTTCAACCCGGGCTTTTTTCTCTTTCATCTCGATCTCAGTAGCAGCGCCGACATTGATCACAGCTACACCGCCGATCAGCTTGGCCAGACGTTCCTGGAGTTTCTCACGATCATAATCGGAGCTGGAATCATCGGCCTGGGTGCGAATCTGCTTAACACGGGCAGCCAGCTGCTCTTTGTCGCCGGCACCATCAACGATGGTGGTGTTGTCTTTATCAACAACCATTCGCTTGGCGGTTCCAAGATCATTGACAGTAATATTCTCAAGCTTGATGCCCAGATCTTCGGTGATCACCTGGCCACCGGTCAGAATTGCGATATCTTCCAGCATGGCTTTACGACGATCGCCAAAGCCCGGAGCCTTGACAGCGGCAATATTAAGGGTACCGCGCAACTTATTGACAACCAGAGTTGCCAGGGCTTCACCGTCGACATCTTCAGCGATGATAAACAGCGGCTTACCCATCTTGGCAACGGCCTCAAGGATCGGCAGCAGATCTTTCATGTTGGAGATCTTCTTCTCGTTGATGAGAATCAGAGGATCTTCCATGTTGACTTCCATCCGATCGGGATCGGTCACAAAGTAGGGAGAAAGGTACCCGCGATCAAACTGCATACCCTCAACCACGTCCAGTGATGTATCCATGGACTTGGCTTCTTCTACAGTGATAACACCCTCTTTACCGACCTTATCCATGGCCTCGGCTATAATATTACCGATGGTGGCGTCATTATTGGCAGAGATGGTTCCGACCTGGGCAATTTCTTTCTGCTCTTTGGTCGGGTTGGCGATGTTGGCCAGCTCGGCAACAACAGCGGCAACGGATGCATCAATACCACGCTTGATCTCCATGGGATTGGAACCAGCGGCAACCAGCTTGGAGCCCTCGGCGTAAATGGCCTGGGCAAGAACCGTGGCTGTGGTGGTACCGTCACCGGCATCATCAGAGGTCTTGGAAGCAACTTCCTTGACCATCTGAGCGCCCATATTCTCAAACTTATCTTTGATCTCGATCTCTTTAGCCACAGTTACACCGTCTTTGGTGATAACCGGTGCGCCGAAAGATTTTTCGATCAGTACGTTACGACCTTTGGGTCCAAGGGTGACTTTAACGGCATTGGCCAGGGTGTTTATTCCTGACAGCATGGCCTCGCGGGCCTTACCGCCGTATTTTAACTCTTTTGCAGACATATTCTATTCTCCTTGTATCGATCTATTTACAGTCTTTTTTACTTACTGAATCACGCCCAGGATATCATCCTCGCGCATGATCAGATAATCTTCACCGTCCAGCTTGACGTCAGTTCCACCGTACTTGGAAAAAAGGACACGGTCGCCGTCTTTGACATCCATGGCAACACGTTCACCGGCGTCGTTGAGTTTACCGGGACCAACAGCGACAATCTCGCCCTCAGCCGGTTTTTCTTTGGCAGAGTCCGGAATAATGATTCCACCTGCGGTTTTTCCCTCTTCCTCCAATCTTTTGACCAGTATGCGGTCATTCAATGGACGAATCTTCATGGACAATCCTCCCTGTTAAATTAATTTGGGGTTAAATAAATGTTTGAGCCGAAATGAAAGCTCGTATCCAGCTACCGGCTCAAGCCCATCGGCTGGACGAAAACGAAGTTTCAGTCATCAGACTGCGCAAAACAATAGTGATGGTTTTTGAAAAATCAAGGGCATGGCCGGAAAAAAAATTTCCGGCCAATATATTGAAAAAAAAGAGAAAATTTTCAGCTGGAAAAAAAACTTTGCTTAAGCGACTCTAACCATCCAGTTGTGAGGATCTTTCCGCTCACCAAACTGGATTGCCTGCAGCTCGTCATAGAGGCGCTGGGCAACCGGACCGGCCTTGCCTTCGTTGACAAGGATGGTCTTTCCCTTGTAGCAGAGTTCTCCCAGAGGCGATATAACCGCAGCGGTACCGGTACTAAACACCTCCTGCAGGCTGCCGTCTTCGGCACCTGTCAGAACCTCGTCGATACTGATCATCCGTTCGTTAATCGTCATCCCCCAATCTTTAGCCAGCCGGAGAACGGAATCCCGGGTAATTCCAGGCAGGATTGTGCCGCCAAGCGGCGGAGTGACCAGCTCATTGTTTATGACAAAAAAGGCATTTGAAGTCCCGACCTCTTCTATATACTTATGCTCCAGAGCATCCAGCCACAGGACCTGACTGTACCCCTTGCGCTGGGATTCGGTCAGCGCCTTGACGCTGGCCGCATAATTTCCGGCCGTCTTGGCCTCGCCGACACCACCTGGAACGGCACGGACATAGGTGTCTTCCACGTAGATCTTGACCGGATTGAATCCTTCCGGATAATAGGCGCCGACAGGGCTTGCCAGAACAAAAAAGAGATATTCATCGGATGGCCGCAGCCCCAGAGCCGGTTCAGAGGCAATCATGGTCGGACGCAGGTACAGTGTCGCGCCCTCGGCGGTCGGTATCCAGTCCCGATCAAGGTAAACCAAGGCCTTAAGTGCCTTTAACATACGATCAACCGGCACCCGGGGCATGCACATCCTGGTTGCGGACTGATTCATCCGTTTAAAATTGCTTTCCGGTCTGAACAGAAGAATGTCGTCATCTTTGCCGCGGTACGCCTTCAATCCTTCAAAAATAGCCTGGCCATAATGGAACACCATGGCCGCAGGATCCATGGAAAAATTCTGGTAGGGCTGAATCTTTGCATCATGCCAGCCCTGTTCACGAGTCCAGCGCATGATAAACATATGGTCGGTAAAATATTGACCGAATCCAAGCGCCGTCTGATCCGGCTTTTTCTTCAACTGTTCAGGTACGGCCTTCTGCACCCCTATTTCAAGTTCCATACTCAACATGTTTTTTCCTATCTGTTCATTTCTGCAAAAAAATTCAAACGTATATCCAGGTCAATGGCGCCTGCGTCTGCACCATGCGGTTTAGGTTTCATTTTTTGACCAAGCAGGTACAATACTCAAAAAATACGATTCAATACAAAAAGAGAATATGCAGGGTAACGAGCAAGAAAAAAAAGACATCCGGATCAGGGGTGAAAATCACCTGACCTCAGAGAGCGTCGACAGAATGCTGACCACGCTGTCGGCAAAGTATTTTCTTCTGATTTTTCTGATCGTAACGCTGCTTCTGGGCTGGCTGCTCTGGCCCTTCTGGCAGTTACTGGTTCTGGCCTTTCTCCTGGCCGGCATCTTTCGGCCCGTGCATCTCTGGTTGTGCAGATGGGTTTCACCGTGGATGGCCTCCGCCCTCACGTGCACCCTTATCTTTTTTATTGTCTTTGTCCCGTTGACCTTTTGCATAGGTGCCCTTTCTTCAGAGGCCCTCAACCTGTTCCACTGGGGCCGGGACAGCAACCTTTTAATGAAGCTGCAACAATCTTTACAGAATAATACATTGGCCGGACGGGCACAAGAGCTACTCGCCGGATTTGGTATAAATGTTGAGCCCTCGGATGTGACCCGGCTGATTTCCGACCTGAGCAAGAGCACCGGGCTTTTTATTTACGAAAAGGCCTCGGCCTGGGCAGCCAACATTATGAGCTTTGTCGTTCAGTTCTGCATCCTGATCATGGTCATTTTTTTCCTGCTGATCGAGATCGACCGACTCATCGACTTTTTGACCCGTCTGTCCCCCCTGCCTCCGGAACAGGACAAACTCCTCATGAATAAGTTTATGGAGATTTCCGGGGTAATCCTGGTCGGCAATGGTATCAGCGGGCTGTTACAGGGTGTTCTGGGCGGGATATTCTTTACTCTGCTCGGCCTGAACTCTCCAGTTCTCTGGGGAACCGTTATGGCAGTATTCGCGTTTCTTCCCATCTTCGGCATCGGTGCAATCTTAATACCGACCGCTGCACTTCTCTTCTTGAACGGTTATCCCGGCCAGGCAATCATGACCCTAGTCTTTTATGCCCTGCTCTCTTTTTCCGTAGAATATCTGTTAAAACCAAAATTTGTCAGCAGTCAGGTCAAAATGCATACCCTGCTGGTACTGCTCTCTATCCTGGGCGGGATGAGCCTGTTCGGCATTCTGGGAATTATATACGGGCCACTTATTGTTACCGCCTTTCTCACCCTTTCGGAGATTTACCTCAAAGAGTACAAACCAGCCATTGACAAGGCGTAAAACTCCCGCCGCCCTTGGTGAACTCTTACGGCGAAACAACAAAAGCCTGGCTACTCACCGCCTTGTGCTCTAAAAAAAAGCCCCACGTCCTTACCAGTTGACAAAATCCACCCCGAATTCATCGCTGATGTCAGACAACTCCCGAAGCCGCCTGCGCTGAACCCCGGCAACCAGCAGCTCAATTTCCCTGGCCAGGGACCGGGTCGCAAGATCAAACTGGATGCCGCAGCAGTACTGGATTCCCTCTTTATCACGCAACTGACTGACATGAATAACCCTGGCACTTACTTTTAAGCTCCGGCCTTTAGGCCAATACAGTTCCATCCGAATTTTTTCTTCCTCTTGGATGGTGGTGTACTTGCCTGATGGATCAACGAGCAGCATCCCCTCAACACTGATGTCGATCGGACAGGTGGCAAACCCCTCTCGTTTTCCCTGCCGATGTACCTGGACAAGTAATTCCATTTCTTTAGGAATTTTTGCCCTATAGGCCCTGGCTCCTTTCACCTGCCGGACAACTTGTGGAAATGAACACTGCAGAACCGGCATTCCACGGACTCTGATTTTTTCATCAAAAAACAGCCCAGCTCAAAGGCACACTTACTACTGAGAATACGGAGAAGAACTCTGTGAACAGTACTGATAAGATAATTGCCAATGGATGGCTCAAGGGGGGTAATGACCACATGATCCTGCTCGGCCAGATATTCGGCCTTAGTATACTCAGGTTCAACCAACATGACCACGCCGTCTGCTTCCACTTCTTCCAGCTCAGGGGTGTGATCAAGGACCCGGCAGAAAAAAATACGCGTTAAGTCATCTAGCTCAACCTCAAGGATGGCCTCATCGTGCAATGTGCTCTGCAGCAGATTCACTATTTTCTCCGGATCGATGATGATGTCGCCGCTGTCAACAGCGGCATCAAAATCTTCAGCATGATAACTGTCACCGGGAAAAAACAGGTGATATTTTTTCAATAACGTCTCATCGGCCATGACGGAACTATGCCATAAAAAAAGAAGAAAGTGAGAAAAAACCGGAAAGAAGGGGAAAAACCCTCTAATGACTGCGCTGGCAGGAGTGCCGTGGGCCCAAAAAACCGGTTGCCAATCAAACTCCGCTCCCCCTCAATTGTCCTTTGCCGGGTTGAGCTATAATGGTAATCCCAAAAGAAAAAGCCGAACACCACACGGGTGTCCGGCTTTTTCATCTATAACTGGTCGGGACTGAGTGATTCGAACACTCGACCTCCTGCTCTCAAGGCAATGGGCGTTGAAAATCGTGAGCCTACAACTTTCCATTATTACCGGATAATTAACCAGTCACCTGAAGTATCGATTTTGATTTACCCCTACTTATTTCGTCAAATAAACCAGCATGGCTGGACCAGGTAAGCGGAGCAAAGCGCAGACTCCGGGTTATACAGGTCACAGCCACAACCAACGATGAAAATAGCCTAAAAAGTTCCATCTTTGAGGGCGATTTTCGGATAAACGTTAACAGGATCGTTAAAAACGAATAACTCTTCTGTAGAGTTATTCTACCCTGTCAAATAATGTGCGGAGTAAACCTTCTCAACAGGACGTCCTCAATATTTTGCCTGGAATCAAGTACCGACAAAACAAACACCTGTGAATCAGCGATACGGTACTGCACTCTCCACGGTGGAATAACCACCTCTCTGTACAAGGTTATTCCTTGATTATACAATTCCGGTACAATACGGCACTTCTCAGGGAAAAAAGATAGGTCAGCAACCTTTTCTTTGATTTTATCAAGTATTTTTAAAGCATTACCTGGATTGTCTTGAGCAATATATTCAATAATTTTCAAGAGGTCATTTTCTGCAGTTTCAGACCAAAGAACTTCATACGTTTTCTGCATTACGGCCACCTTGAAAAATTGTATTTTTGCCCGACCTTTGCGTTATGCACAAAATTTTATCCTCGGAATATCAACCATATACCTCTGGTAAAATTTTGTGCATGCCTTGACCTCAAACAAAAATCCTAATTTTTCAAGGCATCCTTATGCCTTAATTTTTTTTTCAATATCACGAAACAACTGCTCTTGGGACTTTACATTCCCTTGCTTAACATCTTCCTCTCCTTGAGACATCAGTTTTAATATTCCTATGGCATTTCGCATGTTTTCATAGCTCTCTGGATCCTGCAAAACTGCTCTAGGTTCACCATTCTGAGTTATGATAACTGGACGGTGCGTCTCGTTGATTTGTTGAAGAACATCTGCAGCTCGATTTTTTAAGAAAGTAATTGGCTTTATGTCACTTGTAATATTCATTGTCACACCTCCTGTCCTTTTATCGTACCATATTAAGACCTGCGGTTAAAGCGAAAATCAGAAGAGACTGTACCGCTTGTTTCTTTTTACCTCCTCCATATTACAGGGTGTAATGAGGTTGCTTGATAACAAAAATGAAAACGTCAACAGCCAGGTAGGGGGCGGGAAAAAGAAAAAGCCAAACACAGTATAAGTGCTTGGCTTTTTAATATATAAATGGTCGGGGCGGAGTGATTCGAACACTCGACCTCCTGCTCCCAAGGCAGGCGCGCTAACCAGGCTGCGCTACGCCCCGACACGGGATGTGCAGGAAAACCATACCTGATACCGGGTTTTCACACTGAACGCAACCATTTTTTGAACTTTCTCTTGACGAGCCCTCGGCACTGTGCTAATTAACTGCCTCGTTATCTACGAACATCTTGTGGATACGGGTGCAGGCTTTCTCTATTTTTCTTGAATTCCGAAGAGATGCACCTTAGATGTTTTAATAATTGGCAAAATCTGAGCATGTGTTCCTCGGTAGCTCAGTTGGTAGAGCGGGTGGCTGTTAACCACCTTGTCGGCGGTTCGAGTCCGTCCCGAGGAGCCATTTTTTTTTAGAGCCTGGTCTTTTTTAGACCGGGCTTTTTTTATTTGTACGCTAAGGGGCTGAAGCCATGAAGTACTGCATAGGCATAGATACCGGCGGCACTTACACCGATGCGGTTCTGCTGGAGAACGAAACAGGCAGGGTCGTGCATTGGGCAAAAAAACCGACAACCCATCATGATGTCGGTATCGGAGTCGGCAATGCCCTGGCAGCCCTGTTTTCCCAAGAGATCCAGGCAGCAGACGTGGCATGTCTTGCCGTTTCCACCACCCTGGCCACCAACGCGGTTGTGGAAAACCGGGGAGCCCGGGTCGGGTTGTTTGTCCTGGGCTATGTTCGTCATTTCAAGCTGCCGGTTGTGGCCAATATTTTTCTCAAGGGCGGTCATGATATCTCGGGAAAAGAAGAACAGCCGCTGGATATAGAAAATCTGATTGATACCCTCCAGGGGTTGAAAGACGAAGTGGACAGCTATGCGGTCTGCGGGGCAATGTCGATCAAGAATCCGGCCCATGAACTGGTGGCTGAAAAGGCCATTTCCCTGATTGATCCCAAGCCGGTTTTCTGCTCCCACCGGGTCAGCAGCCATCCCGGAATGCGGGAACGGGCGGCGACCGCCTGTCTCCATGCCCGGCTACAGCCGTTAATGGTTGAGTTTCTGGCATCCGTCCAAAGCTCCATGCACAAGGTAGGCCTGGAATGCCCGGTGACGATAATCTGCGGAGACGGCCAGGGGGTGGCCCTTGATACAGTTGCCCGGCGGGCAGCCATCACCATGGCCAGCGGTCCTGCCGCCACCGCCAGATTCGGCGCAACCACTGGAGAACACACGGCACTGGTGGTCGATGTCGGCGGAACCACGACCGATGTCTGCATGCTTAAAGACGGACAGCCGGTCATGAGCACTGAAGGCTGCCGTATCGGTCGCTGGCAGACCCATGTGGAAGCCATCGACATGTACACGGCTGCCGGAGGTGGTGACAGTCATCTCTCCTGCAATCACGAGGGCAAAATTACTTTGCTCCCGACCAGAGTCCAGCCGCTTGCGACCACGCCCGATATCCCCGATCCTGCCGACTGGCTGGGCTGCGATAACCGGGATGGGTTGATTCTGCCGGTACCGGGTATGGTCGATCCTGAGGATCCGATTCTTTCCTGTCTGGCCGACAAGGGGCCGTTAACACCTGAAGCCCTTGCCCGGCAGAGCGGAATAAGCGGGATCACTCTGGAAAAACGCATTGAACGTCTGCTTTTTCTGCAGAAAGTCGCCATTACAGGATTTACCCCCACCGATGCCCTCCATGTTCTTGGCCTGCTGGATATCGGTAATGTCGAATCCGCAACCAGAGGAGCCGAAGCCCTTGCGGCCCAACTCGGCCTGACAGTGGAGTCGCTGTGCCGACAGACCCTTGCCCGCACTGAAGAAACCATCGAAAAAATCATCCTCGACTACCTTGGTCGCTCTATCTGGGGTGAACAGCAGTCAACACCTTTTCTCAATCACTTGGACAATGAACTGTTCTCCATCGATTTTAAGCTCAAACTCCCCCTGATCGGTATTGGGGCCGCAGCCCGGGCCTTTCTCCCGGGAGTCGCCGAGCGGCTGCAGACGACGGTTACCTTTCCCGATCTCTTTGAAACCGGCAATGCCATCGGCGCCGCCCTGATCGGGATGGAGAATAAGACCTGAAAACAACTCTCTGTCGATGACAGTTGAACTCTGATGGTCATCAGGAAGAAATGTGCCGGTTTCCCGACACTCAACTCTTCCAGCGGGCACCATTCTCAGCACTCCGCCATTCCCAATATTCATACTCCACTGTTCTTCCATCATTAATTGCTAAAGGTAATTTATAAAAAATCTCTGGCACGGCACCTGCATTAATAAAATCTCACCCTAAAAAAACCGGGTGCGGAAAAAAATACAGAACTCAATGCCATTTTTTACCAGAGGATAGACCATGAAAATCCAAGCCATCGTTGTCAGTTGTCTCCTGCTTGTCGCAAGCCAGAACAGTTTTGCCGAGCAGGGGGATATCAGCCTTGCCGTAAAAGGGGGAACCCTCGGGATTGGCGGGGAAGCGGGCATTGCCCTCACCGATGACTTTGTCCTGCGGGGCGGAGTCAACTACTTGAAATTTGATTTTGATTCCACCATCAGTGACATTGACTATACCATGGAGCCGGAATTTAAAAACGGTTCCCTGCTCCTGGACTGGCACCCGTTCAGCGGTTCGTTTCGCCTGACCGGAGGCCTGTATTTCAACGGTAACGAGGTCAATGTCGACGGGACCTACCGAAGAGACCTACTGCCGGCCGAGTTTCAGCAGTATGCCGGACTGGTTCGGGTCAAGGGAACAGTGGACTTCAACAGTATCGCTCCCTATGCGGGGCTGGGCTGGAACAGCAACCATGGTCAGAAGGGATGGGGTATTGCCTTTGATGTCGGAGTCATGTTCCAGGGCTCGCCCAATGTCTCCGATCTCTATGTCGAAGCGCCGATTAATATCAACGGCCAGCCGGAAGTTGTCCGGTTCCTGGATGAACAGAAAAAGGCAATCGAGGATGATCTGGATCCGTTCCAGTACTATCCTGTGGCGTCACTGACTGTAAGTTATAACTTCTAACGCGGGATACCCGCAACCCAATAAATCGTAGAGAGTGTAGGTCTGGTTGAGCTCCGCGAAAGCGGACATTGGCGGCGCCGGCCATCTGTCCGCTTTCGCTCCACTCAAGCAGACCTGCAATGTGCCGTAAAATTTTCTCGGAGTCTGCACTTACCTGTTTTTTATGACAGGAATTGGGAGGTAAGGCACTGACGGGTGCATTCCCATTTTGTCGCAAAGAGAAAAACACTCTTGCTTGAGTTGACTTTTGGTGGGCGGTGCCCACCCTACACGCTCCAGTTTGTTGTTTTGTGGTAGGGTGGGCACCGTCCACCAATGCAATACATGATAAAATCATACGCTTTTTATGTCTGGCTAATGTGATAAGATGCAAACATGGATAGTGCAACAAAATGGGAATGCACCCGGCACTAACTAACCCACATTCTCTCGCTCAGTGACGGGATCAGTAAACCGGAAAATACCCCTCCGGCTGCAGGGCCCATTTTTGTCCATAGACATGCACCTGACGGGTTTTAGACCCGTTCTTTTCCATAATTCCACCGGCATGGAGCCAGAGGATGAAGCCGCCGCTGAGGTTATACAGGTTTGGGTATTGGGGTCCATACTTCTTTACGAACAAACCGCTGCGGTAGCCGATGGTGCAGTAACAGAGAACTCTTTTTTTCATGAACCTCTGTGGAGCCTTCAGATATTCGGCCTCGGCCAAGGCTTCGGGCAGCATGGAGACGGCCTGTTCCGCCGGGTCGCGAACATCGACAAACACGACCCGGTTCAGGGCATGGAGCCGTACCGCCTCCTTTGCCTCCATTTCCTGAATACCCCGAAAGGACCAACGATAACGTGCATACATCTTTTCAGCCTTCCGCCTTCTTTTCCGATTTATCGGGCTATCCGGACTTTCCATACCGTTCCTTTTCACTTTACTTTCTACCACAACGCCGTATATTAAAAAGAATTACTATTGTCGGTGCCGTAGATAAGCGTAGACTTCGAAAAGCCACGAAACCGACGGCGGAAAGGTCGTATCATCTTGTAATTCCGTACTGAGCAAATGACTGTTTTGACTTTTTACGAGTCCATCACGATTCATCCTTACTAATAGAATTATGGAACACTTTCTCAGCCAGATTGAAACCTACCTGCAGGGTTCTCTGCTGCTGGCCTTTACCGCGGCCTATGTCGGCGGCCTCCTTGCCAGCCTGACTCCCTGCGTCTATCCGATGATTCCCATAACCGCCGGAGTTATCAGCAACTCCAATATCGGTGGATCAAAGCTGCGTGGATTTCTGCTTTCCCTGGTGTATATTACGGGGATGGCTCTGACCTATGCCGCTCTTGGTATTTTTGCTGCAGCCACCGGTCGGTTTTTCGGCACCATCAACACCAGTCCCTGGACCTTTTTTATCGTCGGTAACATCATATTGCTGCTGGGGCTGGGTATGCTTGATGTGTTCAGGCTGCCGACCTTTGCTGTACGGATGGATACAAAAATAAAGGGGATGCCCGGGGTCTTTATTGTCGGCATGGCCTCAGGTCTGATTGCCGGCCCCTGTACGGCACCTGTGCTTGGTGCCCTGCTGGCCTATGTCGCCTCCACCGGCAACCTCTTTCTCGGCGGCTCCCTGCTTTTTGTGTTTTCATTCGGCATGGGAGCAATTCTGCTCGTGGTCGGAACCTTTTCAGGTATCCTGGCCAGTATCCCCCGCTCCGGCAACTGGATGGTTATCATCAAAAAAACCATGGGTGTTTTCATGATCGGCCTGGCCGAGTATTTTTTAATCCAAGCCGGCATGATGTTTGTTTAACAGTCATGAAAACGAACCCGTGACCTACCCATATAACATGCTTATATCACTCATTTTCTTCTAAACTATCAACTTTCTATCAACGGAGATGAAGTATGCATAAACGATTTTTGGCTTTTTCCCTGGCCTTCTTCCTTTTCCTGCCGTTAACGGCAAACGCCCTGGGCGTCGGAGACACCATTACCTCTTTTTCCGGCACCGACCTTGACGGCAAGCCTGTTGACCTGGCCAAAGTGATCGGCAAACAGCCGGTTATGCTTATCTTCTGGGCCTCCTGGTGCCCAAACTGTAAACGGGAAGTTCCTGAAATCAACAAATTCTATGAAAAATACGGCCCCCAGGGAATGGCCTTTGTCGGAATCAATGTGGGCTTTAACGACTCGATTGGACGGGCGCGAGCCTTTATCGAGATAACAAAAATGGCCTACCCGGTCCTCTTTGACACCAAAGGTACGCTCTCAAAACAGTACAAAGTGCAGGGCGTTCCGACCATTATCGTGGCGAATAAACAGGGACGGGTGATCTCCAGGAGTTTTGGGGCTCCAGAACTCACCGACGAACAGTTTAAACAGCTCAACCAGTAAAGAGTCCCTGTTTATTTTTTCCCCGAAATAAAGGGCTCCAGATTGCTGCCGGTTGCCGCCAACAGCTTTTGCCGGGCCTTATGGTACCCGACAAGGGCCTGGGCCAGGCGGCTGTAGGTGGTTGTCAGATCCCGCTGGGCCTCATTAAGCCGGACCAGTGAGGCCTCACCCGCCTCATACTCATTTTTTGCCAGCTCCCGGTTTTCCTTGACCAATTCCACACTGTCGCGCTGCAAGCGGACCTGCTCCTCGGCTGCGGCCAGCAAGGCCAGATCCTGCCGGACCTCGGCCGCCACATTGTTGCGCAGGGAGGCCAGGGTATAGGCGACTTCCCGGTCTTTCTGCCGGGCCTCAAACAGGCGGGCCTTATCGGCCCCTCCAGAGAAGAGATTCCAGGATACATTCACCGAAATCGTATTGCCGAAATCGTCACTGGTTAAATGGACATCTCCCTGCCGGTTCCCATTCACGGAACCCGATAATTGCACCTTAGGATAAAACGGCGCTTCCGCCTGACCAGCTCCTGCTTCCGCCTCTTTTTTGCGCATTTCAAGTTGGCGAATGTCCGGTCGTAAGGCCAGCGCTTCCTTAATCAAGGTTTCCGCATCTTTTACCAGCCCATCAATTTTAAAATCCTTATCCAGCACGGCCAGTCGTACTCCTTTGGGGAAAGAGGCCTCGGGTATACCCATGAGGGCGGCCAGCCCATAGCCTGCAGCCTCGAACTGACGCTGATTAAGCAGCAGGCTTGTTTTAGCCGAATTCAGCTGCACCTTGATATTAAGGACATCACCCCAGGGCCCGACCCCGACTTCATATCGATTCTCCGCATCACGCAACTGACTCAGATAAAATTTTTCATCTGCGGCGGCTATATCAACATTGGTCTGGGAAAGTTGTGCGTTCAGAAAGGCCTCGGCAACAGCATTGACCAAAAGACGTTGACTGTCCCGATGCGCCGCCGCCAGGGTCTTCTGGTTGAATTGGGCCTGCTGCTGCTTGAAAGAACGGTAAAATCCGTCAAAGAGCAGCCAGGTCGCCTGGACACCGGCCGTACCCTCATCATAGGTGCGGTCATTTGATACTCCAGGTGAGGAGGGATAGAGCTTTATAAGATCATAGGCAATATCGGATCTACGAACCCGGCTGAGTTTCCCGGTTACATCAAGGGTCGGCCACCAGGCAGCCACTGCCTGATTGACCCGGGCCCGGGCCTGTTCAATCCGGCTCATGGCCGCAGCCAGATCAGGATTGCCTTTAAGGGCGAGTCGCTGGGCGGTTTGCAGATCAAGCACCTCAACACCCGAGAGATCAGGGGAAGGCATGGATTCTTCTTCTGCTGCAGCAACAGTGGTCGCCATCAGAAGGGCAAGAAAAAAAAGTTTACATATCCGCTTCATATCATCCTCACACGATAATCAAATTTGTCGATGTCGTAGATAAGCGTAGACTTCGAAAAGCCTCGCCACCGACGGCTGAGAGTTTGTAACCTGTTAATTTTCCGTATCGTGCAACAGGCGTATTTATTTTTTTTCGAGTCCATCAAATTTGTCGGTGTCATAGATAAGCGTAGACTTCGAAAAGCCACGAAACCGACGGCGGAAAGGTTATAACTTCCTGTAATTCCGTGCAGTGCAAATGGCGTTTTCGCCTTTTTACGAGTCCATCAAATTTGAGATTGAACACTTCCCTGGTCGGTCATGGCGGAATTTCCGGGCTGATACAGGTTCAATCGCCTGTGCGCCGCCGGTTCCACCTCTTCCCTGGAAGGCCAACATCCCGTCCGCAGCCGTACTACCACCCGGCGCAGATCATTGACAATGGCCAGCAGGCTGGGAATCAGCACCAGGGTCAATACGGTGGCAAAGGTAACACCGGCCGCCAGCGACAGGGCCATGGGGATAAGAAACTTAGCCTGCATATCGGTCTCCATGATCAGTGGGGCCAGGCCGCCGACCGTACTGAGCGAGGTCAGGAGAATGGCCCGAAAACGACGGCGGCTTCCCTGTTTGAGGGCCTCAAAAAATTCCATTCCTTCGGCGAGATTCTCATTGATCCGTTCAATCAGGACAATAGCGTCATTGACCACGACCCCTGTCAGGGCGACCATCCCGAACATGGACATCATCGACAGGCTGTAGCCGAGAAAAAGATGGCCGAAGACCGCGCCGATAATTCCAAACGGGATAGTGAACAGAATCACCACCGGCTGAATGTATGAACGAAAGATGGTGGCAATGATAACAAAAATACCGACAACAGCCAGCGGAAAGGTGACTTTAAGCGAACCAAAGGACTCGCGCATGTTTTTCTTTTCCCCCTGCAGAGAGATATGGAGGCCGGGGTAGCGTCTTTGCAGGTTCGGGAAAAACGCTGTTCCAAGATCGGCAAAAATCTCCTGGGAGTTGGCTCGCTTGGGATCCACCTCTGCGGTCACAGCAATCCGGCGCTGGCCATCGGTACGAGTGATGGTGGAGTAGCCTGGGGCCAGTGCAATATCGGCAACCGACACCAGAGGCACAAGGGTGCCGTCTGCGGTTCGAATCCGCATGCTGTAAAAATCCGACAGGCGGCGGCGCTCACCGGCGGTGTAGCGAACCTTGACCCGGATGTCATCCTCACCCCGCTGCAGACGGAAGGCCTCCCGGCCGAAAAAACCGGCATTGACCTGGCGAGCAAGATCATTCACACTCAAACCCAAAGCCCGGGCCTCCGGCTTGAGCGACAGCCGCAGTTCATTTTTCCCAGGGCTGAAATCGGAACGGATCTGAACAACCCCGTCATAGGTCGCCAGCTTTTCCTGGAGCTGATCTGAGGCCGCAACCAGTGTTTTCATGTCATTGCCCTGCAGCCAGACCTCTATTTCCGCGCCGCCCGGTCCGGCGGAAAGCCCTTCAAAGGTCAAGGCCCGGGCCCCGGTAATGGCCCCGCCCTCTTTTTCCCAGGCCACCAGCAGGTCGTTGGAGTGGATTCCACGTTTTTCCGATTCCAGTAAAATAATCTGCACCGAGCCCAGATTCGGTCCTGTACGCCCCATCGTATTGCTCAAGGTCTGGCCGACCAGCGAGAGCCGTTTCTTAATCATGGGCTCACCGCTTATAGTCGGTGTGCGTTCGGCCACCCGGACAAAAGCCGCCTCAATCTCCTGCAAGGCCTTTTCGGTCACGGCAGGCGGTGTTCCCTCGGGAAATTCCACCGTCGAGGTGATGACAAAACCGTCAATCTTGGGAAAGACCTGAAACTTGACCAACCCGCCCTTGACCAGGCCCAGGGTCAACAGTAAAGTAGAGATGGCAATAGCCAGGGAAACATAACGCCAGAGCAGAACCCGGTCCAGAAAACGCATGTACCGGCCATGGACAAAGCGCTCAAGTCCCTGCTGCATAAACTGCTGAAAACCGCTGACCCATCGACCGATCAACCATCCCGACTGCTTCTGCCGATTGAGATCCGGCAGGTGGCTGAGATGGGCCGGCAGAAGAAAAAGACATTCGACAAGCGAGATCAGCAGGCAGGAGATCACAACCGTGGGCAGAATGGCAATAAACTTGCCCATAATACCGCCCACGTAGGCCAGAGGAATAAAGGCAACCACAGTGGTCAAAACAGCGGCTATTACCGGCATCCCCACCTCGGCCACACCGTCAACCGCCGCCTGCAGGGGTGGTTTGCCCAGCATCCTGTGGACATAGATAGACTCTCCCACCACAATCGCATCATCCACCACCACCCCGAGCACCATGATAAAGCCAAACAGAGAAACCATGTTGATGGTCTCACCCATGGACCAGAGGATAAACAGCGCACCAGCCAGTGAAATGGGGATGCCCAGGCCGCCCCAGAACGAGAGACGCAGATCCAGAAAGAGCCAGAGCAGAAAAAAGACCAGGGACATACCAATAATGCCGTTGCGACTGAGCAGGTTTATCCGGGCCCGCAATGCCTTGGTATTATCATAAAAATCGATCAGGGAAACGCCCGGCGGCAGTTGAAGCTTCTGCTGCTCAACATACCGGCTGACCTGGCTGGAAATCTTCAGGGCATCCTCATCAGTGGTTTTGAACACCATGACAAAGACCGAAGGCACCCCGTTGATCAGGGCGCTGACCGGGTCTTCGGTGAAGCCGTCCCTGATCTCGGCAATGCGGCCAAGCGGAATCAGCTCTCCACCCGGTCCGGCCAAAACAATAATTTGCGCCAGCTCCGCCCCGGTGTACTTCCGGCCGACCGTCCGTATCCGGATCTCTTCACCACTGGTCCGGATGGTTCCGCCATGCAGGTTCAGGCTTGAATTACTGACCGCCCGTGCCACCTGGGAGAAACTCAGGCCGTATTCCTGCAACCGCTCCTCCGAGACCTCTATGGAGATCTCGTAATCACGGCTGCCGAAGACCTCCACCTGGGAGACCCCATCCAGCAGTTTAACCTCGTCCCTGACCCGGTTGGCCCAGGTTTTCAGTTGCTTTTCATGTAACTCCCCGGACAGAGCCAGCATCATCACCGAGTCGCGAAGAAGAACCTCGGTGATCACGGGTTGTTCGGCATCAACCGGAAAGGTGGAGATGGCATCGACCTTGGATTTAACCTGATCCAGGACCTCGCTGACATCATAGCCGTCCTGAACTTCGATGGTTATCGAGGCCATATTCTCCGAAGATCTGGAGGTATACTGTTTGATTCCCTCCACCGTCTCAAGGGCGTCCTCAATTTTTAAGCTGATGCCCTCTTCCACTTCCTCGGGGTCAGCGCCGGGATAGGCCACCTGGATCGATATCAGGTCCAGGGAAAACTGGGGAAAACTCTCCCGCAGCATGGACGTCACCGCAAGTCCACCGGCCATGAAGATCATCAGGAGCACGATATTGGCAAAGACGGTGTTACCGGCAAAGGCGGCCAGGATTCTCTTCATTTTACGTCCTGTTCCACAATCCGGACCAGGGAGTTTTCCAGGGGATTTTCCAGACGAGTGGTAATCACCACATCCCCGGATACCAATCCGTCGTCAATCACAGCCATATCTTCCTCCTCGCGAACAACCTCCACCTTGCGGGTGTGCAGACGGCCGTCCGCCACCACATACACGGTAGAGGTAAAGCTTACCGCCTCTCTGGGAACCACAAACACCTGCTCAAGAATGCGACCGGGGATGGTCACCCGGCAGAACATCCCTTCAACCAGGGGAAAGGACGACGATTCGGAACGGTCAAGGGCAATGGCCACCGCAAGCATCCTGGTCCTGGAATCAAAACGGACAACCCGGTCCAGCTGGCCGCGTCCCTGCACCTCCGCGTTCTCGCTCCAGACCACCGTGCAGGGGACCGGTTCAGGCCTGGCAAACCAGTTGGGTTCGGTTTTTTCTTTTGTCCCGCTCCACTTAATCCAGCTGGCCGCATCCCTGCTGTCCAGGGAGACCACAACTTCCAGGGATGCATCATCAACCAGGGTAATCATCTTCCGGCCGGGATTGACATACTCGCCCTGGTCGACCTCCACCGATGACACCCGGCCGGTAAAGGGAGCACGGATCACGCAGCGGGAAAGTTTGAGTTTTGCCCGTTCCCTGCTCTGCCGTATCTGCTCCAACTGGTTGCTGATGGAGTTGACCGCTGATTCGGCCTTTTCCACCGCGCTGAGACTGCCGACCTTGCTCTTTCGGTACAGCCCACTCATCCGTTTAAGTTCGGCCCGGGCAATTTCATGGTCACGGGTCAAAATCTTCAGCAGCGCATCGGCAGTGGTCAGGTCAATCTGAAAATCCTTTTTGTCGATCTCAAAGAGTACCTCACCCTTCTCTACAACCCGGCCCGCCAGAAGCAGGTCACGTTTAAAGGTGATCCGGCCGCTGACCTCAGCCGACAGCGTCACTGCGGTTCTGGAAACGACATCACCATACCCGCGGACACTGACCGGAAAATCCACCGGCTGCACGCTCACCACCTGCACCGGCAGGGGATGTTCCACCACCTTTTTTTCAGTCGGCGGCTTTTTCATTTTTTTCAGGACAAGAAACCCTCCGATTCCCACTCCAAGGATAAGCACGCAGAGAGCAATACGAAGCAGCGGGGCCGGTCCGGTTGTCTTCATATTCATCGGGAACTCCCTGTTTTTTGTTCAAATTTTCGCCGCAAAACCTGCTCAACCTGATGGAGAGCCTCAACCCATTTGTCAGCGGTTTCATCGCCGACCTCCTCAACCAGATCAACAAAACTGGCCAGCACCTGTTCTTCAATCCGGGCAAGATGGAGCGCCTCGTCATTACTGATTCGAAGGACCACCTTGCGACGATCCTCTTTGGAACGTTCACGGACCAGCAGACCCCGCTCCACCAGCCGTTCGACCATGACCGAGACCGATGGCGGGGAAACGCCCAACTGGACGGCAAGTTCTCCACCGGTAATTGCGCCCTGGGTCTGCACAGCCATCAGCAGGTTGAACTGGGCCAGCGACAGATCCGAACAGCCGTATTTACCCTCAGCCTCTGACCGGGCCAAAGTGGAAAAAATATGACGGCGCAGGAGTTTTCCGGTCGTAAAAATAAACCGCGCCTGTTCAATAATTTTTGTATTTTGATCGGCCAATGATTGCTCTCCAATGACATATTGAAATTAGTTAGATTAACTAATAATTGAGCAGGCTAACGAATGTCAAGCGTTTTTACGATTGATCCCGAAGCACTTATGGCCTGAGTCCACGGATCATTCCGGTGATGGAGAAGAGGCTTTTATAAAAGTAGTCTTCAAGGCCTCAAATCCTGGACGGCTTTCATCCTTCGTTGTCCAGGCCGGCCGGGATGGGAGTTACTGAAAATTCGGGTTAAGAAAAGCGGGGATTCTACCGATAAGCTGTCCGGTCATGGTCCTCCGGTACCAGGTTCCGCCTGCAGTGAAATCCGAGTCAGGCCGGCCTGTTTTACCCGGTCAAGCACCTGGAACAGCTGCTGGTAGGAGACCGTTCTCTATCCGACTCTTGAAGTAATTGTAGGGAAAAACGGTAATGATGGAGATGGTCAGACCGGTGGCCGTGGTGATCAGGGCCTGGGCAATACCGCCGGTGACCAGCTTGGGATCGGCAATGCCGCCGGCGCCAAGCATTTTAAAGGAAGTAATGATGCCCAGCACCGTGCCGAGGATGCCGAGAAGCGGAGCCACGGTAATCATGGTGTCGAGCACGGTCATCAACTGTGACATTTTTTTGACCATCTGCCGGGCTTCGGCCTCCATGGCCTTGCCCATATCAAAATCACGGTGCATGATGCCGACGACAAGAACCCGGATCACATGATCTTCACAGCCCCCGGTTTTTTCTTTCATTAATGCCCATTCACCATTTTCAGCAAGACGGAGGATTTCATCGAGCAGGGACCGGTTCCGTTTCCGCTCCAGCTGCAGCCAGAAGAGCAGACGTTCAACAAGAACCGTCAACACCACAATCGAACAGCCGAGCAGCGGCCACATCACCGGACCGCCGCTGGCCAGAATTTCATACATTCTCATTGTGTCTCCCCGCTCTCAGGATGAATCAAACCGGCAATGACCGCAAGGGTGCGGGCAAAGGTTTCAGGTGACGGGCTGCAGACCAGATCCGGATTAATAGTATACACTCTGTTATTTTGAACCGCGTTTATCACCTGAAAGCGCTGCCATTTTTCCTTTTCCCGAGCTGCCGCCCCGGACTCGGAACCCATGATGGCGATAATGATGACATCAGGGTTACGGGCAAGAATCTTTTCATAACTCGAGGTACCAATCGTCTGATCTCCAATCACATTGATCCCACCACCGAGAACAATGTAGTCATGGGTAAAGGAACTTTTGACCGAACCAAAGAGCGGCAGAGCCCCGACCTGAAGAAAAACCTTCTGCTTCGGGAGGCCCGCAACTCTTGAGGTGACAGCTGCAACCTCACTCCTTGCCCGGCGGACAACTTCTTTGGCCCGGGCCTCCAGCCCCAGCAGTCGGCCGAGCCGAAGAAACTCGATGCAGATCTCGGAAAATGATGTCGGCTGTTTGACCTGTACCACCCGAAGACCCAGCTCCCGTAATTTCTTCAACTGCTGGGGTTGGGTCAGCCCGGTGCCCAGAACCAGATCCGGCTGCAGACTGAGAATCTTTTCAATCGAGATCTGCATGACCGAGCCGATCTTTTCCTTGGCCCTGGCCGCCTCCGGCCGCACGCAGTAGCTGGTATTGCCGACCAGCCGATCCCCGGCACCGAGCAGATACACATTTTCCGTGTTCAGCGGCCCGAGCGATACGATCCGCTGGGGCAAGTCTGCTCCCAGCGCACCACCTCCTGAGGGAAGCGCGCAGGAAAGCAGAATAATGAAAAAAACAAAAAAATATCTCATTGATTAAAAATCCCAGCGCAGGCCGAGATACAAACTTTGCCCCGGCATAGGGTAGCCTTTGACATAGGCGTACTCCTCATCAAAGAGATTACGGACTTCACCGCGCAGGGTGAAGGCACCCGCAGTTTCACTCTCAAAAAATCGCCATGAACCAACCAGGTCAGCTACGGTTGAACTGGAAAGTGTCACCACCGGGGCCGGGAAGAGCCCCGACTCCCAGTCGTTGACCTCCTGACTGCCGGTGTAAGCGACATTGAAGCGACAGAAAATCCCGTCGCCATTGCTCACCACCAGTCCGGTTGCATAGTTGGTCCCGCTGACATACTGAAGATCCTCGCCGGTGGTGCCGTCTTCATACTGGGTCAGAATGGTCAGGTTCAGGTAGGGCCGAACCTCCCAACTCCAGTTCAGCCCCATGCCGAGGTCATAGGAGAGCTCGGTCTCAAATCCGGCAATGGTGGCATCACCGAGGTTTTTCCAGGTCTGGGAACCATCAGCAGAATAATCGGTGACGATCTTGTCCTCAAAATCGGTATAAAAATAGGTTAGGGAAGCCTTCAGGCTTTTACGTTCAAAATCCACTCCGCCCTCATAGGTCCCGCTTTTTTCAGGATCCAGCTCTGGGTTACCAACGGTCCGGATGCCCCAATTGGTGAAATCCGCGGCCAGCTGGTCGGCCGAGGGCATCATGAACGCCTGGGCGTACTGGGCCCGAACCTTAAGCCCGTCAGTGATCATCCAGGCCAGACCAAGTTTCGGGGTCAGGCGGGACTGGTCCTCGTCTCTGCCCGTCGGCTCCTTGACCTCAACGGAATACCAGTCATAGCGAAGGCCGACATTGGTTGTCAGGCGGTTATCAAGAACGGAGGTCTTGGCCAGTAGAAAAAGAGCCGGGTTGGCGTAGGTGGTTTTGTTGGGGGTCCAGCTGTTTTCAACCTCATACTCCAGCCAGTCAAAGCCGCCGGTCAAGGTCGAGGCCCCGAAGACAGCGGTGACTTGGGCCTGGGCGCCCTGCTGGTCGGTTGTATTGGATGAAGGGATACCGTCATCCCAAAAACTTGGATTGGAATCCGTAGGATCATGCCAGGTATTTTCATCTCTTCCGAAAAAATACCGCGCCATCCACTGCCAGGTCCCGGAGGTTGTCCCTCCAGTATAGCGTGTGTCGAGGGAATAATTTTTTTTATCTGCGGTATCATCAAGGTCGGGAGCACTGAAATATTCAGGGCTGCCGGCCTCATCCACTTCAAAACCGGTAAAGTTCAGGCCCAACCGGTTATTTTCGGCAAACGAGTAGCCAAGGTTTGCACTGACACCGGTTTCATAGTTGAGGCCGGTATTGGGGTAGCGGTCGCCGCTGCCGGTATCGTAATCACCCCTGGTCTGATAGGTAAAGGCACCGGCAAAATCAAAGCCGTTCCCGGTAAAGGTTCCACCGATACTTCCCTCGCCGGTGTCAAAGGAACCGCCGCCGCCCTCAACAAACAGGGAGTTGTCCCTGCCCTGGCGGGTAATGATGTTGACGACCCCGCCCATACCGGCAGATCCATACTGGACCGCACCGGGCCCGCGGATAATTTCAATTCGTTCAACGTTTTTAGTCAGAATTTTTGCCATGTTGCCGGTTCCGGCCCGGCGTCCGTCGAGCAGAACCAGGACATGGCCCTGGAGATCGTTGCCATGGGTGTCGGTGCGGAATCCACGGATTCCGATCGAGGTCAGGTTGCCGGGATATTTCTGAATATGGCCGACACCCTTTTCGGCAAAGAGGTCGCCCACATTGCGGCTGACGGACTGATCAAGTTCTTCACGATCAATCACGGTGAGATTTCCACTGACCTCTTTTCTGCTCTCTGCAGTACGGCTGGCAGTGACCACCACCGTCCAACATGGTCGGTTGCACAGGCACCTCGACTGCAAGAACAGGCTGCGCTCCCATGCAGACAAGCAGCTGGATACATAGAAAGGGATACTGCTTTTTCATTGGTGTTCCTCCTCTAAATGATTTTCGTCCGGGGAGAAACATCCTGAAAAAACAAAAATCCCCGGACCAATTAAACAATTGATCCGGGGATGCCCTGGTTTAATCCACAGATACCAAACAACAGTCTCTGGTCCACGGAGACCGCAGGCGATGATTTTTTCAGCTATCTTTCGCTCTTTCAGTCGTGGAAAGACCAAAAAATAAAAAAAACATCTGGTACAACTGGTCAATGCTCGCCGGCTGTACCGATTTTCAGGCAGGTCTTCTGACTTCCGGTTCATTCTACCTGTTGCGCCTTCCCATCTGCAGAGCAGACAGTGGCTTGCATGCAACGTTCGTCCCCGGTCACAGCGGCGGGCCCGTCCCGGAATCGCACCGGGTTCCCTTTTTCATCCATGTTCATGGAGCCTGAAAATTCCTCTCATGTTTAAAGTATTTTCACAATCGTGTCAACAACGCGTTTTTTGGGTATTCTTCTCATATTATTCTGATCATCGGCCATAGGTAACCGTCAGGGTCGCCCTGGCCAGTTGGTGTTGATTGAGATAAAAACCGACCATGGCCGCTGTGACATCCGGGCCCAGGGGCAACTCGGGAGTGTCCAGAGCCCAGAGCGTAAACTGGTAGCGATGGGGTTTGTCGCCGGCAGGAGGACAGGCACCACCATACCCGGGTTTTCCGTAGTCGGTTCGGCTCTGCACACTCCCCGGCGGCAGCAGCCCTTTTTCCGGATTGCCGCTCCCTCTTGCCAGCGTATGGACCGTGGCCGGGATATTAAAAACCAGCCAGTGCCACCAGCCGCTGCCGGTGGGCGCGTCCGGATCATAGACCGTGACCGCAAAGCTCCTGGTTCCGACAGGCGCACCGGACCAGTTCAGCTGTGGAGAAACATTGACCCCGCTGCAGCCGAATCCGTTGAAGACCTGCTCCATGCCCAGCGTTCCGCCTTGTTCAAGCTGCGGACTGTGCAGGGTAAAGTCTGCTGCTATTGCCTGCACTGCGATCATAAAAAACACTGCCGTCAACATCGAGACCACTCGTTTTTTCTGCATACCATCCTCCTCTGTATTTTTTTTCATTCTGTACTGCTTCCACTTTATCGATACTTCTCCATAACCGGTGACCAGGCATCCACGGCCCGGGCCGGTTCCTCCCGGGTATGGACCGCATGGGGAAGGTTGGCGGGTATGGCGATGACTTCACCCTCGCCGACCCTTGAGACCTTTCCCGCCATGGAAAAATACAATGAACCCGACAGCACCATGGTGATCTGCTCACTCTCGTGGCTATGCTCGGGAGAACTCACATTTGCTTCCACCGTAAAACAGGTCAACATGGTCTTTTCCAGGGCTACGGCCCACATCTCCACCCCGGGCAAATCTTTTTGTTTTTGCAGCCGCAGGGTTTCTTTTGCAAAATGAAGCGGTTGAGCGTGCATACTTTTTTTCATGGCGGTCGGGGTTCCACAACAATGCACAGTGCACAACTCGGTTGCCCGAACCTGCTGCGGGGCTTCGGAACGCGGAATCGGAGAAAAACCGTTTTTTTCAAAAAAACCCATTTTATCTATCGTCAGCAGAAAAAGATCATCTATGGCGTGCAAAGAGGATACGGCAAACAGTTGCTCCACAAGCTGCCTGCCATATCCACGGGAACGTTCTTGTTCAGTAACAGCCAGGGACCGCAGCAGACCAGAGCTGCCCAGCAGCTCGACCCCTCCGCAGCCGACAACCCTGCCCTTCTTTTCCAGAACCAGAAAGGTTGACTGATTTCGCTCAATCCCCTCGATCGGCAGGCCATTTTGCCGAAGCAGGTCCTGGATAGACTGCAGGTCTGCAGGCCGCATGTAGCGGCAATGCATATTTTCCATGATGTTACTCTCCGTCATTATAATTCCATCACCTTAACAGCTGGATACACTCCCCTGTTGTCATCACCTGGGCATAGACCGCTCCCAGCGCTGCCATGAAGGCACCATGTACGGAGGCGGCATCGATTTTCTGCTTCGCAAACTGCAGGTTCCTGGTTGCGCTGGCGTCATGGGCGAGTACACACGAAAACCCCAGGTCAAAAGCGGCCCGGACCGTTGCATCGACACACATATGGCTCATCATCCCACAGAGGACCAGACGCTCAACGCCCTGCCCCCGGAGTAGATATTATGGTTGACAGTTAAGCAGAAAAGACCTGCCATCCTTGCAACGTGGGTTAAGATGTAACATCAATAATTCACCCCAGAGCCATAACCAAGGAGGCAGGTCATGCAAAAAACAGTAAAGTATATCGGGTTGGAT
>JAJRQC010000091.1 GCA_024280455.1 Deltaproteobacteria bacterium | reverse complement strand
CTTGTCTTTCCGCTGAGAAGCGCAGTGGCTCGAACGTCTTGATAGGTGTAGCCATTTATGGCGGAACCTGTCAGGGCGTTCGAGTTTACTCGACAGCGACGATGAGGCTCGCTTGCCGCTGTTTGGCAGGCGAGCCTCATCAGTGAAATAGACAGAATGGGCCAATATTAGACTAGGCAGATTCTGTCTATTGGCTTAAAGATTTTAGCATGATATTTCAAAAAACTAATGCAAACAAGTGCTTATACCGACAAAAGCAGCGTAAGCCATTAATGTATCGTTCGCCGATGGCCAATAGACATCGGACATATTCAACAGGTATGCAAACCTTAAAGGTTGAATGACGTACCATCAAGATGTTAATCGCCTTTCAGCCAGATATCATGACAAACGGGCAGGAAACTACGAACCTGATTCCACCGGCTGATAAGAAAAGAGGCTATCCGATCTCGGCCAGACGGCCGAACCGCTGCCAGAAGTCAGGGAAGGATTTGACCACGCAGTCTTCACCGGTGATTTGTACGCCTGGAGCTTTGAGTCCGGCAACCGCAAAACACATGGCTATCCGGTGGTCGTCATAGGTCTCAATTTCAGCGCCATGCAGGTTGCTCCCACCGGCCCGGCCATGAATGATCATCCGTTCCGGCTCCTCCTCGACCTCGGCCCCCATCTTGGAGAGCTCCGTCACCATGGCGCTGAGGCGGTCACATTCCTTGATCCGCAGGTGGGCGATATTGTTGATCACGGTGGTGCCCTCGGCAAAGGCGGCAACGATTGCCAAAGTCGGGGCAACATCGGGCATATCTCCCATGTCCACCTCTATTGCCTGCAGCTGTTCCGGGCCGGTCACGGTGAGCCCTCCCTCTTTGCTGCGGGTTACATCACAACCCATGCGGGCCAGCAGAGGCACCAGCATGGCATCTCCCTGCAGGGAAGGCACCGGCACATTGGCCACCGTCACCCGGCCGCCGGTTACTGCGGCCGCAGCCCAGAAATAGGAGGCGCCGGAGGCATCACCCTCGATCCGGTACTCCAGGCCCTGGTAACAGCTGCGGGGAATTCGAAAAAAGTTCAGGGTCGGTACCGCCTCGCACTGGACCCCGAAATCGTTCATAACCGCCAGGGTCATCTCCACATAGGGTTTTGAATACACCTCGCCCTGAACTTCGAGCTCGGCCATTTCCCTTGCAAACGGTGCGACCAGCAGCAGAGAGGAGAGATACTGGCTGGATTTACCCTCGGGCAGAATGGTTTTACCGCCGGCCAGGCCATGGGCCTCAATGGTCAGGGGTGGACAGTTGTTATCGGCATCGCTCTTGATGACAACGCCCCAGCCCCGCAGGGCCTCCATCAACGGATCAATCGGACGCTGGGCCATACGCTCGCTGCCGACAATACGAAAGGTGCCGTTACCCAGGGCCGCCACCGAGGTCAGAAACCGGGTCGCAGTCCCGTTATTGCCTAAAAAGATATCCTGCTCCGGGGTTTTGATTGTGCCCCCGGTTCCCTGGACAAGCCAGCTATCTGGATTATCGTCGTTGATGTCTGCACCCATGGCCCGCAGGGCGGTCATGGTGTAGGCCGTATCCTCACTGGCCAGCGGTCCGATCAGGGTAGACTCACCCTCGGCCAGGGCGGCGGCTATCAGGGCCCGCTGGCTCAGACTCTTGGAACCGGGGACTTCAACTGTTACATCGACCCGACCGGGCGGAATAATTTCTTTCATTTTTTTTATTGGTTCTATAGAACACTCAGTTAAAGATAGCCTTTTTGCCTTTGATCAGGAAAAATTCTGGATTCCCGCCTCCGCGGGAATGACGAACAAGGAGCAGAATAGAGTTTTTACGAGCTCATCATTTTTACGAGGCCATCATTTTTCACTCTACTCAAAGAGTACACAAAATTACCTGCCGGCCAGCTCATCAAGAAGAGCCTGCCGAAGAACATCACTGGATGGCTGCTTACCGGTCCAGATTTTCAATTGGACGGCGGCCTGAAACTGGAGCATGGCCAGGCCATCGATTATCCGGCATCCTGCCTGGGCGGCTTCCCGCAGGAGCCGGGTCTGCAGGGGGGCATAGACAATATCCATGACCACCTTGAAATTTTCCAGCAGGCCGGGATCAAGAGCGATATTCTCAGCATAGGGATTCATGCCGACCGAGGTGGTATTGATCAGCGCATCCGCCCGCACCGAGCCAAGCTGATCCGCAGAGATAAAGGTGCAGCCGAGCCAGTCGGCAAGGTCTCTACCCTTTTGTTCAGTCCGATTAGTAATCAGGACCTCGGCCCCGGCCTCGACCAGTCCAAAACAAACCCCTTTGGCCGCGCCTCCGGCACCAAGGACCAGAACCCTGCTGCCGGCAAGCTGTATTTTTTCCGCCAGCGCCAGGTTTGAGCCCAGCCAGTCGGTATTAAAACCACGGACAGTAACCTTTTCCTCTCCAGGCCTTTGCCGAAAGAGCAGGGTGTTGACCGCACCGATCCGCTCGGCCACCGGATCAATTTCATCAATACAGGCCATGACCGCCTCTTTATGGGGCACGGTCACCGAAAGACCGATAAAACCAAGGGCGCGTAACCCGGTCACTGCGGCGACAAGATCCGAGGGCTGCACATCCATGGGCACATACACCCCGTTAATGCCCATGCCCGCCAGGGCGGCATTGTGCATGGCAGGACTCATGGAGTGGGCCACGGGATGACCGAGGATTCCGTATAATTTTGTGGTACCGTTAATCGACATGAGAAAACAGGGCTTGTAGTTTTTGAAAATGGGCGGCTGAAAACTGACCGGGCGCGGTGGCCTGATCTTCGCTGGCGGCCACATAGGTCATCGAACTCCCCAGGTACGGGGCGGCAAAACGGCTGATACGACCGATTTCACCCATACAAAAGGCCGTCAGTGGAAACTGTAATTCTTTTGCCCTTTGCAGGAGTGCAAATATCCGCAGGACATCGCTTCGGTCATGGGCAGTGGTGATGATTTTACCGATATCGGCACCGCCTTCCTGCATCCGGCCGAGGATATCCACCAGCTCATCCTGCTTCGGTGTACCCTCAAAGTCATGCCAGGAGAGAATCAGCGTGGTTGAGGATTCCCGCAGTTCAGAGAGCAACTGTTCGCGGAGCGACCGCCCCGTCCGTACTTCAAGGTCAACATAGGCCGCCTGCAGCCGCACCGCCGTAAGCAGAGGTGCCAGTCGCTCCTGCTCAGTGCCTGAAAAATGCCCGCCTTCCCAGGAGGCCCGATTGGTAAACAGCAGGGGCAGCCGGAGCAGACTGCAGCATTTTTCGACCTCGGGCTTTGCCATCCCGTCCAGGCGTATTTCCACCACATCAACCGAGGACAGAACCGGCCCGACCGCTTCGGCAACTGCGGCCGCATCATCAGCGCTCACCGCCACACAAACCTTACCCGTCATTTCAGCCTTCCACTACCCGGACAGCGCCTATAATTGATCGAACCGAATCCTCTCCCTGTTCGCTTAAGTAGGTCCTGAGTCCGTCAACGATTGCTTCAGCGGCCCGAGGCTGATAAAAATTGGCGGTGCCGACCTGGATCGCGGTCGCACCGGCAAGAAGAAACTCGATCGCATCGTCTGCGGTGCTGATGCCGCCGATCCCGATAACCGGGATTGAAACCGCCCGCGCAACCTGCCAGACCATGCGCAGGGCAACCGGCTTGATTGCCGGTCCGGACAGGCCGCCGATGACATTTGCCAGCTTCGGCCGCCGGGTTCCAGGGTCTATGGCCATGCCGATAAGGGTGTTGATAAGAGAAACCCCATCGGCGCCCCCATCTTCAACCGCCCTGGCCATCAAGGCAATATCAGTAACATTGGGGGAGAGTTTAACAATCACCGGCAGGTCGGTGCGCTCTTTAACCGCACGGGTGACCTCAGCGGCCATTTCCGGGACAGTGCCAAACGCCACTCCGCCTTTCTTGACATTGGGACAGGAAATATTAACCTCAAGGGCGTCAATGCCTTCGACTCCGGTCAGCCGCTCGGCCAGCAGGCCATATTCTTCGACCGAATCCCCGAGGATATTAACCACTACCCGGCTGTTCATGCCGCGCAGAAAATTCATCTTGCGGTCAAGGAATCCCTGCACCCCGACGTTTTCAAGGCCGATGGCATTGAGCATGCCGCAGGCGGTTTCCACCACTCGGGGCGGCGGATTACCGGGACGGGGCTCAAGGGAAATACCCTTGACCACCACCCCACCGAGCCGGTGCAGGTTGACCAGCTGGGAAAATTCCCGCCCGTAGCCGAAGGTTCCGGACGCAGTCATGACCGGATTGCGCAACTGCAGGTTGCCCAGGCGAACCGTGAGATCGATTTCAGAACCGTTTACAGTGTCCATGCTTATTTCATTCACCGCAGGATTTATAATTATGTATTTTCACCACCCCAGACAGAGTAAGCGATCTCAGGTGCTGTAGATCTGCGCAGGCACACCGGTGCGCTATAGTCCTCTATGCAAACTGGTGTGACCGTGCAACGATGTGGTACCGGTGATCGTTTACGTCCATGCTACTTCTTTGCTGTCAAACACAGGCCCCTGCCTGCACACATGGATATATTTGCCGTCAGCACCAGCCAGGGTGCAGCCGAGACAGGCCCCAAGCCCGCAGGCCATGTGGGTTTCCATGGAAACCATGCATTGGACATCGGCAGCCTGTGCCCTGGCGGCAACGATCCCCATCATCGGAAAAGGACCACAGGTGTAGACCCGTTCAATATCGGCAAGAATCGGTTCCAGCAGGTCGGTGACAAAGCCATGGTGGCCAAGGCTGCCGTCATCGGTTGCCGTCTTAACCGTATAGCCGAGATCAAAGAATTCATCGGCAAACAGGGTCAACTCGTTTCGGGTTGCGGCGCCAAGCAATACATAATCATTTTCCGGCTGTATTCCGGCCTGCAGCAGTCGTTTGGCAAGAAAATAGAGCGGAGCGATTCCCATGCCGCCACCAATCAGGCACAGCCGATTCATGCGCTCGAGCGGGAACCCACGGCCAAGTGGACCAATACAGTCAACCGTGTCACCGGCCGCAAGCCGAGAGAGTTTTGCCGTTCCCTTGCCCACCACCTTAAAGACAATCTGGATGGTGCCGTCGGCAGCAATCTGGTGGATGGAGAAAGGTCTTCTCAGCAATGGGTCCAGACTGTCGTCCACCTGGAGCATGACAAACTGACCGGGATGAGCGGCCCCGGCAATGGCAGGTGCCTGTAAGGTCAGGCGAAAAATATCGCAGGTAACAGTCTCCTTGAGCAGGATCTGTGATTTTTCCTGGAATTCAGGCAT
Organism: Deltaproteobacteria bacterium; assembly: GCA_024280455.1. Lineage (GTDB taxonomy): Bacteria > Desulfobacterota > Desulfobulbia > Desulfobulbales > Desulfobulbaceae > DRLX01. The sequence goes on along the minus strand of JAJRQC010000091.1, from coordinate 34,098 downwards.
AGAAAGAGATAGAAATAATATAAGGATACGTTAATCTGAATCCGGAGACAGAGAGATTGTTTACGCTCGACCCAGTGGACCGAACATATCGTCTGTATGCCGCCGGAAAATACTCTGCCGCCGACTTGGTCCCAAAACTGCCGACAGTTTTTTATATCGGCCGGCAAGACCGGGTTCCGGTGGTCATCAGCAGCTTAAATCAATATAGCAAATTACAACTTCGTGGACACTCTTTTTTCGATCTTCACTTTTCTGTTTGGGGCGGTTGTCGGCTCTTTTCTCAACGTGGTCATTTTCAGACTGCCGAACCAGGATGAATCTATCGTTTTTCCAGCTTCACACTGTCCTAAATGCTCGACCCCGCTCCACTGGTATGAGAATATCCCGATCCTCAGCTTTCTGGTCCTCAGGGGCCGGTGTCGAACCTGCAGCGAAAAAATATCGTCGCAGTATCCACTGGTCGAACTCAGCATGGGCCTGCTCAGCATGGCTCTGTTCCGGCACTTTGACCTGAGTCTGGATTTCCTGTATTATTTTATCTTTTTCGCCGCGCTGCTGGTCATTATCTTCATTGATATCCGCCACCAGATAATCCCCGATGTCATAAGCCTGCCCGGTATTCTCATTGGATTCGGGGGGTCCTTTTTTATCAGCACGATCAGTTGGCAGCAATCCGCTCTGGGCATCCTTATCGGCGGCGGTATTCTCTATGCCATTGCCCTTATCTACTATCTGTTAACAAAGAGAGATGGAATGGGTGGAGGCGATATTAAGCTACTGGCAATGATCGGTGCTTTTCTTGGCTGGCAGAGCCTGCTCTATGTGGTGTTTGCCAGTTCACTGCTGGGCTCGATCATCGGCCTTGGCGCCATGCTCAAACAACAAAAGGGAGGCAGGACTCGAATACCGTTTGGCCCTTTTCTATCAATCGCCGCCTTTTCGTGGATTTTGTTCCAGCAGCCCATCCTTAATCTATGGCAGCTCTACCTGAACCTTATCCTGCCTGCAGGATAATACTTCCCGGTACTATGACATAAAAAAAAGGAATGGCTACGGGTTGCAGGCTGGAAGCGCTTGCTCAGACAAGAGCCTTTTTACTCTTAAAGTTGAGCTGACCGAGGTCCGTCCCCTCGACAAGAGCTTTGCCGATCATGATCCCAAACCGTTCCGCTTCAAGAATCTGGGCGTTGGTGTGCCCGTACTTCCTGTAATACCTGGAAAACCACATCCGTTCAGGAACCTTACCGGCAAGCTTCAAAAAAACACCGAGAGTACGCCAGGGCTCGCGGCTGGGATGGGAAAAAACAATCAGATCGTCGACCAGGGCCTTGTATTTCCGGAGTATCCTTCTCAACCCCCACCAATGCATACGCCAATATCCCCGGCAGGAGATGAGCGGCAGTACCCGACGACCGGCAAACAACCGTTCACCGTCCCGATCCAACAGGGCGAGCACGGGTCCGCTGGGATTATACGACCAGGTCGGCCCGGCAAGAATAATGAGATCGTACCCGGAAAAGCATTTCTCATCCAGCGGCTCAATCGGATAGCGCTTGCGAAAAAAGGTCTCCAGCATCATCCAGAACGTCTTCATCACCGATCCGATCGGAAACCGTAGATGCTGTAGAGGTTTTATTCTCTCCCACTCTACAGTCACATTCTCCTGGGCAATACCTTCAGCCAGGGAGTGCAGCAAATTCTTAGTCTGACTGCTGAATGAAAAATAGAGGATTAAAACCGAAGGGGATTTTTGGGCTGGAGAGGTCATCTTTAGTCTGCTCACCGTTAAAATAAAGGTAACTGTTCAGCAGCACCCCATCTGCACGCGATCAGGCTGGTTCACATAGACATGCTATAGCTCTCCAACCCGCTTGCGCACACCCGGGGCACTGTTGAACAGTTACATACTGAGCTTTTGGCCGCTTTTTATCCTGCACCTGAATCGTTACAAATAAAGATACATATGAGGCGTTATAGCATAGTCTAAAGACAAAAAAAAGCCCCTGATCAAAGATCAGAGGCTTTCTGGACCGAAGTCATATTCCAGTTCTCTAATTATTCGATTTCTTGCTCTACCCCGATGGCAATCTTATAAAGAACCGTGAGGACAAAGAAACCCATTGCCCAGACTCCAATGGTGATAAATATCTCATTGGCTGTGGGGTAATATTCTACGACCTCCTCAAGGGGAGTCGGAACAAAGCCACCAAGGACAAATCCTACGCCTTTATCAAGCCAGAAGGAGATAAAGATGGCGGCAGCACCGGCACCGAGCCAGAAATCATTATGTCTTCTGGTATAGGGTATCGACAGCAAGGTGATACCGATTATGAAGAGGACAACAAACCCCCACATGAATGGGACCAGATTGTTGTACATATGACCATTATGTTCAAGGCCGAAAAACAGGTACTGCAGGGTAGCAATATGGCCCGGCATATTGGAGTAGTAGCCGACAAAAAACTCAAGCCCGACAAAGAAGACGTTAACCAGAGCGGCGTATATTATTATAGTTACCAGCTTGTCAATCGCTTTTTTGCCGGCGTCAAAGTGGGACACCCTTTTTAAAATCAAGGCGGCGACAACAATAAAAGCAGGACCGGCGGCAAAGGCGGACGCCAGAAAACGGGGGGCAACAATCGCAGACAGCCAGAAATGCCGTCCGGGTAGACCACAGTACAGCATAGCCGTTACCGTATGAATCGAGACAGCAAAGGGTATCGAGAGATAGACGAAGAAGTAGATCCACTTCGGCGGCGGTACTTCTTTACGCTCGGAAGTAAGAATGACCCAACCGCAAATGATATTCAGGAAAAGATACCCGTTAAGCACCAGCATGTCATAAAACAGCATTGACTTGGGTTGGGCATGAAAAATTACGTTCAACATCCGCATCGGTTGACCAAGATCAACGACGATAAAGCTCAGGCACATGAGCAGTGCTGCAATGGCGAGAAATTCGCCAAGTATGGTTATTTTGGCAAATTCCTTATAGTTGTGAATGTAATAGGGGAGTACGACCATAACCCCACCGGCGGCAACACCGACCAGAAAGGTAAACTGGGAGATATATAGTCCCCAGGAAACATCCCGGCTCATACCGGTCAGACCAAGACCGTAGTTAAACTGCCGGACATAGCAGATGGCGGCAATCCCTATAAAGGTGCCGAGAAAGGCCAGCCACATCCAGTAGTAATTATTTCCTTTTAGCGCTTTTTCAAACATGGCGACCTCATACGATATAAAAGACTGATGGATGGGTACCCGCTGAGGGCTTACGCTGAATGGTAAAGTTCTCTTTCAGCACCTTCCGTATCTCTGATTCCGGATCATTCAGATTACCAAAAATCATTGCCTTGGTCTCTCCGCAAACCTCTACACATTTTGGTTGTTCACCAAGGCCTACCCGTTCCGCACAGAAATTGCATTTCTCAACGACACCACGCATCCTTGTCGGAAATCTGCGATTTATATTATTCATATCCAGTCCGGCCCGGGGGTCACGCCAGTTAAAACTTCGCATACCGTATGGACAGGCCGCCATGCAGAACCGGCAACCGATGCAGCGATGATAGTCCATGGCCACGATGCCGTCCTTGTTTTTGAAGGTTGCCCTTGTCGGGCAGGCCTTGACGCAGGGCGGGCTGTCGCAGTGATTGCAGAAAACCGGCACCTTATTGTCCTCGGAGCTCTCGTTCAGATGATAGGTACTGTGCTCCGGAAATGCATTTTCAAATCCAGTCGGCCAGATCCACTTGATTACATCTTTTTTATTCGGAAAATCGGGCACATTATGCTCTGCATGGCAGGCTTGCCTTACCTTTTCCAATAACTCGGGATGTTCTCTGAATTTACGCAGATCAACAACCATTCCCAATCGATTACCGGACTTGACAACCTCTTCGCCATGTCCGGCGGCAGCAGTCTGTTCTCCAGCACCATGTTCGGCCGGGTCAACCTCTTGGGCGGCCCGTGCCTGTACAGGACTTGATCCCGACACCAGCCGGTCAACCACCGTCGTTCCCCCAAGACCAGCCAGGGTAGTGACACCGGCGATCTTGAGGAAATCTCGTCTCTTCTTATCCATCAGTATATTCCTCCTTCGCGGCTCACTCAACAGGAGCTAAATGACAATCCCAACAGTACGGCTTTACAGACGCATATGTATGACATGTATCACAAAATTTCTTCTTGCTGGTGTGACACTCCATACAGGTATTCATCAGACTCTTCTGATACATCTTGTCGCCGATCTTCACATCAAACGATCTGTCTCCGGTGCGCAGGACTATATCCCGCCACTCGTTCAACAACTGCATATGATCCGAACGCATTTCCGTTATCGGCAAAACGCATTCTTTTACATTTTTCGGCAGCTCCGGCTGTGGTACTGCCCCGGCATCACCGTGATTGTACCAGATCGGAAATGTGATAAACAGGACGAAGATAATCAGCCCCGGAATTATTTTACCACTGTCGTACATTTCTTTTCCTCCACTCGTGCCAGGGGATTAAAATACCATGGTTCGAAGACCTTCGTCGAGGTTCTCCGCTCTTTTTTCACCTTCAATAATCAAGGCGTTACCAACTAGCTCACTGAGCCCGCAAACCTGAACATCAGGGTTCCAGTAATTCATTAAAGTCGTCAGGGTGGCGCGATCAATTGCACACACACAGCCAAGTGTATTCACTCCGTGCTTATCTGCAACGTAACGGACGGCATTTGCCCGCGGCAGACCGGCGCGCATCCGCAGTTCCATAATTTCATCGGTGTTAAGTGCAGTACCGGAACCACAGCAGAACGTTTTTTCACGGATGGTATTTTCCGGCATCTCAACCCAGTTATCAACCACATGATCGAGAATATATCGGGGTTCCTCAAGCAGTCCCATACCACGGGCGGTGTTACATGAATCATGCCAGGTTGCCTTGACATGACTGTTTCTGCTCTTATCGAACTTGATTTTACCCTGTTGGATAAGGTCGGCGGTGAACTCCGAAATGTGAACCATCTTAGTTGAAGCTGTATTGTCAAAGACCGTTCCGGTGATCGGGGACTTCGGTACCTCGAGGAAATCCGCTGGACCGTTCATGGTATCCATATACTGATGGATCACACGCCACATATGGCCGCACTCACCGCCAAGAATCCACTTGACCCCCAAACGCTTGGCCTCCGCATACATCTTAGCGTTGAGCTTCTTCATCATCTGGTTTGAAGTGAAGAGACCGAAGTTACCCCCCTCAGAGGCATAGGTCGACCAGGTATAGTCAAGCCCGATTGCCTCAAAGAGCAACAGGTAGCCCATACAGGTGAACAGACCCGGTTCGGCAAAGACATCTGCAGATGGGGTTATAAATAATATTTCCGCGCCTTTACGATTAAAACTTGGTTCAATGTGAATCCCGGTCAAATTTTCGATATCCTCACAGAGGAATTCCACATTCCCTTTAAAAGCCTGGGGGGTCAACCCCATATGGTTACCGGTCCGGTTGGAGTTGGCAACCGGCTCCATGGCCCAGTTGATACCACAGCCGACCAGATGCAGGAGCTCACGCAGCATCATAGTGATTTCAGCAGTATCAATCCCGTAGGGACAGAAGACCGAACAGCGGCGACATTCCGTACACTGGTAGGCGTACATGAACCACTCTTTAATAACAGCGGTGGTCATTTCTCGGCCACCGGCCATCTTACCGAGCAATTTGCCTGCAAGGGTAAACTCCTGCCGATAGACGGACCGGAGAAGCTCCGCCCTGAGCACCGGCATATTTTTAGGATCACCGGTGCCGAGGAAAAAATGACATTTATCGGCACATGCACCGCAACGAACACAACAGTCCATGAAGATTTTCAAGGAACGAAACTTGTCCAGTCGGTCCGCGAGCCCGTTGATGATGATTTCTTTCCAGTTTTCAGGGAGCTTCCAGTCTTCATCTTCCGGATTCCATACCCTGGCATTCGGAAAACTGACGCCCTGCTGGCTATCCAGATACTCGAGCTTTTCAGGTTTGGTGGTATAGGCATAATTACCCGGCTTAAATACCACCGGCACATCCATCCAATTTTTCGTCGGATTGGAGCCGGTCATCAGCGAGGGCCCTTCAGCCACACTCCGTGCTAATTTATCTACCTTTACAACTGCCATTGCTCTATCCTTATCCTCTTGGTGGTTTGCAATCGTTAGTCATCAGCCTTTTCGGGAAGCGGTTTCTCCACCGGGATTCCCTGCTCGACCATATCTTCACGGAACTCATCTTCATAACCTGCGTAGGAATGTGGCTTAATATCTGGATTCCACGGATTGATATGACGGTGCATACGACTATCATTGGCCATATTTCTGGTCGGGCTGAGAAAGACACCACCCATGTGCATCAACTTGGAAAACGGAAAGTAGGCAAGCAGCACACTGACGAGAAAGACATGGACATAAAAGATGGTCCCGATATCAGCGGTGATGGCGGGCTGAAACGTGACCAGTCCGACAGCAAGTCGCTTAATTGCCGTTATGTCGATATCAGTGCGCAGAAAGAAGCGCATCAGTATTCCGGTGGTGGCAATGGCAAAGATAAGAAAAAGTGGAAAGTAATCATTGGCCAGGGAGATATAACGAACCTGCCGGTTGACCAGCCGACGACCAAAGAGCAGCAGGAGGCCGAGAATAATGGTCGCATCGGTCAGATACATGGTCGGGGCTCCGATCTGGAGAATACCATCCATGAACTCCAGGCCGGCGATCGCGCCCGGTACCGGATCGAGAAACAACCGCATGTGACGCAGGACAATCATCAGGAAGCTGTAGTGGAAAAGGAGGCCGAACATCCACAGCCATCGGCTTGACTCATAGGTCAACTTGGGTCCGTCATGAACGGTTGACTTGGTATTCCGCCAGAGGGATCGGAAGAGCACGATCTCCAGAAACATTCTGGCCACGACCTGAGAGGTGTTTACCGGCGCCTCAAGCTTGTCCTGCTTTATCCAGGGCAGTGAATACTGCTGGCCGCAGGTCGTTGGAATTTTAAATGGTACCGGTGATTTTGCCCACTGAATAACACGGTAGCAAAAACCGCCGAGAAACAGGGCCATAGCCACATAAGGAACTGCAATACCAAAAAAGTATTGCATTCCAGGGATGCTTGCCCCAATCCACGCAATCAACACCATGGCAACGACTGCCGCCAACGGGAAGGTGTACTTCATTGATCACTCCCTCGCTTCAAGTTAAACGATAACATATTGAGAATGCGGTAAAATATGCCAGAGCCTCCTCAGCTCAAGGCATATTCTGTTGCACTGCCTGCCGCCAGACCACTTATACGAACTACTGGAGTTTAGATATATGCTGCTTTCCCTGCCGATCCAGTGCCGAAGGACATCCGGAATCGGTCAGAATAGATCTGCCGCTTTTCAACTCACTTATCCGGTTTTGATACAACTGTTCCCGGCATATCGTATAAATATCAAAAGCCGCTAGTGCAGCTCGGTCAACATCACAGTCGAATGAATCAAGCTCAATCAGCAGCGGTCGTAACTTTTTATCAGCAGTAAAAACCTGCTTGACCACCCACTTGAGCTCTAATATTGGCGCAACCGCCTGCGCCGGAGTAAACTCCTGAACCGCACGAATTCGGATAACCTGATCCAGGGGATCCATCATCTCTTTCTGATCCGCTTTGCAAAGCAGCAGGTCATACAATTTGCTTAACCCTTCACGGATATTTGCACCAACGGGATTGGCAAATTTATCTTGGGCTCTCTTAAAAAAGCCTGATGAGACATAACTATCAAGAGTCCTGTCAACCCAGGTTGACAAAATCTCTTTTTTCTTATTTTTGAGCGCCTCAATCAATTGCATTAGAGTCCGAAATTATCGATTTACCTTTAAAAGAAAATGAATGCTGATTCATGCATTACGTCTGTCTATCATGATTGGAATTTGATTTCAAGAGAAAAATATCATTTTACATCACCAACTGTTTTTCCGGAACCGGCGACATCATCCATTAAAAAAAGAGCCACCCCGACGAATGGATCCCCGGCAAGCTCCTCATCCAGGCTCTTCTTTTCCTTTTCATCCTCAGCCCCCTGCACAGCATCCTGGTCGATGAATCCGGCTGCCGCCGCCTCTTTCCTTGCTCTGTCCGCCTCGGCCCTTTCCTTCTGCATTCCTGCCAGAAAAACGGCGACCCGGGTCTGCTCTCTGCGCACTTTTGCCTTTGCCGACTCCTCTTTAATTTCCTGGAATTTTTTATTCATTGCTATCCACAGCTTGCTCTGCAGACGAGACTTGCCGACCTCGAATCGATTCCCCTGCCAACGGTTGTGACCAACATCCTCAACCGTATCCCAGGGCAGGGAATTATCCATGTTCTTTTCCCCCGTCTTCAGGTAATCAAACATGCTCGGCACAACAATATCCGGCTCCACCCCCTTGTACTGTGTCGACCCACCGTTAATCCGGTAAAATTTCTGGATGGTGACCTTGAGAGCTCCCAGGTCCTCATACTTTTTCAGATGCAGCAGGGGTAAATTACGATTCAAGTCAACCAGTGCCTGCACGGTTCCCTTGCCGTGGGTATGTTTTCCACCAATGATCAGTGCTCTGCCGTAATCCTGCAGGGCAGCGGCAAGGATCTCGGAAGCTGAGGCCGAGAACTGATTGACCAGCACGATGAGCGGCCCGTCATAGACCACCTGAGCGTCTTCATCTTCCAGGACCCGGATCATGCCCTGGGAATTCTTCACCTGCACCACCGGGCCACCGGGTAAAAACAATCCTGAAATATCAACGGCATCGGTGAGGGCTCCGCCGCCATTATTGCGCAGATCAAGAATCAGGCCCTTGATCCCCTCTTTTTTCAAACGGACCAGTTCACTTCTGGTGTCATCGGTTACATTCCTGCCCTTTCCGTTATCCCGTGTTGCACTGAAATCACGATAAAAACTTGGAATTCGGATGTATCCTATCTTGCCCTCCTGATCATCCTTCAAGACCGTGGACTTAACATAGGTTTCCTCTATCTGGACCACGTCCCTGACAATGGGAATAACCTGCTTGACCCCATCAGGTTTCTGCACGGTCAGAATCACCTCTGTGCCCTTGGGTCCACGGATGTAGCTGACCGCCTCCCGAATACGCATTTCGCTGATTTCAACCGGTTCTCCGCCTTTTTCAGCCACCGCAAGAATGATATCTTCCGCCTGCAGCTGTCCCTGCCGCTCAGCCGCACTGCCCGGAATAATCCGCACCACCTTGATATGGCCGTCGTCTTCACGAAGCAGGGCGCCGATCCCTTCCAGCGAGCCGGACATATGGATATCAAAATCCTCCTTGGAGGTCGGCGGCATGTAGTTTGTGTGGGGGTCAAAGGCCCTGGCGACCGCATCAAAATATCGGTTGTAATGATCCTGCCTGCTTTCCCTCAGCAGCCGGTTTAAATAATTTACGTTTCGTTTTCGCACTGTTTCCTTGGCGGTTTTCCAGATTTCGGTACTGGTTATCTCCCTGGCTGCAGGCTCACGGAACTGCTTGTCTTCCTTTTTCTTCTTCTCAACGGAATTGAGATATTCATCCAGGACCTGCAGCTTCAGCACCCGGCGCCAGCGGTCCCGCAGTTCTTCCCGACCTGCCGCCCAGGTAATCTTCTTGGGGTCGGACTCCAGATAATCCTCACGGTTCGGATCAAAACCGTCCTTCATAATGGGTTCAAGCATGGCCTGAACCTGTCGTATCCGCTCATCCAGTATCTGCATGCCCGCATCCGGCAGGACCATTCTGCCCCTTCGCAGTTCATCGTCAATATGCTCTGAAAACGCACCCAGTTCATCGACATCCGACTGAAGCAGAAAACGTTTTCTCGGGTCAAGCTGACGAAGATAGAGGTCAAATGCCTTTTTTGACAGCTCATCATCAAACGGAACCTGGCTGTAATGCTGGGCCGGTAGTTGATGACTGAGCATGTAGGCAATGAGCCGGTTTCTGGCCGCATCAAACTCCACCGGCTTGATATTTGCCCAGGCGGTGGCAGTTGTTAACGAAACTATGATCAACAAGCTGAATACACTACGCAATGTGCGCATTTTCTACTCCAAAGGAAAAAATGAAAGGAAATTGAGGCGAGAGAGTCAGAGGACAACGAAAATCGTCAACAGGACTGTTGTTCCATCACAAAGGACTAACCACCTTATCGGCCTCACTCATGGCCGTCATTATTTCGTGCATATTTGAAATGTGGCCCACCTGAATGGCTGATTTAAGCTGAAAAAAATCCAGGCAGGTTCCACAAGCCAGGATTTCAACACCGGAGGCCTGTAACTGTTGAAGGGCATCCAGGGCACCGGAACCCTCCGTCACCAGTTTGACACCGCCGTTATAGAAAAGAATTTTAGTCGGTAACGGCTCGACCTCTGCGATGGTCCGGAGATAGGTCTGCAACAGAGCCCAGCCCAGCTCATCACTGCCGCGGCCCATGGAATCGGAAGAAATCACATACACCAGACCGCTGCCCGGGCTGACGGGGCAGGCATAATCCGCCGGGTCAAAGGGGTGCGCAGCCGGGGTCTCCCCGGCCTGCAGAATCAACTGAAAAGATCCCCCTTCAAGGGCGTGCCACTCTATCGCACAGCTTCGACTGCGTGCAAAACGGGTGATATTATCCTTAGAGGCCTCGTTATCGACAATAACCTCTATCCGCATAGCCCCCTGCTCCAGGGCATCTTTTGTTTGAATGACCGGTTGCGGGCAGGCAAGCCCTCTACAGTCAAGCGTGACAACTTCCATGTGATGCTCCTGTACTGTTTTTTAGTGCTCAAACAAAGGAACCGTTACAACAGATCAATTTCCATACCCTCGCGGGCGAAAAAAATTTCCGTACTTCCGCCCTCACCATTACTGCCGTATTCTTCACTCATCCGATCCAACTGCTCGTCACTGCGCTCCGGATCATGGTGGAACAGGGCGAGACGTTTGACCCCTGCCCTGCGGGCGGACTCAATGGCATGTTCAATCGGTGTATGCCCCCAGTCCACCTTGCCGCCCAGATACTCCTCTTCAGTGTACTGGGCATCATGCACCAGCAGATCGGCACCGGCAAAAAAATTCTCAAGAACCTGATTTTGCTCCCGGGCCGCAAGATCTCCTTCGTGGGCCATCAATTCATCATATGAAGGATCATTCGGATCAGTGACGAACAGATTACGGAACGGCTCGGTATCATAAGCGGTGCAGAACACGGCACCTCGAAAGGAAAACCGATAACCAAGGGCGGTTATAGGGTGGTTGATGATGGTGGTGGAGAGAATGATACCGTCACCGAGATCTATATGCGGATCTTCCTTCAGACGCTCGTACTCAATGGAGGCGGCCAGCTCACCCATATTGACCGGAAAATACCGATACTTCATCTGCCCGCCGACCACCTCTTCCAGGGGATCATCCTCGTAGGTTACGGGCCCGAAAACCTTGATACTGGTGCCGGGGATGTAGGCGGGAACAAAAAAAGGAAACCCCATAATATGATCCCAGTGGGTATGGGACAGATATATTTCGGTGGAAATCGAACCGTTGGCCAGATCATTGGCCATCATGTGGCCAGCCAGTTCACGAATGCCGGAACCTGCATCAATGATAATATGTCGATTGACCTCGGGAAAACGAAGCTCAATACAAGCTGTATTCCCTCCATATTTCATGGTTTGAGGGCCGGGACAGGGAATTGATCCACGTACACCCCAGAATCTGACTTTAATCATGCGCCCTGCCCTCCAAAAAAAAATCTGAAAACAACAACTGTAGCTACACCTGCAGAAAAACCTCGGCCTTGCGAATTTCCTCCTCAACGGCATCGGACATCCCTGAAATAGTCGGCCAGGAAAGGCCGGTCAGCTTAAGGGCTGTGGTCAACTGATCCTCGTCGGGATAGCGATTACCGGCATAGCCGATATCAAAAAGACAGATATAGCAGTCCGCAAGGGCTATGGCTGCAACCAGCTGCCGGTTTTCAGGGGCGGCGAGTTCAGGTGAATGGTGGTAACAGATGGCCTCGGTTATGGCCTCATTCAGCTTCCATTTTTCCGCTATCAGCCTGCCCACCTCCTGGTGATCCACTTCCATAACGTCCTGCTCAACGATGACCAGCGGCTGTTGCCGCTGCTTGGTCAGCATCAGCACTTCGGTATACTCATCACCAAAAGGCACCTTGCCCAGGTCATGCAGGAGACCGGCGACAAAATACTCTTCTCTTTCCCCCATGGGGACATCAAGGGCGACGGCAAAAAGCTTGGCCGTCACTCCGACCCCGATGGAATGGGCCCAGAATTTTTTTATGGGCAGTACCTTGGATTTTTTTGTCTGACCGACACTGCGGATGATCGCCGTTGAAAGGGCTAAATTTTTGACGGTATTTAAACCGAGCATGATTATGGCCCGGGTCAGGGAGGTAACCTTATTCATCAGGGAATAATAGGCCGAGTTGATGAGCTTTAACACTTGACCGGTCAAAACCGGATCAAGGGAGATCACCTTGTTTAAATCATTGGGCGCCGTGTCCGGTCGGCTGCAGATCTCAAGGACCTTGCTGACCGTTGTCGACAGGCTCGGCATTTTTTTGACAAAGTTACGAATTTTTCGTAACCGGGCTTCCCGATCATCCATGAATAGAAGTATGTATTGCGGTAATAAAAAGCCCCTGTCCCATCGACATCATCGATAAAAAATAGCTTTCAGGCTCTTGTAGAAACAGGCGCATCCTCAGAATTCACTCTTCGGCAGCGGCCCTGTATCCTTTTCTAAATATTTTATATTAAAGGAAGGAAAAGAACTGGTCAAGCGCAGCAGGCAAATTAGCAGAAAATAAAGCTGTGCTCTGACGATCAGACGAGTTGCCGCAGGATCTACAGGGCAAAGCCTGCAGGCGGACAATTTTCGGAGTTCACAACGTTTCCGGCTGTCGGATTGAATCAACACTCATGTTTGACCAGGAAATCATGGACAACTTCCTGCATGATGTCAAGTTGATCACGACCTGTCTCATGGACAAGGATCCAGACGCAACGCTGAAAGGCACGATAGAGATCGTCGGGAACAAACAATTTTATTTCAGAAAGTTCCGGGTATGGTACTTCTTTTTCAGGCACAACGCACCCCTCAATCTCTATGGACCGCAGTACTCAACCACCTCTTTGTACAGCAGGCCGGTACCACCGAATATATCAAGGGCGGAGCCGACGGTGACATCAAGGTTTCCCTCTCCTGCTTCCCGGATCAGATCCAGGTCCGCCATGGAGGCGACCCCGCCGGCATAGGTGACGGGGACGGGAGTGGTTTTAGCCAGCATACGAATAAGCCGCTGATCCACCCCCATACACTTGCCCTCAACATCGACCGCATGGACAAGAAATTCGTCACAGTATCCGGCAAGCTCCTCAAGCACCCGCTCGGTAATCTTCAGGCGGGTAAATTTCTGCCAGCGATCGGTAACGACATAATAGTCATTGTCCCGCAGGCGGCAGCTGAGATCAAGAACGAGCCGGTTACGGCCAACCCGCCGGCAGAGGTTGTGCAGACGTTCTTTATCAAGGAGTCCGTCATGAAAAACATAGGAGGTCACGATAACATGGGAGGCTCCCCGATCAAGCCAGAAGACTGCATTTTTATCCGTAATACCACCACCGACCTGCAGGCCTCCGGGCCAGGCGGCAAGGGCGTCGACAGCGGCCTCCTCGTTGCCGGGACCGAGCATGATTACATGTCCACCGGTCAGGTCATCCCGACGGTACATCCGGCTGTAATAGGAGGGAGGGAAATCAGAAGAAAAATTGGTTTGGGGCTGATCGGCGTCAGCCCCGCGCAGAGTCGAACCGACGATCTGCTTTACCCGGCCGTCGTGTAGGTCTATGCAGGGACGAAAACGCATATGAATTCAGAGAAACTGCAGGGGACAAACAGCAACAGGGACGAAAAAATCATTGCCGGCAAAAGCTGCCGGCAATCACCGATTGCCCCAGGTAGCTGTTACCCCTCTTTAACCATCATTGTCGACGGATCAAGGTTGAGGGCGGAACCCAAATCTGAAGCAGTACCATTATTGCGAATAATTTCCAGCTGAATTGTCGCATTCTGTTCCGGCTTGAGCAGGATAACGGTATCAAACAGGTCATCCACTTCGTGACAGGGGGCCGGGACGCCTGTCGGCGAAACACGGTCATCACCTCGATGGCTGGTTGCGGAGAACCAGGCCTGCTGATTCATACTTTCCAGGAATTCCTTGATATCTTCAACCGTGGAACGATCGGAATTTTCGAAATCAAAGCCGTCAACAACAAGACAGTTCGGCTTGAATATATCTTGCAGAATCAGATCATTGAGACGTTCTTCCAACCGGGGCCGGCTGAAGGTATCCTCCTTACACGTCATAATCATCCTGTGCTGAGCAACCATCTCTATCAGCTCATGCGGCCGGGTGATGCTGTGCTCCTGCAGAATAAACTGCAGAATGTCGTCATACCAGCTCTTGGTCTTCTCTATGGATTCACCTATACTGACATGGATGACCCGGTTTCCGCGCAGAATTGAATCCAACGCTATCTGGACCAGCAGGGCCGTTTTCCCCAAACCTGCACGGGCCATAACCAACCCTAACTGCTTGCTTCCTCGGCCCAGGTTTAACACCCGTAAAGGATTCTGATTGACCAGTGGTTCGTATCCCATTGTCTTGCCTCTTTATTCTCGTTATATCCGCTTATTTTTATTGATCACAAAGCAACCTTGCAGCCTAGGCTTCTTTTTGCTGCTCCTGATAGGCTTTTACCAGTTCTTCAGCCACACTTTTCGGTACCTGTTTGTAGGTTGAGAACTCCATGGTAAACTCCGCCTTACCCTGGGTGAGCGACCGCAGGGTGGTTGAATATCCAAACATCTCAGACAGCGGCATTTCCGCCTCAACCACAGTGTAATTTCCCTCTTCAAAGGTACCGACAATCATACCGCGCCGCTGATTCAGGCTGCCCATAACCGCTCCCTGAAACTCGGAAGGCCCTTCAACGGCGACCTTCATGATCGGCTCCATAATGACCGGACCGGCCTTGGCATACCCGTCCCGGAACGCCCCTTTGGAGGCCTGCTGGAAGGCCATATCCGAGGAATCAACCGCATGAAAGCTACCGTCGTTGAGCACCATTTTCACTCCGGTGATTGCAGCACCGATCAGGGTACCTTTTTTCATGCTGGCCTGAAAGCCCTTGTCACAGGAAGGAATATACTCACGCGGAATAACGCCGCCGACGATTTCATCGACAAACTCGTACTCTTCATCGGCCAGGGGTTCCATATACCCGCCAACGCGGCCGAACTGACCAGAGCCACCGGTCTGTTTCTTATGGGTGTAATTAAAATCGGCCCGCTTGGTGATGGTTTCACGATAGGCAACCTGCGGTGCACCGATCTCGACCTCCGCCCCATACTCCCGCTTCATGCGCTCAATATACACTTCAAGGTGCAACTCGCCCATACCGGAAATAATGGTTTCGTTGGTCTCGTGATCGACAAAGGTCTTAAAGGTCGGATCCTCTTTGGTAAACCTGTTCAAGGCCTTGGACATATTGACCTGGGCCTTGTTATCCACCGGCTTGATAGCCAGTGAGATAACCGGAGCCGGCACATGCATGGAACTCATCGACCAGTTGATATTTTTACTGCAGAAGGTGTCTCCAGATGCACAATCGACGCCGAACAGGGCAACAATATCACCGGAACCGGCCTCATCAATCTCTTCCATCTCATCGGCATGCAGCCGGACCAGTCGGCCGACCTTTATCTTTTTACCGGTCCGGGTGTTGATAATACTCTCACCCTTCTTGATAACGCCTTGATAGGTACGGATATAGGTGAGCTGCCCGTAACGGCCATCTTCAAGCTTGAAAGCCAAGGCAACCAGATCATCATCAGGATTATTGGAAACGATAATTTCGGCCTCCTCGTTATCCAGATCAAGGGCAATGTTTTCAACATCGGTCGGACTGGGCAGGTACATATTCACCGCATCAAGCAGGGACTGTACGCCCTTATTTTTATAGGCGGAACCAATCATAACCGGAGCCAGCTCCAGACTGAGGGTTCCCTTGCGGATGGCAGCGTGAATCATCTCCTCCGGGATTTCCTGTTCTTCCAGCATGACCTCCATCAGCTCATCGGAAAACATGGAGACCGCATCAAGCAGCTCTTCACGCTTCTCTTCAGCCTCATCGTTGAGCTCTGCAGGAATTTCATCATAACGAAGATCATCCCCCTGTTCGCCTTCAAAATAGATCGCCTTCATGGAGACCAGGTCAACAACACCCTGGAGGTCAATTTCCAGGCCGATGGGTATCTGGATCATGACCGCATTCAAATTCAGCTTATCACGCAGCTGCTGCGCAACCCGATACGGGTTGGCTCCGGTCCGGTCACATTTATTAATAAAGGCAATCCGGGGAACATTGTAACGGGTCATCTGCCTGTCAACGGTGATCGACTGTGACTGAACTCCGCCGACCGAGCACAGAATCAGGATAGCGCCGTCGAGCACCCGCAGGGCACGCTCAACCTCAACGGTGAAGTCAACATGGCCCGGAGTATCGATTATATTAATATCATGATCTTTCCAGGTGCAGAATGTTGCAGCGGACTGAATAGTGATTCCACGTTCCTTTTCCAATTCCATGGAATCCATGGTAGCGCCGACACCGTCTTTTCCCCGAACCTCATGGATGGCATGAATTCGTTGTGTATAATAAAGAATACGCTCGGTAAGCGTTGTCTTGCCCGAGTCAATATGGGCACTGATTCCAATATTACGTACCTGATCAAGATTCTGTTTCATCTCGCGTTCCCCAACTGCTGCACACAGATCGCTGTTCTTTTTAACAACTTTTCAGTTTCACTAAACAAAAAAGGAGTTGCAGAACGTACTGTAACTCCCCTCATGCTGTTTCAGACAACGACTCATGCCGCAACGCTGAAACAGCTTCCCAAGGCAAATATCCTTTAAAAAATCTTTTACTATACAGCAATAATAAATACAAAACAACAACAAAAAAATGAAATGAGGATCTATCCCATTCCGCTTTCAGCTTAAACCCCTTCTTAACAAAAGCAGATTCCGGATTAAAAAATATCAGGGCTTTGCCACAACACCTTCTCGGTTTCTCAGTTTTGCTGTAAAATTGAGCCAACAGGTCCTTATCCAGCGCAATCCCTTTTGGGGTCGACACAGTACATGTAAATGACTTCAACAGGAAAGATAGAACGTTCCCGGCTTAACCTGAAGCCTGACCTGTCCTTCCATAGAGGGGGCTCTTTTTAGAGGAAAAAAGAGGCTCTAAGGGCTAAATCCGGTGTTCTTCACACTGTTTAATAGTTGATTACAGCTAGTTGACTTGGTCCGCCCCACTCTCACTTCTGTCCGCTTCTGTCCGATCCTTTAATTTATACTGTCTATCCGTGGCCTCTCTGTTATGTTCAACCTGGGAAGCGGTTGATTGCCGCACAGACATAACTGCCAGTTTTCCCAAACATAACTTAAGGTGAATTTATGCGTATTGCAATGCTTGCCCCTATTGCGTGGCGAACGCCGCCGCGCCATTATGGCCCCTGGGAAAGTGTAGTCTCCCTGTTAACAGAGGGGTTGGTTGCCAAAGGGGTTGACGTCACTCTTTTTGCCACCGCCGATTCTCGGACCAAGGGGACGTTGCACGCCGTATGTAAATCCGGGTATGAGGAAAGCAACAAAATAGAGCCGAAAGTATGGGAGTGCCTGCATATATCCGAACTGTTTGAACGGGCCGATGAGTACGACCTGATTCACAACCACTTTGATTTCGCCCCACTGGCATACAGCGGCCTGGTGACGACCCCGGTACTCACCACCATTCACGGCTTTTCCTCCCCCCGTATCCTGCCCGTTTATGAAAAATACAACGGTAGGGCCTTTTATGTGGCGATCAGCGAGGCCGATCGTTCGCCAAAGCTCGACTACACGGCAACCATCCACCACGGCATCGACCTCAACGATTTTATATTCGAGCCGGACCCTGAGGACTACCTGCTTTTTTTTGGCCGTATTCACCCGGACAAAGGGGCCAAAGAGGCCATTGCCATTGCCAGGGCGGCCGGCCGAAAGTTGATTATGGCCGGTATTATTCAGGATAAAAATTACTATGAACTTGAAGTCGAACCTTATTTGGGCGCAGATGTGGATTATGTCGGCAGCGTCGGGCCGGAGCAGAGGAATGCCTTGCTTGGCAAGGCATATGCCTTATTGCACTCGATCAACTTTAATGAACCTTTCGGGCTTTCCGTTGTAGAGGCGATGTCGTGCGGTACGCCGGTGATTGCTTTTAACCGGGGCAGCATGCCTGAGTTGATTCGCCCTGGGCTGAACGGGTTCCTGGTTGCCAATATAGAGGAAGCCGTAGCGGCGGTTAAGGAAATATTCCGGATAGACCGGGCTGCCTGCCGCAAGTTCGCGGAGGAGAATTTTTCCAAGGAGCGAATGGTGGATGACTACCTCAAGGTCTATGAGCAGATCATTTCCCGGACAAAACGTGAAGATCATCGTCCGTGGGGATACTATACGGTCCTGGCGGATGAACCGGATCACAGGGTCAAACGCATTCACGTCTATGCCGGCAAGCGTCTTAGTCTGCAAAAGCACCGGCACCGGGCGGAGCGTTGGACCATGGTTTACGGCGAGGGGGTCGTCACCCTGAATGGTCGGCAGATTCGACTGGAAAAAGGCGAATCCATCGATATTCCCAGGGAAGCGGTCCATCGCATGGAGAATCAGACCAGCGAGAATATGGCCTTTATTGAGATGCAGCTGGGAGATTATTTCGGGGAAAATGATATTGTCAGGCTGGAGGATGACTTTGGTCGGACATAGGGGAGGTAAATTATGCAAGATCCAGTAGTACAGCGATATGAAAAAAATCCGATCCTGACCAGACATGACGTCCCCTATCCGGTGGCAACCGTGCATAATGCCGGGGTGGTCAAGTATGACGGCAGGTATGTCATGCTCTTCCGTTCCCACCGCCGGGACGGCCGTTCTATTATCGGCCTGGCCGAGAGTGACGATGGTTTCTCTTTCACGGTGCGGCCTGAACCGTTTCTCACGCCGTCCACGGAGGGGGGGTTTGGCGAATATGAAGAATTCGGGGTGGAAGACCTGCGCATCTGTGCTCTGGAGGGCGAGTATCTCCTGACCTACAGCGTCTACTCAAGACACGGGGTGCGGATTGCCTGTGCGCGGACCAGGGATTTTAAACGGGTCGAGCGAATCGCTTTAATCTCCCAGCCTGATATGCGCAACGTGGTGATCTTCCCGCAAAAAATCATGGGGAGATATGCGCGTCTCGACCGGCCCCATTCCGAGACATCCCCTTGGTCCATCCATATCTCTTATTCTCCCGACCTGATCCATTGGGGAGACTCCAGGGTCGTCATGAAACCGGTGACCTATCACTGGGACCAGTTGAAGATCGGCCCGGGCGCCACGCCGTTTATGACGGAAAAAGGATGGCTTCATATTTACCATGGGGTTTTTGAGACCATGGCGGGGGCCGTCTACCGGCTCGGCGTGGCTTTGCATGACCGGGATGATCCGGCCAGGATTATCGGGGTCGCGGATGAGTGGATCCTGCAGCCCGAAGACCCTTGGGAGATAACCGGCTATGTGCCCAACGTGGTGTTTACCTGCGGCGCGGTTCCGGAAGACGACGGCACCGTGAAAATTTACTGGGGAGGGGCGGACACGGTCATGTGTGCAGGCTCGGCCCGGATCATGGATCTTGTAGAGATGTGTCTTGATAACCCAAGGCCGCCTTATTAGCTCACGGTCCGGTTACCCATAAACCAGCATGGCTGGACCAGATTGTACAGGTCACAGCCACAACAAACTATGAAAATAGCCCGGATCGGCATCACTTCGTGGGCGATTTTCGGATAAACCAGCATGGCTGGACCAGATTTATAACGTTACAGCCACAACGAACGATGAAAATAGCCTGATACGACATCACTTCGTGGGCGATTTTCGGATAAACAAGTTACTATTTAAGGAAAACCAGATGCATCCAGTACCATTGCAGGTAAAAAGAAAAAAGAAAAAATTTTCCGCCGAATCCTCCCGGGTGATCACCAAATTTTATCTCTCGGGCGGCGAAGAGCGAACCAGGCACATCATCGCGCGTGTTCTCGGGCTTTCAGAAGAAGAAGTACGGGAGAATCTGCAACAGGTAATGGCCGATTTTTCTACGCGCCACAAAGAGATCCGCCAGGTTTTTAATCAGAGCTTTACCAAGATCAAAGAGTACATTCCCAAAAGCCTTAATCTTTCAGAGGAAAGGAGATATCTTCTCGGGACTTTTTTTACCAAGGAGTATTCAGTCCAGGCAGCCGCCTTTTTCAACCCTTCCATTATCATGCATCCCGATCAAAGTCATCTCGATGGAAAAAGCCTGCGCTTCATCTTGAGTTTCCGCTCCGTCGGAGAAGGGCATATATCCTCTATTGAATTCAGAAGCGGCGTGTTTGATGCAAAAAACGATATCCATTTTGATCCGGTCAGCAGGTTTGTGGGAACTCCGGAGCTCATCAAAAACCCGATCTATGACAAATATGTTTTCCGGTTGAAACTCGCGGATATGGACGCCATGAATACTGTTTCCGAGGACATATTAGAGGATCTGGGGCCCGAATTCTCTTTTGTTGAACTGCAGGCCGCTATTCGACAGAAGACCGATACCTGGTATGAAGAACCGGCTGTTTTGCTTCATGATACGGCAGAAAAGATGCGGTGGCTGGCGCGATCC
The DNA here is from genome assembly GCA_024280455.1 of Deltaproteobacteria bacterium. Taxonomy (GTDB): domain Bacteria; phylum Desulfobacterota; class Desulfobulbia; order Desulfobulbales; family Desulfobulbaceae; genus DRLX01. The sequence goes on along the minus strand of JAJRQC010000091.1, from coordinate 13,247 downwards.
AATTACCAGTTACGGTTCAGAAAGGACCGGCGAATATCGGAGAGGGTTATATTCCCCGTGTCGGAAAACGAGAGCCGGGGGATTGAGGATGCCAGGTTCGTGCGCTTTTGCGATACCAACGACGAAATCACCTATTACGCGACCTACACCGCATACAACGGTTTTGATATCCTGCCGATGCTGCTTGAAACAAAGGATTTCGTCAACTTCGCCATCAGGACACTTAACGGCAAGGCCGTGCAGAATAAAGGGATGGCCCTTTTTCCAAGGAGAATTAACGACAGATACATGATGATCTCCCGTCAGGACGGGGAAAACATGTTTATCATGTCTTCGGACAATATCCACTTTTGGCAAGAAGCCCAAATTCTGCAGGAACCACAGTATCCGTGGGAATTCATCCAAATCGGCAACTGCGGTTCCCCCCTTGAAACCGAGGCGGGCTGGATCTTGCTGACCCACGGGGTCGGGGCGATGAGGAGATATTGTATCGGCGCCTCTCTGCTGGATCTGCGAGACCCAACCAGGATTATCGGTCGTCTTGCCGAGCCGTTGCTCAGCCCTACGGCAGAAGAACGCGAAGGTTATGTGCCGAATGTCTTGTACACCTGCGGCGCCATAATTCACAACAATGAATTGATCATCCCATACTCCATGTCTGACACCTCATCCGGCCTTGCGGTTGTGTCGGTGAAGGATCTACTCGCCAGAATGCTGGCTGATTAAAGGAAACACATATGAAAACCATGAAACTGGCGGTTATCGGCAATTACCTGCCCAGGCAATGCGGCATTGCCACCTTTACCACCGACCTGTGTGACTCCCTCGCCAGGGGGCTGAAAAAGGACGGTGAACGTCTTACTGTCGTGGCCATGGATGACGTTGAAACAGGCTACCCTTATCCGGATCGGGTCGGGTTCCAGATAAGGACAAACGTCCAGTCTGATTATATCCATGCCGCTGAATTCTTAAATGTCCACAAGTTCGATGCCGCGATTCTCCAGCACGAATTCGGTATATTCGGGGGAGAGGACGGTTCCTACATCTTCCATCTGATAAAAAATCTGCGCATGCCGGTAATTGCCACCCTGCATACTGTTCTCAACAAACCCACGGACGGCCAGCGCGCCGTCATCCGGAAGTTGGCGCAATATACCGACGCCTTGATTGTCATGGCCCATAAGGCCCGGACGCTGCTCATCGATTCCTATGGCATTGAAGAATCGAAAATCATCTTTATTCCCCACGGCATCCCGGATGTGCCCTTTACCAGATCCGATTCATTCAAAACCAGGCTTGGGTTGAAAGACCGGAAGATGCTGCTGACCTTCGGCCTGCTGAGCCCCGGCAAAGGGATTGAGGTCATGCTCAATGCCTTGCCCCGGGTCATCGAGCGTCATCCTGCAGTGTCCTATATTGTCCTCGGCAAGACCCACCCTCACATTATAAAGGATACGGGAGATTCTTACCGGCAGCGCCTGTATCAACTGGTTCGCCGTCTCGGCCTTGACGATTATGTGCTGTTTCACAACCGTTTTGTCGATCTGGAGACCTTAACTCGATATATGACCAGTGCGGACCTCTATATCTCGCCCTATCTCCAGGAAGAACAAATTGTCTCCGGCACCCTGGCTTATGCTGCGGGCATGGGCACGGTGGTGGTCTCCAGCCCCTATTGGTACGCCCAGGAGCTGCTGGCGGAGGGCAGAGGATGCCTGGTACCTTTCAATGAGCCGCGGGTTTTGGCCGAAAAGATCAATCATCTTCTGGACCACGAGGAAGAACGTGATGAAATCAGCAGGAAAAGTTATCAATTCGGCCGAGCCGCAGTCTGGAAAGCAGTAGGTTCGCAGTACCTCCATCTGGTCAAAGAGATCTTAGAACGGGCAATTGACCAACCGATTCCACAGTATAGCGAAAGGCCGGATGGCGAAATTCCGCAAAGACCTGATACCAGGATTCTGGGCGGCCTGCCGGAGATCAACCTCCAGCATATGCGCATCATGACCGATGGCACCGGCATCCTCCAGCACGCCAAATATTGCATCCCGGACCGCACGCACGGCTACTGTGTGGATGATAATGCCAGATCGCTCATTGTCGCCGCGATGTACTATGCTCTACGCAAGGACAAGGATGTTATTCCCCTGATCCATACCTATCTCTCTTTTTTGCACTACTCTTTCAATCCTGAAAATGGCCGTTTCAGAAATTTCATGTCCTATGACCGGCAATGGCTCGAAGAGGTCGGCAGTGATGATTCCCACGGACGATCCATCTGGGGGCTGGGAGTCGCCATCCAATACGCCCCTCATGATTCGATCCGGAACATGGCTGTCCGACTTTTTCTGGACGGACTTACGGCCGTGGAAAGTTTCAACTCTCCAAGATCATGGGCATTTGTCATCATCGGCCTGCACGCCTATATGGAGGTTTTCGGCGGGGACAGCACGGCCCGCCGGTTACGCACTCTGCTGGCGGAAAAACTCTTTGCGCTCTTTCAAAAAGGTTCCAGCACGGAGGACTGGCTGTGGTGTGAAGATAAGCTTACCTATGCCAACGCCAAATTGCCCCATGCCTTGATCCTGGCCGGGCAGTGGATCCCCAATCCGGAAATGTTTAAAATGGGCATTGATTCCCTCACCTGGCTGCTGGAAAAACAGAAGGCACGAGAAGGTCACCTTTCAGTTATCGGCAATTTGAACTGGCACAACAGGAATGGCCTCACTTCTACTTTTGATCAACAGCCCATAGAGGTCATGTGCCTGATCGGCGCTTGTGCAGCGGCCTTCCGTTCTACCGGCGAGATGAAATGGCTTGACCAGGGGCATCGTTGTCTCGGCTGGTTTCTGGGCAGTAATGATTTAAATGAACAGATTTATGACTTTAAGACGGGAGGCTGTTGCGACGGTATTCAGCCCACCGGAGTCAACGCCAACCAGGGTGCGGAGTCGACTCTTTGCTGGCTGCTCTCTCTTCTCAGTATGTATGAAATCCTTGGACAGATGGTGAAAAAATAGGTTCAGCTAAAGGCTAACGGCAGAGTGTCTCAATTTAACTCTGACCTCAATTATCTACAATAAAATAAATCTGACCCCTTTTCTTGCTTTTCTGCCGCGGGCAGCCTGAAGGCGGTTCAGGTTGAGATTTTATCGTTCAAAATACAGAAACGTTCAATTTAGCTTTCAACAACTGTTCAAGATAGATGAGGTGATTCAAATCCTCGGCAAGGAGTATAACGGTAAAGTCGCCGGTCAATGGTAATGCGTTGCAATTAAAAGGGAATACGGAATTTATTTTTTTGCCGTCATAGAGTACGTTCTCAATACGTTGAGTAAGTTCGAAAAATGAACACGGCAGTGTCTTGATCTTGATAAATTTCCAGTATTCAATTGGGGTTGTCAAATTTTCAATGTTATCAATGATGAGGCGCGCATACGAAGAACCATTAAAACGGGCGTTGTTTTCAACCGGGAATATACCTTCGTCTGTCACAATATAGTCAATACCGAGCACCCCTCTGTACCCGAATTCCACCATGTGCTTTGCGATTTTAAGCGATGCCTGAGTGATATAATTGTGGATACGTTGTGATGGGGGTTGACCTTCTTGAGTGCTAATATGCACCATCCCCCCCTCGCATATCTGGTCCGCCAAGCCAAGATGGCGTATGTCCCCATTTCTATCTATTGCCCATTGATCGTTCGGGGTAGAGATGACGCTCAAGAAAGGCTCAATTATGACCATCTTTTCGCCACTGGCAGCGATTTTTCTATACAAATCCGGGATATCATCTCCCGTAGTCTTGTATAATGACAGGCCGAATTCCCCAAGAGTGCCGCGAATAATCACGGTTTCGTGCGTTGACAGGTGCCTGTTAACAACACGGGCCATCTCGCCGGCATTAGCGCTGTTTTCCGGATGTATTGTAAAGGAATCCCCAACAACAACAGGTACATCCAACTGCCGGCAAACCGTCTTAAAATCGGACTTGTCGTTGTATTTCAATGTTGCTGCTTCCGGCGCCCCAAAGAGGTCGGCGCCGAGCGTCTTTGCAGCCTCCGCTTCCATTCTCCTGGAAAACCAAGGTACGTATACTGGTTTCCGGTCGGTCTCTCGAATGATCTTTAAGATTGGTTCCGGGTCATTTATGATAAGTTCTGAAAGTGACAGCTCCCGAGACAATGCCTTATATTCGACAACATAGTCCGACCCCAAGCCGTGTGAGCGCAGCCAGCTGTGATATTCCCGGTCCAATTTTCCACGTAATACTACCAGATCGTCTTGACAGGCAGCGGGAAGGGCTCGATCACATTTTGATTGTATTGACGCATCACGGCGGGGGAACTGAGCAAAATTATCGGCGCCGTAAATTATGAGTTCATCGGCGCTGCTTGATATACATTTTCTAAGTGGCTGACAGGTTGTCATGTGCAATAATTTCCAGCGAATATAGAGAGGGATATGGATAAAAAAAGAGCTGAAATATGATGGGCTCGTAAAATGAGTATTCCAACTGAATTCGGCCACTAATTCCAAAGTTATTCGGCCACCCAAAATACAAGTCTATCCAGCGAAGGATACCCCGATTAGAATTGCCCTTTTTTCTATTATTAACCATGAAAAAGTGAGAAGAACAATAGGCGGAACAATAGAGGACAGCCCACGATTTTTCAAGTTTTTTTTCATAGTTGCATGTTATCTCCCGTCTCATGCCAAGACGATCCAGAATCATTGTGCCCACTGTTCCGCTCCATGTTGTTCAGCGCTGAAATAATCGGCAGGCCTTTTTTTATGCTGACCAAGATTATAGGTTCTATCTTGAGTGGCTGCAGGAATATGCCGATAGTTCAGGCTGTCTTGTTCATGCCTTTGTTTTGATGACAAATCATGTTTCACCTTCTGTTCACTCCTGAAAAATCCGATAGTGTCGGAAATCTCATGAAACGCCTTGGTCAGCGTTATGTTCAGTACGTCAACCGTACCTATAAACGCAGTGGCACTCTCCGGGAGGGGAGATTTCGCGCCTCCATTATTCAGCAGGACGTCTATCTTTTAAGATGCCGGCGCTATATTGAATTATATCCTGTACGAGCAGGGATAGTCGATCATCCCGGTGAATATCGCTGGTCAAGCTATCAGGTTAACGGCCAGGGAAACAGCTTTGACCTGGTGAGCCCCCACCCTCTTTATCAATCCCTTGGCCGGACAGCTTCAAAAAGACAGGATGCGTATCGCGAACTGTTTCGCAGAGAACTGGAGCCGGGCGAGATTGATGCAATACGGAAGGCAACCAGTGGGAATTTTGCACTTGGAAACAGTCGGTTTCAACAGGAGATCAGTGAAATGCTTGGCCGTCGGGTAACTCCTGGCAAGGCAGGGCGACCACGCAAGAAAAACAGCACCCGTCCAGCTCAATAAATCGTATCGCGGTAGGGATACCGGTTGCCCGGCACCCCCCGCACAGATCCGTACGTGAGGAACTACCTCATACGACTCCTACCTCGGGTCAAATGACGCGTAGCCGCTGACTCGGATATGGTTGCTTTATTTTGGCGGTGGGTATCCACGTCCTTACCAGTCGTTTCATACGTTCCCAGTGTAGTTCCGGGGACAGTATATGCAATTATCTTGAGTGTAGTTCCGGGGACAGTATATGCAATTATCTTGACTCCACAAGAAGTTTAATATACTGTCCCCGGAACTACGGAACTAAATCGGAACTAAAATGTAGCAACGTCCTTCCGGCGAAGCAGCGCTTATGGTAACCCACTTCCTGCTGGTGGGCGGTGCCCACAAAAACCTGGTTATCGCTCGGGTGAAGGCTACGAAAAAATTTCCTGATGTATGCGCAGTAGCTGGCCTTAGGGTTCGCTCAAAAATAACTTCGTAGAGATGAGGTGTAATGTGGACATCTAGAGAAGTGATCTGATTGCATGCAACCGCAGGCGTAGCAGGGCTACGTCGAGGATTGCATAATTGAAGATCGCTTTTCTAAATGTTCAGAGTGCGCCTCAGAATGCGAAGTTATTTCTGAACGAACCCTTAGCTTGACGGCTATGCTCCCATCGGTATAATTCAAAAAATTCTTGGTCGTGAAAACCGCAAAACAACGGAAATTTATTTGCATAGTTTTAATGAAACGGAGAAGCAGGCAATCCGGAATTATGGGGCTACGAGAGAAAAGTCTCACACGAATCCACACACAACAAAAAAGGCACTCAACTCACAAGTGAGCTAAGTGCCTTAAATTACTGGTGCCGGGACCAGGATTTGAACCAGGGACACACGGATTTTCAGTCCGTTGCTCTACCGACTGAGCTATCCCGGCAACTGGGTTGTAAAGAAAAGACTAATTAGCAAATATCTGTTGTGATTGTCAACACCTTTTTTCTATTTATCACCCAACGTCAACTCGCCCAGATCAATTTCAAAATCATCCAGTGCCGTGCCGGTTTTTACAGACGGCATCAGTTTGTCCCCGGCTTTACTCCCGGCGACCAGGGGCGACGGAATATCCAGATCAAGATCTTCAACCTGCAAATCTTCCAGGCCGGATCCCGGAGCGACAACGGATGCCGGAGCAGATAGGGGCCCGCCGGCAAGAGCAGGTTCACTGGACGTCTCCTCCTCATCAAGGGTCAAGGTCTCGGCAACCAGTTCCTCACCATCTTCCTCGGGTGGGGCAAGGTCGGAAATATCTATCTCACCGAAATCAAGCTGCAGGCCATCGTCCGCTTCTTCCCCGGTCCCTGTTGCTTCTTCTTCGGCACCAAAATCAAGCGTTATCTCATCTTCCGGGGCAACCTCTTCAAGGGCGTCCAGCTCAAGAGTCGGAGCATCCACTTCCTCAACCAGCCCGACATCATCAAACTCCCCATCGTCACCTAGATCCATGACGATCTCGCCATCAACCTCATCCTCTTCAAACGACAGGTCCACGACTTCTTCCCCATCGCCCGAGCTCTCCTCAAGAATGGTAATATCCTCTTTTTCATCCGCCAGCGCAGCACTCTCCTTATACTCAAGATCCAGGAACACGGGCGCTGCGACAGCAAAAACGGTTCCATCAATATCGACAGAAGCCTCACTGATGTTTTTGTTACATTTTTTACAGGACTCTAAATGGTCAAAAGAGATATACCCACATTTTGGACAACGCATAATCCATCCGCCTTACATATTGTGATTTATTGTACCCCCGGGCCCATAGCCGTCAAGCTAACGTAAAATGTCAATAACATCGAAGGATAGCTGCAATGCAGGAGCCTGCCCCCGCGGGCGATTGGTGACAGCAGAGACATCCTGACGCATAATTATCGCCCGCAGGGCGGACTCCTACGTGGTGCAACTCTTTGATATGTTACTGTATTAGTCTTAGCTTGACGGCTATGTCCCCGGGCCTTCAAACCGACCAGAGCACATGAATCATTCCGCAGTTCACCCGCCTGTCTCTTTGTAAATGATCGGAGCTCCCTTTGACCACTTATAGATACTATATATACGAAACCGACGAGTTACCACCCCTGTGATCAGTTACGTTTCTTTTCCTGCAACACCCTCACGACTCCGACCACAGGCAGCCGGCAGGCAGTACTGCAGCAGAAAAAACCATGAAAAACAAAGAGCATCCCTTGTTCCATAAAACATTATGTCACACGGAAAACGAAAAAATCAAGGCGGAATTTTAAAAAAAACTCACACTTACCCTTGATAAGACCAGGATTGGGGTCGATGTTGATGCGGGCAGGTACGGTACAAACCGGCCTGCAGAAGGTACAGATGTCCTGGTTTTCAGGAAAACACGAACAATCAACAAAATATGAAAAAAACAGCTCCTGGACACTTCCAGCTTGCATCACGTTCTAAATTCCATATAATACGTATAACTTATCTTCCGAATCCGTAACTTCTCAATAATTGGCGGTAATGGTATTTTGTGTAGGTTGGGTTGAGTTCTACGAAACCCAACTTTGTCGAGGAGCTGTTGGGTTTCGTAGAACTCAACCCAGGTAGAGAGATACGAGACTCCGACCTACTTTTTCTCTCACTCTGCCACCAGTTATTGAAAAGTTACCTAAATCCTACGATTTTTGACCGGTTTTCTAAAAAATTACTCTACTGTTTATGCCGAACCGACCCCAGACGACCATGGACCATGAATTTCGGGTAAACCTTATCCACCTGGTTCTCTCATCGCTGGTCGTCAACCTGCTGGCACTGGCCATGCCGATCATGATGCTGCAGACCTATGACCGCATCCTGCCCAGCCACGGTTACGGGACCCTTACCCTGCTTGTCTTCGGAGTTATCACGGCGGTGATTCTGGAAATGCTCCTGCGTATCGCCCGATCTTACCTGACATCCTGGTCCGGAGCCGTCTTTGAGCATAAAACCGCCTGCCGGGCCATGGAACATATTCTTCAGTCTCCCATGCAGCGTTTTGAAGAGCAGGGCTCGGGAACGTATCTGCAGAAAATGGCCTCCATCAGCCGTCTGCGCTGCTTTTATTCCGGCCAGGCCCTGCTCACCATTGTCGACCTTCCCTTCATCTTTATATTTCTCTTTCTGATCTGGTACATTGCCGGCAACCTTGTTTATGTGCCCCTGGGGCTCTTTTTTGCCTTCAGCCTGTTGGCCTGGTTTGTCGGTTATAAACTGCGCCTGCAGGTCACCGAACAGGATTTCAGCACCAAAATCCGTTATAATTTTATTATTGAAACTCTGTCGGGTATCCACTCTCTCAAAGGCCTTGGTCTGGAAAAATTTTTCCTGCGCAGAAATGACCGCCTCCAGTCCCGGATCTCCCTTGCCCACTACCAGGTGGCCCTGACCAATAATATCGCCCTCAACTGCGGTATGCTTTTCTCCCAGGTGATGACGGTTGCCGTGGTTGCCGTCGGCGCGCTCAAGGTTATCCACGGCGACATGGGAACCGGCGGCCTGGCCGCCTGTGTTTTGCTTTCCGGCAGAATCATGCAACCGGTCCAGCGGGCCCTGTCGCTCTGGACCCGGTTTCAATCCTTTTTTATTGACCGCAAAGAGCTTCAGGACATCTTCAAGCTGCCGACAACGTCATACAGCGAAACCAAACAGATAAAAAAGCCGACCGGCCATATTGTTTTAAATAGTGTATCTTTCCGCTATGAAGAGGATAGCCCGCTGCTGCTTCGGGATCTGGACCTGGAACTGCATCCCGGGGACTCCCTGGCCATATCCGGCAGTGCCGGTTCCGGAAAAACAACCATCCTCCACCTGATCACCGGCCTGATCAAACCATCAAAAGGAGAAGTGTTTGTCGACGGGGCCCAGCCACACCAGGTCAATCCGGCCATCCTCCGTACGCACGTCGGCTATCTGCCGGAGAAAGGAACTATTTTTTACGGAACCATCCGGGAGAACCTGACCTTCTTCAACTCCGCCAATGAAGAGGATGCCATGGTCGTGGCCCGGCTCCTCGGCATTGACGATGCCGTCGCCATCCTGCCGGAAGGATACGAAACCCAGCTCACCGACAACGTAACCGACCCCATCCCGCCCGGCCTCAAACAACGCATCGCTATCGCCCGGGTTCTGGCAAACAAACCAAGGGTCATCCTTTTTGACAATGCCGACCGCGGCCTGGACAAACACGGCTACAATTTGATGTTCGGTGTTCTTGGCCGCCTCAAGCCCCGGACGATCATGATTATCATCTCCGATGACCGCAATATCCTCCGCCTTGCCGACCGGGAATATTTTCTTCACCACGGACGGCTCCAGGAAACGGCTCCATCTGATTCAAAAATCCATCACATCCTCCCCTTCCGGGAGTTCAGAATATGAGCGGCACAGCACAGTATACGGAAAAGGCTCTGCACTTCCGCAAGATCCTTGAACCGGCCGGCTGGCTGGGGCTGGACAGGGTTTCTCCCCATGCCCGCGCCCTGACCTTCCTGCTCCCCGCTCTGGGCTGGCGCGGACAGGCAAAGCAAATCTGTGAGGCCCTGCCCCATATGCCGGGCGAGCTTGACCGGGTTGATCTGGTCAACAGCATGATCAACCTTGGGTTCCATACCCGCTCGACCACGCTCAATCTCCACAATATAGACCCTCGTCTAAGCCCCTGCCTCTTTGTCTGCAAGGATGATATCCCCTACATCCTGCTGCCTGACGCGGAAGGAACCGGGTGCGAGATATATGATCCGGCCGATGATACCATCAAGCCGATACGGGAAATCATCGATTGCCGCGGCACCTTATATCGTTTCATACCCCAGACCAGAGAAACCATTGCCGGAGATACCGTGCGCTCCAATGCCGATGAAAAACCGCTGCAATGGTTTCGGCAGCTCATCAAACGGTTTGACGCCATCTTTCTGCAGGCCTTTCTGGTCAGCTTCCTGATCAATATCCTGGCCCTGGCCTCATCGCTGTTTGTCATGACCGTCTATGACAAGGTTATCGGCAGCCGCTCGGTTGAAACCCTGCAATATCTTGTTTTCGGCGCCCTGCTGGCCATGACCATGGAAGTCATGCTGCGCTACCTGCGGGCAAGGAGCCTGGCCTTTTTCGGGGTTAGAGTGGATGCCATCACCAGCCAGCTTATCTTCGAGCGCCTGCTCTTTCTGCCGCCGCGGCTGATTGAAGGCTCCTCCATTCCATCCCAGGTGGCCCGGATCAAAGATTTTGACTCCATCCGTGAATTCTTTTCCGGCCCGACCGGAATAGCGGTTCTGGAGCTGCCGTTTACCGTGATTTTCCTCATCACCATAGCCATCATCGGCGGGCCGCTGGCCCTGATTCCCCTGATTCTGGCGCTCTGCTACCTGACCCTGGCCCTTGTCATGCTGCCGAAAATCCAGGCCCGCACCGAGGAGGGGGCGGTGGCAGGAGTAAAAAAACAGGCCCTGCTGGTGGAAACCATAAAAAAAATCAGGGCACTCAAGGCCCATGGCCTGGGGGATACCTGGTGGCAGCGTTTTCATGAGTTGTCCGGCCAGGCCGCCATGACCAGTTTTTCCTCCGCCTTTCTGAGCTCACTCATCGAAGCCCTGGCTTACGGCCTGTCGGTCATTGCCGGGATCAGCACCCTGACCACCGGAATCTGGCTGGTCTGGCAGGGCCGGATTACCACCGGCGCATTGATCGCCTGCATGATGCTGGTCTGGCGGGTCCTCACCCCCATGCAGGCCATTGTCAACTCTCTGATTCGTATACGTTTTATCTTTCGAAGTATCGGTCAAGTCCACAAACTGGTACGCACCCCGCCGGAGGGAAAACTCACCGCAGTTGACCCGGCCCTGTTTCGCCTCAAAGGAAACATCACCTTCACCGGTGTCGGCCTCAGGTATACCGGCGAACGCGGACCGGTTATTTCCGGAATGAACCTGCAGGTCAAAAAAGGGGAAATCATTGCCATCGCCGGAGGATCAGGGGCGGGCAAGACCTCAATGCTCAAACTGACCAACGGCCTCTATATTCCCCAGATGGGTTCCATCCTGATCGACGGTCTCGACATCAGACAGCGTGACCCAATTGAGCTCCGAAAAAACATCTCCTATGTCCCTCAGGTCATAGAGCTCTTCCATGGAACCATTGAAAAAAATCTGCGGATGGTCAAACCGGATGCCACTGACAGAGAGCTCATGGACGCCCTGACCTGGGCAGGGGCACTGGAAGATATTCAGCTGCTGCCCAAGGGCCTTAATACCTTTATCGGTGATTATCGATCCGACCAGCTGTCCTCGGTGTTCTCCTTCCAGCTCAACCTGGCCCGAGGCTACCTGCGGGACTCGCCGATCATGCTTTTTGATGAATTCCCCTCTGCAGTAATCAATGAGGTAACGGGAATTCTCTTTCGGGAATATCTGCAAAAGGCACGGGGCAGCAAGACCATTCTTTTTGTCACCGACCGCAAGTCCGACGTCCTGCTGGCCGATCGCATGGTGTACCTGACGGGAACAGGTCAGGTACTGGCCGGTGAACCGGAGGAGCTTTTAAATGCCCTGCAGACATGACGGAATGCTCACCTGCAGAAAACGCATCACGGATGAGCAGATGAACAGCCTGCACCTGAAATCTGAACTCTGGTAAATACACACCATGGCTCGCAAGAACAGAGATACAACCGAACAGCTGCGGATTCTTTCACAATCGGTGATGCTTGAAGAGGCCAGGACACCGTACCTCATTCGCACCACCATGCTGATCATCTGCCTGGCCTTTTTCATTTTCGTGGGCTGGGCCGCTCTCACCCAGATAAAGGAGATGGCACGGACCAGCGGCGAAATCGTTCCGTCCTCCTACGTCCAATCCATCCAGCACCTTGAAGGCGGCAGCGTTGAAGAAATTCTCGTCCGTGACGACGATGTGGTCACAAAAGGACAAATCCTCCTGCGATTGCGAGGGGAGAACATTCGCAGCGACTTTGAGCGGGTCGCGACCAAGGTGCGCCTTCTTGATTTACGGGCGGCCCGGCTGCGGGCATTTATCAGCGGTGACCGGGATGTATTTGATCGCCTCTGCAGGCAGTACAGTGAAGACAACTCGCCGGAAAAAGAAATTTTAACCGGGATGCTGGATTCACTGCAGCGGGAGCAGGAAATCCTGAAAACACAGCTAACCCAGAAAAAAGAACAGGTCAAGCTGCTGACCCATGAACTGACAACGGCCGAAAAAACGCTGGAAATTGCAGAAACCGCTTTTTCAACCCAGGACAAGCTCTACAAAGAACGGCTGGTTGCAGAGATCACCTATCTGGCCGTTGTTCGGGAGCTGAATGAGCAGCAGGGGCAGGTCGCCGGATTGAAGATAAAGATAATCCAGGCCCGGGATGCCATCAGTGAATACGAATGGCGCCTGCAATCTATTGTCACCAAGGCCCGGGAAAAAACCCTGCAGCAACTTGGTGTCCTTGAAAGCGAGCGCGCGGACGCCCTGGAGATCAAAGAAAAACTCAGGATGCAGATTGAACGGCTGGCCATCCGTTCTCCGGTGGACGGGGTAGTCAAAGGTCTTGAAGTCCATACCGTCGGCGGTATAATTGCTCAGGGCAGAGAGCTGATGGAAATTGTTCCCGCCGATAGTGAGCTTTTTGCCGAGGTCAAAATTTCGCCGAATGATATCGGTCATATCAAGGTTGGATTTCCAGTCGTCATAAAAATAACCTCCTATGACTTTTCCCGCTACGGCTCAATAAACGGAACCGTAGCCGGTCTCTCGGCAACAACTTTTGCCAATAAACGAGGTCAGACCTTTTACAAGGG
>JAJRQC010000090.1 GCA_024280455.1 Deltaproteobacteria bacterium | reverse complement strand
TCAGATTTGGATGAGGAGATTGAACAAAACCGCAGGCGTAGCAGGGCTACGTCGAGGATTTTGTGATTGAGCCTCATTCAAATACGACCCGAAGATAAGATGCAAGATGGCCATGTTATTTACTTACAGGCCCTTAGTGGACTAAATCTCCAATCCTGTTCCAGCGGATTGAGGTAGAACGATCAAGGGAGAGCAACGACTTCTGAACATCCCAGGACCAGTATAGAATAAAGGCTTTGCCTCGTACAGCCTTTAAATCGACAAAACCCCAGAATCTACCGTCATAGGAGTTGTCACGATTATCCCCCATGACAAAAATCTTCCCCTCCGGCACTTTGACCGGACCAAAGTTGTCGCGCGGACTGACATTGGCCGGCAGAACCCTTGAATCGGTAAACACACCGTGCTGATCATCAAACGGCTTTCCATTAATAAAAATCCGCTTATTGCGGATCTCTACAGTATCACCACCGACGGCAATAACCCGTTTAATATAATCAAGCTTTGGATTTTTCGGATACTTAAAGACTACAATATCATTGGGCTTCGGGTTCTTTATCGGGATAATCACCGTGCCGCTGAAAGGCACCTTCACGCCGTAGATGAATTTATTTACCAGTAAGTGGTCACCGATCTGCAACGTGGGCAACATGGAACCGGAAGGGATCTTAAAGGCCTGAACGATAAAGGTCCGGATAAAAAGAGCAAGGACAAGGGCAATACCAATTGCCTCAGCATACTCACGCAGAGTCGATTTTTTTTTCATTTTTTTCAGCCTACTCAAGGCAGACTGTCTGTTATAGGGAACAGGTTTTACAAACAAAACTGGCAGGAAACTACTCCAAAGCAAGTGAAAACTCAAGGGAACAATTCCAGGCAAAGGAAACCCGTCAGCACACAAAATACGCCCCTCCAGAATGACACGGTACCATATATTGTACTCAAAAAGGTAATCCGAACCCTATCTCACTGTTTTTTAAGCAAGAAAAAATAAGAAAAAAACATGGTTTTCTTGACAAACATTTTTTGTTATGACCTTAATATCAACAGACGACTAATTTTTTGATTCTTTTCACGAAAGAGTTCAATTTACCTTCAGGCACACAATCCTGCAAAACAGGAACAATTGTCCTATGGCAAAAAAAGAAAATCTGGTTACCGGGGTCGATATCGGCTCCTCCGCCGTCAAGGTCTGCCAGCTAAAAAAAACGGGCAAAGGCTATAGTCTTATTGCTCTTGGCAGTGCCGCCCTTCCGCCTGGTTCGGTTGAGGACGGTATCCTGCAGGAGCCCGATGAGGTAGGAGAGGTTATTGCCGCCCTGTTTAAAAATCTTAAAATCAAGAATACTAAAGTAGGTATCTCCATCTCCGGCTATTCGGTTATTGTTAAAAAGCTCAACCTTGAAGTCATGGAAGAGGACGAGCTGTTTGAACACATAACCAGGGAAGCCGAGCAGTACATTCCCTTTGATGTCGATGAGGTTTACCTGGATTTCCAGGATCTGCAGACAGGGGGTGAGGACGGAGAACGAACCGACGTCATGCTGGTTGCGGCAAAAAAAGAAGTCATTGACGATTACCTGATCATGCTGGAGGAACAGAAGCTGCAGCCGGTCCTGGTGGATGTCGATGGTTTTGCCCTGGAAAATATCTGGGAAACCACCACCGAGTCCATAACAAATGTTGCCCTGGTGGATATCGGCGCCTCCAAAATGAACATCAATATCATTTCCGATGGTGCATCCGTACTTGCCCGGGATATCGTGGTGGGAAGCGACCAGCTGACCGAACAGATAGCCAATACGCTCGGATTGGAATATGAAGAGGCCGAAAAGATAAAGCTTGGTCGAGTCCCAGCCGATGAGAACAGGGAGGAAGTGGAAGACATCTTTAACCAAACCTGTACACAGTGGGTTCTGGAAATTAAAAAAGCCATTGATCTCTACAAGGCTAATCACCCGGACATGCCGCTTGAGCGACTTATTCTCAGTGGCGGCGGTTCCAAAATTAAGGGTTTGAAATCATTTATCCACCGGGAAACAGGCATTGAGGTTGTTTCTTTTAATCCTTTCCTGCAAATGGCGGTCAATACAAAGAAAATCGACCCGGATTATATTGATGCCATTGCACCGGAAATGGCAATTGCTGCGGGTCTTGCAATCCGCCCGGCAGCCTTCTAGAGTCCTATGGTACGCATAAACTTACTTCCCGTCCGCGAAATTAAACGCAGGGCTCAGGCAAAACAGCAGATAACCTTTTTTGCCTTTGGCTTCATCCTGCTGCTCATCCTTCTTGGTGCCTTTGGCTTTCAACAATCGAGCAAGGCCGGACAGTTGCAGCAGGAGTTCAGCAAAATCAAGCGGGACAAACAACGTTTCACAAAAACGCTCAATCAGATAAAAAAACTGGAGTCCGATAAGGCGCTGCTGGAAAATCGTATCGCTATTATCCATAAACTCAAAGCCCAGTCTTCGCTAACCGTTCATGTCCTTGATGAAGTGGCCCGCGTTGTCCCGAATCGACGGATGTGGCTGCAATCACTTTGGCAGAGCGGGAACAAACTCCAGCTTACAGGAATGGCCCTTGATAACCGGACGATTGCCAAGTACATGGAAGATTTGAAACAATCGCCATATATTAAAAATGTCAACCTAGCGAACTCGTCGCTGAAGGCCTTTGCCGGACGAAACCTGAAATCATTTTCTCTTTCCTGTACCATCGGCGTTCCCGAAAAGAAAGAAGAGACAGAACAATAAGAGCGAGTTTTCTATCCCATGGCTTCCAGCAATTCAGAAAAAAAAATTGATACCTTTATAGAAGAGAAGTATATCCCCCTCGATAAAAAGGTAAAAATCGGCATTGTTCTCGCTGCAGTAATCGTTCCGATCGCCTTGTTCTATTTCCTCGTGTATAAACCGGGAACAGATAAGATTACGGCCCTGAATAAACAAATTGTTTCGGCCAGAACTGATTTGAATAAAGCAAGAAAAGCTGCTCGTGATCTCCCTAAATATAAGGCGGAGATCGAAAAAACCCAAAAAGAATTTGATGAAGCCGCTGTGGTTCTGCCTAAAACCAGGGAAATACCGGATCTGTTACGTAATATTTCCGACCTCGGCAAGGCTGCTGGTCTCGATTTTCTTTCTTTTAAACCGGGGACTGAAATACCCCAGGATTTTTATGCGGAAATACCGGTTGATATTGCAATCCGGGGGCCCTATCATAACATGGGTTTTTTCCTTGATCAGGTGAGTAAGCTTGACCGTATAGTTGTTGTCAACAATATAAAAATGGCTTCACCAAGACAAGAGGGTGGAGAGATGCTGTTGAACTCCACCTGCCGTTTAGTTACCTATCGTTTCACCAATGCACCCCTTCAAAAACCGGCAAAGGGTAAAAAAAAGAAAAAATAGTCTAACGATCACCGTAGGATACATTTTCCATGTGGAATACACATACTTTAAAAATTCTGAGTTGCACCTTTATGCTTACAGTGCTTTGCGGGATGACCCCCCCGGCCAGTACAGCAATGGCGGCGGCAACCGACGTCCTCGAACCGATTGCGCCTCTGGGCAGCGTAGAGAAAACAGCAGCGTTCGAATATAAGCTTGAAGGACGACCTGATCCTTTCGTCCCGTTTCTCACGGAAAAGGCCACCACCGCTCAACAGGATCCCAATGAAATCATCGATGATGGCGAAGGAGAACTCAGTGGAATGCAAAAATTTGAGCCGGGTCAGTTAACGCTGGTCGCAGTCATGGAATCTACTTCTCAAAAAATAGCCATGGTGGAAGATGTTACCGGCAAAGGCTACATCCTCAATGAAGGTACACCCATTGGACGACGCGGTATTGTCACCCAAATAGATCCTCAGCAGGGTCTCATCGTTGAAACAGCCCGTACCCGTGCCGGCAAAGATATCAAGACTACCGTTACAATGCGCCTGAAGAAAGAGGGAGAACAATAGATATGCGTTATTATTCTTTACCTGTCCAGCATAGGAAGAACCTGACTGCCAGGTGTGGGTTCCTTGCCCTCATGCTCCTGTTGCTGGGTGCCGTCAACGGACTTGCCGCAGATCCCGGAAAAAATACCATTACAGCGGTTTCCAGCATGCAGAGTGGTGACACACTAAATATTACCATAAAGGGAACAACCCCTCCGACCTATACGGTCTACGAGTTGTTTAAACCGGCCAGAATTGTGGTTGATATTGCCGAGACAACACTTGCTCCAAATGCGGCCATCACCCTGCCTGAAAAAAGCGGTATATCACTTGCAACCAGTGCTATCACCGATACCACGCCTCCGTTGACACGATTTACCTTTACCCTGAAAAAATCACGCTCTTTTTCCGTGGTCCAGAAAACAAACAACATCGCCATTACCCTCAACATGGAGAAACAACAGACCAAAGCAGCCGCACCGTCCAGGGCCGGTGACGGGGTCGCGTCTGAGATAAACGACATCAAAGTGCTCACCACACCAAATGAAACAAAGGTGCAGCTGCTGGCAAACGGTAATGTTTCCTCATACAGTTATGATGTACTCGATGCAAAGGGTAACACCCCTCCACGTCTCTATATTGATGTGAATAATGTCACAGGAGACACCCTCATTAAAGAACAGAAGGTTGGGACCAGCCTTGCCGGAATACGGGTCGCAAAGAGAGGAAGCGGCCTCCGATTTGTGTTTGACTCATCGAAAAGCACCCTGTTTCCCTTCCAGGTCAGTCCTTTAAAAAACGGGGTTGAAATCCGTATCCAGGAAACAGCCAAGTCCGATGAACTCAGCGAGCTGATTCAAAGAAAACAGACCATTGAAAAACAATTACCGGAAGTTGATCCCCTTCAGTTGAGAGCCGAAGCCGTCAATGCGCAGTCAGTGGCCGATTCAATGAGGGATGCGTTTAATTTCTCCGGATACAACAAGGAACGGATCACGGTTGATTTTTATAAAATCGACCTGCATAATGTTTTTCGGCTCCTGCGGGAAGTAAGCAAGACCAATATTGTTGTGGATGAGAGTGTTTCCGGTTCACTGACCCTGGCCCTCAATGATGTGCCCTGGGACTTTGCTCTGGACATAATTCTTAACCTGAAAGACCTGCAGAAGGAAGAACGGTTCAACACCATTGTTATCCTGCCAAAAAACAAGGAATTTTCGTGGCCGGAACGGGCAGAGGATAACCTGAGCTTTGAGACCGATGAAACGGTTACGGAACAGGAGGCTATCCTGATCCAGCAACAGATGCATATTCCTAAAACCGTGGTTGCGGCCAAAAAATTTATATCCAGGGCCCAACGGTTTGAGAAACGAGAAGAATTTGAAACCGCCGCCCAGCAGTATGAGTTGGGCCTGGAAAAATGGCCGGACAATGCAAAACTGGCCAATAAGATTTCCTCTCTGTATCTGGTTCAGCTCCGCCAGAATTCCAAGGCCCTGTTTTTTGCACAGAAAGCATTGCGGGCCGACCCGACCCTGACCGGAGCCTCATTAAATGCAGCCATCGCCTCGGCAAACATGCAGGAGGTTAAAAAAGCCCAGCAATACTTCGATCAATCCGTGCAGAGCAAGAAACCGTTGAAGGAAGCCCTGCTCAGTTATGCCGTTTTCAGTGAAGAGCAGCAACGGTACCCTGAAGCCTTAAAACTCCTTAAAAAATACAATACACTGTACGGGGAAAACCTGGATTCGATGATCGCAAAAGCACGGATCCTTGATAAAAGCGGGAACCATGCAGATGCCGGAGCAGAGTACAAAAAAATTCTGCTTTCCGGTTATCGTATAGCGCCGGATCTTAAAAAATATATTCAGGGCAGAATTGCCCTCAGTCAGCCCATGTAATTCAACACCTGGTCTGTGGACAGAGGAAAAACTTATGAAACTACGATACACTTTGATTCTCTGCTTCTGCTTCCTGATGCTGGCATCGGTCACCGGTTGCAGCACCAAGGAGCAGACTGCAGCAGTTGAACCGCCAAGCACCGGACAGGTTGCCATGGAAGAAGCCGCCGCTGCCGCGCAACCGACACAACTGCCGGTCAGGTACCGGAACCCCGGCTATGTTGTCGCCGGCGAGGAGACCGACAACGCCCTGAGCCAGGAAACGGAAAAATATGCCCTGAAGGTGGGCGCCAATATTACCTCGACCAAGGGTCCGCAACCGTTATGGGATATCGTCAAGCGGTTGGGCAACCTGAAAGGAATGAGTGTGAGCTGGGCCAGCGACGTTGATCAATCCGTAAAAGTTGACGTCAATATCAAGGCCGACGATAATTACTTTGAAGCCCTGGACAACCTGCTGCGCCAGGTTGATTATTTCCACGAAGTCCAGGACAACACGATCATCATTAAATACCGAGAAACCAAACGGTTTTACATCTCTCTGCCCAACATGAAAGGGACCTATACTTCTACCGTGGGCGGCAACTATTTGACCGACAGAGCCGCAGCCAGCGGTACCGAGGGCACCGTCAAAATAACCAGCGATGACAATACCTTTGATATCTGGCAGAATGTGACAGACAATCTTGATGTCATCATGCAGCAGTGGGCTACAACTGCTGAGACCGCTGCGGCACCGGTCGCTGATACGGCCAACCCGGAAACGGCTCAGGCAGTTGATCAGGAAGCGACTGCGGAAACCCGCCGGCGTTCACACAGTGGCTCCTATTATATCGTTGATAAATCCGTCGGCCTGATCACGGTCACCGCGCCCCGACCAATGCTTGAAAAGGTTGACTATTATCTTAAAAACCTGAAAAAAGAACTCTACCGCCAGGTTATCATTGAGGCGAAAATAATCGAAGTCTACCTGAAAGATAATTCGAAAATCGGACTGGACTGGAGCGCTATACTCAAAAATTTTGATCTCAACGGCATTGTTGAATTCGGCACAGGTGGCATTCTGGGGCAGGTGTACCCGCAGGTAGACAGACCTAATAAAGATGGTACAGCAGGGTATGAACCCTTTCTGAGCAAGATCTCCCTAGGGGCAGCGAGCTTTTCCGTCATGCTGAACGCCCTCAACGAACAGGGCGATGCAAAAGTGCTGTCCAACCCGAAACTGACCGTACTCAACGGCCAGCCTGCTCTCATCTCAGTGGGTAAGGATACCGCCTACATCAAGACCGTAACCAAAAATCTCGATTCCGGGACCGGAAACAGCAGTTCCATCAGCTACACCGCCGAAGTCGATAACGTTGTCGAGGGTGTTGCCATGGGCGTTGTGGCCTCCATCGTTGATGACGACAGTGTTATCCTGCACCTGACCCCGATCACTACGGATCTTATCCCGGTGAATGGTCAGGATATTTACTATCGAACCTTTGGTGACGGTCTTGAAGTCGGCCTGCCCAAGGTCGGGATCCGGGAGATGTCTACAATGGTCCAGGTCAACAACGGCGAAATGTTGATCATCGGCGGCCTGATTGACAGTGTTGAATCAAAGACCGGTGATTTTGCTCCTATACTCGGGGACATACCGATCCTGCGCTACCTCTTTGGAGTTGAAGAGAAAACAATGGAAAAACGGGAACTGGTTATCCTGCTGACCCCAAGAGTTATATGAGCCAACCTGACCCAGATAAGAACAGGAGAAAGAGAATGAAAGTTAGTCGATATCTACTTTGCGGGTTGCTGGCAGTCCTGATCAGTGGCTGTGGCCAGACGGTCAAGGAATCGCTCAAAGTATCACCGGGCAAAAAGAGTTTGGCCGGGAGTGAAAAAACCATGGTCGTTCTTCCCTTTGCCGACTATTCGGAGGGTGATGATATTGCCGATGCCTATCACCGGAACCTGTATATCAGCTCAACCCTGACCGACCAGCTGGTCAGTAACAGCTTCTCCCTGCCGGTGGAGGAAGATGTGTTCATGTACCTGGTCAACCAGAACATCATCAACGTAACCGCCTATGAAAGCAGGAGCAGCAGCACCCTGGACGACGAAATACAGGACGGAGAATGGTCCCCCAGGATGAAGGCTGAAATGCAGCGATATGCCGACATGGCAAGCAGCAGAAACAGCTCAACGGCGATGAACTCTCCCGGCACCCATGGCCTGACCCGGCAGGAAATTGTCAAAATCGGTCGTCATTTCAACGCAGACTACATCATGCGCGGCCGAATCATTCAATACAAGACCCGCCAGGATCCTTCCTGGTCACCAATGAAAAAGGGTATTATCGGTTTTATTACCGGCTCAACCAATAAAATTGCCTTGGGTCAGGCCAAATCCGACAAGTATGATGACTGGGGCAATATGATTGCCGGCGGCATGTACGGCGCCATTGCCGGCAACAGCTGGGCCAATGGCCCCTGGAATCCCGATGGAACCAATCAGTTGTTCGGTTCAATCAGCGCAACGACTGCAAATGCCATAACCTGGGGAGCGGTTGGCGCCGGTCTTGGCCACATGGCACATAATACGGGAGACTCACCCCAGGCCGTGGTTCAGCTGCGGATCTGGGTACAGGATGCCTATACCGGGGACGTGGTCTGGACCAACCGGGTTGACGTAAAGGTTTCCCCGGAAACCATGTTTGCCGATTACCAGTATGACCAGCTGTTTGAGAGTGCCACCGAAAAAGCGGTTGAAACCCTGGTTAATGACTTTGCCCAGACCATGTAAATTATAAGGAATGGACTGGTAACAAAACAACTACATTTTGGCTATCACCGCAAAGGCGGCAGGTAAGCAGACTCTGATCCAATCATCTCAACAGGCTCTGGATTCCCGCCTTCGCGGGAATGACGGTACAGATTTTTTTCTACGAGTCCAGCTCACAATGGAAACACCACCGGGCGTTCGTCATCCCCGAGTGTAGTTGTCGGGGATCCAGTAAAACTCGCCTGACATTTCCCGGAATAACGGCGGGGGGAATTTTCTCGAGTTCATGAACAGTCAGCAATCACAAAAACAACAAAAATGGGTCTGGTCATCATGCTGATGACCAAACCCATTTCTTTTTCCAGACCAGGTATGTTCCTATTCCCTAGTCCCTAGTTCCTAGTCCCTACCCCCTGTCTTCAAGAATCTTTCTTTTCCCGCTGTGCATTCTCATAGAGAGCAACAAAGTTAATCGGCTCCATGAGAAAAGGCATAAAGCCGCCGTCAACGGATATCTGACTGGCAACCTGACGGGTAAAAGGAAAGAGCATGAGCGGACAATCCACGGCCATGACCCGCTCCATGTGCTCGGTCGGAATATTCTTCATCAGAAAAACCGCGGCATGCTCAATCTCCACAATAAACATCACCGTATCATCACTCTTACTGTCGAGAACTTTTGCGGTAATGTTAATGGTCACTTCATAATGATCATCATCGATTTTCTGATTGCTGAGCTGCAGGTTGAAGTCGACCTTGGGCTCCTGACCTCGGGCCAGAAAAATTCCAGGTGCATTGGGACTTTCAAAGGAGAGATCTTTAACATACATTTTCTGCATCCGGAAAACCGGCATCTCTTCGGGGTTTGCATTCTGTTCACTCATCTTCTTTCTTCCTCAACTGTTCAGTTTAATAAAAATTGTCGGTGTCGTAGATAAGCGTAGACTTCCGGTACGCGAATTCGTGAGACTCCGAGAAGCCTCGCCACCGACGGCGGAAAGGTTATAACTTCCTGTATTTCCGTACAGAGTAAATGGCGCTTCTGCCTTTTTACGAATCCATAAAAATTCACAGCCATGGATGCACACGGATCAACCAACAAGGGTGGACCAGCTAAGCGGAGCGAAGTGCAGACTCCGGATTCTTCAGATCACAGCCGCAACGATGACACCGCTACGCTGTTATGAAAATAGAATAAATTGGTCGAGTAGACCGATTCCATCATTGTTCAACAAGTTCTTGAGAGCCGATTTTATTGACGCCCCGCCGCACGCGGCTACTACGTTCAACGCTCTTAAACTTGCCGACTCCGATGGTCTCAAGCCCCTCACAGAACCGTG
>JAJRQC010000089.1 GCA_024280455.1 Deltaproteobacteria bacterium | reverse complement strand
TGTAGAGATGGTTATGCCTGGTGATAATATTCACATCACCGGTGAGCTGATCACCCCTATCGCCATGGAAGAAGGGCTGCGCTTTGCAATTCGCGAAGGTGGCCGTACTGTTGGCGCCGGCGTCATCAGCGAAATTATCGAGTAGGAACCAGCCAGCGGCTAATTCCATGCTTTTTTATGATTGTATCGGCTGACGCCGGTGCAATGGATTAACAGGATTAATTGATGAGAGATATCATTACGCTTGCCTGTAAAGATTGTAAACAGCGCAACTATACGACAACCAAGAATAAACGGACCATTCCGCATAAACTGGAATTGAAAAAGTACTGTCCGTTTTGCAAGGCGCATACTCCGCATAAGGAAACGAAATAGAGTTTTTCTTGTGGTGGGTGTATGTACTACCCTAACAGTACTGTGGAGACGTGCAGGCCAGTAGCTCTAATTGGTAGAGCATCGGACTCCAAATCCGAGGGCTGGGGGTTCGAGTCCCTCCTGGCCTGCCATTGGTTAATATCGGGTTGGTTACAGGTGGAAGTTGCTTGTATCGAACGTGCCTGTGAACACAACGTTACGGGTTGATGACTTTGTGCTGTTTTTTAAAGTGCATTAACTCCGACCGGCAAAGAGTGATTGGTTGATAAACAGATGGCAAGTAAGAAAAAAGGACAGGTTGCTAAAGGGAAACAATCCGGTAAGGCGGTAAAGGCTGAGCAGAAGGCATCGTCAGCTTTTTCACCGTCAAATATCCGTGATTTTGTTCACCAGGTACAAGCGGAATTCAAGAAGATCGTCTGGCCGGATAAGAAGGTAACATTCGGACTTACCGGATTTGTTCTTGTCCTTGTCATGGTTCTGGCTATTTATCTTGGTTCTGTAGATCTCCTCCTCGGTAAGCTCGTCTCCTCGGTTCTTCAATAGCAGATACAGGCTTTTTCAATGGCAAAAAACTGGTATATTGTTCATACCCATACCGGGTTTGAGAACAAGGTGAAGGCAACTCTTGAAGAGCGCATTCGTTCTGCTGGGCAGGAAGATATGTTTGGTGACATCCTTGTTCCCACCGAACAACTCGTTGAGATGGTGAAGGGAAAGAGAAAGACTTCCGAGCGCAAATTCTTTCCAGGTTATATCCTCGTTTATATGGATATGAATCAGCACAGCTGGCATACGGTACAGGAAACTCCGAGAGTAACAGGTTTTGTCGGAGTCAATGCCAACCAGCCTATTGCCGGTAAGGATCTTCATAAACTGATTCCCTCTCTGAGCGATGAAGAGGCCGATAAGATAATCGGCCGAATCGCTGAGGGGGCCAGCGCACCCAAACCAAAGATCACCTTCTCTGAAGGTGATTCCGTCAGAGTTATAGACGGTCCTTTTGCTAATTTTCAGGGGGTTATTGACGAGGTGTACCCCGACAAAGGCCGAGTAAAAGTTCTGGTTTCCATTTTCGGTCGTTCGACGCCGGTGGAGCTTGAATATATACAGGTAAGTAATAATTGATTAAATGCGTAAAGACATTGTCCAGCAGGTGTACACATTCGATAATTGTCTGTGAGCCGCGATGCTGGATCAATCTTGATGGACTCGTAAAAAGTCCAGAAAGTCCTTTGCATAGCACGTAATTACAGGATGATACTCACTCCCAGCCGTCGGTTCGTGGCTTTTTACGACTCCGACAATCTTTACTGAGAAAAAAAAATACTCCTGGAAAAACCATGGAGGAATAAGCGATGGCAAAAAAAATACAATCATATATTAAGTTGCAGATCCCGGCCGGCAAGGCCAATCCATCACCGCCTGTTGGTCCCGCACTTGGCCAGCATGGTGTCAACATCATGGATTTCTGTAAGGCATTTAATGCCAAGACCCAGTCAGCAGGAGATACGATTATTCCTGTAGTCATTACTGTTTTTACTGATCGTTCATTCAGCTTTATTACCAAGACTCCTCCCGCTTCCGTTCTGCTGCTCAAGGCCGCCGGGGTTGCAAAAGGATCAGGTAATCCCAAACGTGATCGTGTGGCTGAGATTGGAAAGGATAAGATCAAGGAAATCGCGGAGATCAAAATGCCTGATTTAAATGCCTATGACATTGATCAGGCCATGCGTATTGTTGAAGGGACAGCTCGGAGCTGCGGTATTACCGTTCTTGACTGAGCTGTAGTTCGTTTATTCGTTTACCTGCATACACACCCCGGTGTGCCAGGGAGAAGAGACAGGGGATTATCATGGCTAAACACGGAAAACAGTACAGAAAAGGCAGTGCCAATATTGACCGGACCACGTTGTATGAACTTGAAGAGGGGATCTCGCTGGCCCTTAAAGCATCGTATGCTAAATTTGATGAGGCCGTTGATATAGCCGTTCGCCTAGGGGTTGATCCCCGGCATGCGGATCAGATGGTTCGTTCCAGTGTCATGCTCCCCCACGGAACCGGCAAAGAAGTACGGGTTTTGGTCTTTGCAAAGGGTGAAAAAGAAACGGAAGCGTTGAATGCCGGTGCTGATTATGCTGGATCCGATGAGATTCTGGCCAAAATCAAGGACGGATGGCTCGATTTTGATAAAACCATTGCCACACCTGATATGATGGGTGAGGTCGGTAAAATCGGTCGGGTTCTCGGACCGCGCAACCTGATGCCAAATGCCAAACTTGGAACCGTCACCTTTGATATAGAACGTGTCGTCAAAGAAATCAAAAAAGGGAAGGTGGACTTTCGGGTGGAAAAAAATGGTATTGTCCATGCATGCATTGGAAAAGTTTCTTTTGGCAGCGAGAAAATGATGGGTAATATTACCGCCTTTATTGATAAACTGTTACAGCTTAAACCCTCGTCCAGCAAGGGTATCTATTTAAAATCAATTTCAATATCCAGCACCATGGGGCCTGGAGTCAAGATAGATCCGAACCAGGTGCAGGCACTGCTTAAAGGGAATTGAGACTTCTAGAGGTATCGTATCGTCCCCATATTCGTATGAACCAATGAAAAATTCAGAGGCGGTTTTGGCTCTCTCTTTTTTTTTTAACATACCGTGTGACCGGGTTCCGGTGATACGTAACTATTCGTCACATACATTACTAACTCCGGGAAGGTCAGAGACAGCAGGTTCGAGAGTTTAATGACTGGTTTGTTTATGTCAGTCGCCTGCCGAGACCGAAGGACAGTATCCAGACAGGGTGCTGTTATTTGTCTTTCTCCTCTAATCTGTTAACTGTGACTGACCCGCAACCAAAGAAGGAGGTATAACAGTTGAATCGCGATGAAAAGGTCGGCAAGGTCCGTGAATTGAATGAGACCTTCAGCAAAGCCAAGTTCGCGGTAGTTGCTGATTACCGTGGGCTGAAAGTCACGGAGCTTGAAAAATTGCGTGGTGAACTCCGCCGGAACAACGCAAATATTCAGGTTGCCAAAAATACGTTGCTTAAACTCGCCGTTGAAGGGACGGAATACGAGGGGCTCAGTGAGAGCTTTACAGGAACTACGGCCATAGCGTTCAGTTATGATGAACCCGTAGGGCCTGCAAAAATCCTTGCAGATTTTGCTAAAGAGTTTGAAGCCCTGGAAATTCGTTCCGCAGTCATGGACGGTAAGGTGCTCAGTGCCGATGATGTCATTGCTCTTGCAAAACTCCCGAGCAAGGATCAGCTTCTTGGACAACTCTGTGGGGTCCTTGTTGCCGTTCCGACCGGTTTTGTCCGTGCGCTTAACGGCGTGTCGAGCAATCTGGTTTATGCGTTACAGGCAATCAAAGAACAGAAAGAAAACTAGAAAAATTAATATTTCGATTTTATATCCGGAGGAACGACGATGTCTGATTCTATTGAACAGGTAGTAGAAATTGTAGAGAAAATGACCCTGCTTGAGGTTGCGGACCTGGTAAAGGCCCTTGAAGAAAAATTTGGTGTTTCCGCCGCTGCACCGGTTGCCGTTGCCGCCGCTGCTCCTGCTGATGGTGCTGGTGCTGCAGAAGAGAAAACCGAGTTTGACGCAATCCTGACCGCCGCCGGCGATCAGAAAATCAAAGTCATTAAAGAAGTCCGCGCTATAACTGCTCTTGGCCTAAAAGAGGCCAAAGCTCTTGTTGAGGGAGCACCTACTCCGATCAAGGAAGGGGTTTCCAAAGATGAGGCTGCAGAAATCAAAGAGAAGATTGAGGCAGTTGGCGGCAGCGTAGAAGTTAAGTAGTAACTTTGTTCCGGCAAGTCTCTGTAAGCTAGGCTTACGGCAGGCTGCCGAGTTTTGGTAAGGCAACGCTACAGAGGCTGGATCCTCTGTAGCGTTCCTGCGTTTGAGGGCTGTTTATTGTTTATTGGCCTGCTCGTTAGTATAATAATCAATTGATTTAAATGGTTATCTGCTTTCCGGCAAGGTCGGTGTTTCGTGGAACATTTCGAGGAAAAGCATGAAGAGAGTTCGTAAAAGTTTTGCCAAGACACGCCAGATTGTAGAGCCACCGCATCTTATTTCAATGCAACGGCATTCCTATGAGCGTTTTTTACAACGAGGCGTTGACCCCGATGCCAGAGAAGATTTTGGTCTGCAGGCAATCTTTAAAAATATTTTTCCTTTGACTGATTTTAATGGACTCTGCTCCCTTGAATTCGTTCGCTACGCATTTGGTGAAGCAAAATATACGGTTGAGGAATGCATTGAACGGGGCATGACCTACGATGTTCCGGTCAAGATTACGGTCCGCCTGATCACCTTTGACATTGATGAGGAAACCGGGGTCCAGTCTGTCCGCGACATCAAGGAACAGGAAGTGTTTCTCGGTGCTTTGCCGCTGATGACAAAGGATGGGGTTTTCGTGGTCAACGGAACTGAGCGGGTCGTCGTCAACCAGCTTCAGCGTTCACCGGGTCTCTTTTACACCCATGATAACGGCAAATCTCATTCCTCCGGTAAACGACTGTATTCAGCGCGGATAATTCCTGTGCGCGGGTCATGGCTGGATTTTGAATTTGATATAAAGGATATCCTTTCGGTCCGTATCGACCGCCGCCGTAAACTGCCGGTTACCGTGCTGCTCAAGGCGCTTGATTTTGATGAAGAAGAGCTGTTCCGTGAGTTTTATGCCATTGATACCGTAGTCGTTGACAAGGGGAAATTCTCTCTGCAATTCAAGCCGGAGACTCTGATCGGCACCAGGTTGACCGATGATCTGATCAGCCCTGAAGACGGGAAGGTGCTCGGGAAAAAGGGTCGCAAGGTGAGCAAAGCCCTTGCCAAGCGAATTCTTGGGGCAGGTATTAAACTGATACCAGTTGAGGCTGAAGAACTCCTTGATCGATTCATGGCTGTAGATTTGATTGATTTCGAGAGCGGAAAAATACTGGCTCGCGGCAACCAGCAGCTGACGGAGTCATTGCTGGCTGAGATAGTGGAAGCTGGAGTAACACGTTTTGATCTGCTTTTTATTGACGGCGTTGCAATCAGTGAAGCCTTCTGTAAAACCATGGATAAAGATTTAATTCGGCTTTCAACCGATGAGCTGAGCCAGCTTATCACTCGGTACATGGAGACCGGACTCAAAGGCGAGGAGTTGAAGGAGGCTGTACGTATCGAGTCAAAAAAACGACTCCGGCGACAGGCCCAGATCGAAATTTACCGGCGTCTGCGACCCTCGAGTCCTCCTACCCCTGAAGTGGCGGAATCATTCTTTGAGAATCTCTTTTTTAATCCGTCTACCTATGATCTTTCCGAGGTCGGTCGCTATAAGATCAACGCCAAGTTGGATCTGGATACCCCCATTGATCATCGCACCCTGACCAAAGAGGATATCGTCCAGGGCGTAAAACATCTGGTTCGGATTAAGGATGGCTTGAAAGATGGGGATGATATCGATCATCTGGGTAACCGTCGTGTGCGAACGGTTGGTGAACTGATTGAAAATCAGTACCGGATGGGACTGGTCCGCATGGAACGGGCGATCAAGGAACGGATGACCCTGCAGGAGATTGAAACCCTCATGCCCCATGACTTGGTCAACCCGAAACCTGTCACCTCCGCCATTAAAGAGTTTTTCGGAACCTCGCAGCTTTCCCAGTTCATGGATCAGACCAACCCTCTTTCCGAGGTCACCCATAAGCGGCGTCTGTCTGCACTCGGACCCGGCGGACTCTCCCGCGAGCGCGCCGGCTTTGAAGTCCGCGACGTTCATCCGACCCATTACGGACGGATCTGTCCGGTTGAAACACCTGAGGGACCCAATATCGGTTTAATTGTTTCCCTGGCTACCTTTGCCAAGGTCAACCCTTATGGTTTCATCGAAACACCGTATCGGCTGGTTGAGAACCGGAGGGTAAGTGACGAGTTTAAATATCACTCTGCTCTGCAGGAACAGGGGCAGGTGATTGCTCCGGCCAAGGTGGAAATTAAGGATAACGTCATTGTTCAGAATCACTTGATAGCCCGTCAGGAAGGCGAGGTCGTCATGGCGGCCGCCGATGACGTTACCAGGATGGATGTCGCACCGAATCAACTGGTTTCCATCGCCGCTTCCCTGATCCCGTTTCTTGAAAACGATGATGCCAACCGGGCGCTTATGGGCTCAAACATGCAGCGCCAGGCCGTACCGCTTTTAAAAACAGCCTCACCGCTGGTCGGGACCGGGGTTGAAAAATATGTGGCCCAGGATTCAGGGGCCTGCCTGCTTGCCGGTGGTGCTGGAGTGGTTGAAGATGCCGATGCCAACCGGGTTGTTGTCCGTTACGATGAACCCGGTACCGACGGTTTTGAAACCGGGGTCGGGGTCTATCATCTGTCCAAGTATAAAAAAACGAATCAAAATACCTGCTTTAATCAGAAGGCCCTGGTGCTTCCTGGTGAGCGCGTACATAAAGGTGATGTGCTGGCCGACGGCCCCTCCTCTGAGATGGGCGAGCTCGGACTTGGTAAGAATATCACCATCGCTTTCATGCCTTGGCGGGGCTATAACTTTGAGGACTCCATTCTCATTAATGAGCGCCTGCTCAAAGAGGATACCTTTACCTCGGTCCATGTCGAAATTTTTGAAACCATGGCCCGGGATACTAAGCTTGGCAAAGAAGAAATCACCCGCGATATTCCAAATGTCGGTGACGAGGCCTTGCGCAATTTAGACGATTACGGCATTGTTCGGGTTGGCGCTGAAGTCGGGGCCGGCGATATGCTGGTCGGCAAGGTGACGCCCAAGGGCGAAACCATGCTTTCCCCTGAGGAAAAATTATTACGGGCAATCTTCGGCGAGAAGGCCGGGGATGTGAAGGATTCATCTTTACGGGTGCCGCCCGGCGTTGAAGGCGTCGTTATTGATGCCAAAGTCTTTTCCCGCAAGGGTGTTGACAAAGATGAACGTTCACTGATGATTGAAGAGCTTGAGGTCGAACGGTTGAACCGTGATATGGACGATGAACTCAAGAGTCTGAAAAAGGGAGTTCGTAAAGATCTCTCAGCTCTCATCGTCGGACGAACGGCAAAGAGCGATATTGTAGATAATGACGGTAAGGTACTGCTCAAACTCGGCAAGAAGATTACCGCTAAATCGCTTGAAAAGATTAAATTTTTTGACCTGTACTCGCTCGATTTCTCTGAGAGAACAAAATACGAAGAAGAGATTGAAGCCGTTTTAAGCCGTTATAAAAATCAGGCCGCAATGGTTCGCAGCCGCTATGAAGGAATTGTCGAACGGATGGAAAAGGGGGATGACCTTCCTCCCGGTGTGGTCAAAATGGTCAAGATCTATGTTGCCACCAAGAGGAAACTGTCTGTTGGTGATAAAATGGCCGGTCGTCATGGAAACAAAGGTGTGGTTTCCCGTCTGCTGCCGGAAGAGGATATGCCTTATTTTGCCGACGGCACAACCGTTGACATGGTGTTGAACCCGCTTGGTGTTCCCTCCCGTATGAATGTCGGCCAGGTACTTGAGTGTCATCTTGGCTTTGCCGCCAAAAAGCTGGGGGAGCAGATCGCCGAACTGGCCGGAAAGCATGAAGTTGATGCTGTTCGACAACGGTTGCAGAAGATTTATTCCAAGGAGGAATATCAGCAGTTGACCGATGGGCTCAGTGACGATGAAGTGGTTGATATGGCCAAAAAGTATCGACTTGGCCTTCATATAGCCACCCCGGTTTTTGACGGGGCAACCGAAGCCGAGATCCGGGAAATGCTGGTTGAGGCCGGTGTTGACGAGGTCGGTCAATCGACCCTGCATGATGGTCTGACCGGTGAGCCCTTTGATAATCCCGTGACGGTTGGGGTCATGTACATGCTGAAACTGCATCATCTGGTCGACAACAAGATCCATGCCCGTTCAACCGGCCCTTATTCACTGGTAACTCAGCAGCCGCTTGGCGGTAAGGCTCAGTTCGGTGGTCAGCGTCTCGGTGAGATGGAGGTTTGGGCCATGGAAGCCTATGGGGCGGCTTACACGCTTAAAGAGTTCCTGACCGTGAAGTCCGATGATGTGGAAGGGCGGACCACAATGTACGAAAAGATCGTTAAGGGCAACAACTTCCTTGAGACCGGGCTGCCTGAGTCGTTCAATGTTCTGGTTAAGGAACTCAAGGGACTCTGTCTCAATGTGGAACTATTAGAAGAGTAAAAGTTAAGTGTATGAATGTCCTATTGTATGATTTTCAACCTTTAACTTTCAACTTTCAACTCAGTATAGGGTGATTTCGTGGAAGAACTGTTCAACTTCTTTGCAAAACCGAAGGGACCTGTAAAATTTAATAAAGTTAAAATTTCACTGGCTTCCCCCGAGAAAATTCACGAATGGTCGCATGGAGAGGTAAAAAAACCCGAGACCATCAACTATCGGACGTTTAAGCCGGAGCGTGATGGTCTGTTCTGCGCCAAAATTTTTGGTCCGGTTAAGGATTACGAGTGTAATTGCGGGAAGTACAAACGGATGAAACACCGCGGAGTTGTCTGCGAGAAATGTGGTGTTGAGGTTATTCAATCGAAAGTACGCCGTGAACGGCTTGGCCATATTCAACTGGCTGCCCCGGTAGCTCATATCTGGTTCTTAAAGAGTCTGCCCTCAAAAATCGGGGCAATTCTTGATATGACGCTCAAGCAGTTGGAGCGGATCCTCTATTTTGAATCCTATGCTGTTGTTACTTCCGAGTTAGAAGATCTTCCTGTTGGTTCGCTGTTGAATGAGGAGCAATACCGGGAATACCTGGAAGAGCATCCCGGGCAGTTTAAGGTCGGTATCGGGGCGGAGGCAATCCGGGAAATGCTAATGGCACTTGACCTGCACGGTCTTTCCGAGATGCTGCGCCGGGAGATGAAGGAAACCGGATCGAAATCCAAACGCGCCAAGTACGGCAAGCGTTTGCTCGTAGTCGAAGCGTTTCGTGATTCCGGTAATCGACCTGAGTGGATGATTCTTGAGGTTATCCCCGTGCTGCCGCCTGATCTTCGTCCGCTTGTCCCCCTTGAAGGCGGGCGTTTTGCCACTTCAGATTTAAACGATCTCTACCGACGGGTCATCAACCGGAACAACCGGTTGAAGCGCTTGATTGAGCTCGACGCTCCAGATATCATCATCCGGAATGAAAAACGGATGCTGCAGGAAGCGGTCGATGTCCTCTTTGATAATGGACGCCGTGGTCGAACCATCACCGGCCCCAACAAGCGCCCTCTGAAGTCGCTGTCCGACATGCTCAAAGGCAAGCAGGGACGTTTTCGACAGAATCTGCTCGGAAAACGAGTCGATTATTCCGGTCGATCGGTTATCGTGGTCGGTCCGCATCTGCGTCTGCACCAGTGCGGTCTGCCCAAGAAAATGGCCCTTGAGTTGTTTAAACCCTTTATTTATAATCGGTTGGAGACCCTTGGCTATGTGACCACCATCAAAAGTGCGCGCAAGATGGTGGACAAGGGCATGAAAGAGGTCTGGGATGTCCTTGACGATATTGTTCGTGAATATCCTGTTATTCTCAACCGGGCCCCAACCTTGCACAGGCTTGGCATGCAGGCCTTTGAAGTGGTTCTGATTGAGGGTAAGGCCATTCAGCTCCACCCCCTTGTCTGTGCCGCCTTTAATGCCGACTTCGATGGCGACCAGATGGCTGTTCATGTACCGCTCTCCGTCGAGGCCCAGGTCGAGGCCAGGGTGTTGATGATGTCCACCAATAATATTCTTTCGCCGGCCAGTGGCGGACCGATTATTATTCCAAGTCAGGATATCGTTCTTGGTCTGTACTATATGACCAGGGAACGATTCGGAGTTATTGGTGAGGGGGCCGTGTTCTCTTCACCGGTTGAGGCGAGAATTGCCTATGATCATGGGGCTGCTCACATGCAGGCAGTGGTCAAGGTTCGGATTGACGGGGAACTCGTCGAGACGACAATCGGCAGGGTGCTGGTCAGTGAACTGCTTCCTGAAGCGGTTCCTTTTGCCCTGGTCAACCGTGAACTCTCTAAAAAAGAGCTCGGCTTTCTGGTTGATTATACTTACCGTCACGCCGGGACAAAAGACACCGTTATTCTGGCCGACCGACTGAAAGATCTGGGTTATGAGTATGCCACTCTGGCCGGTATTTCCATCTGCATCAATGACATGAAGATTCCGGTTCGAAAGGAAGAACTTGTCGAGGAATCTGAGAGAGAGGCCGCTGATGTTGATACCCAGTATTCCGACGGTTTGATTACCGATGGTGAGAAATACAATAAGATTGTTGATATCTGGTCCAAGGCTACCGACAGAATTACCAAAGAGATGATGGATGAGATGGCGGTTGACTATGTCCGGGATAAAGACAACAATATCCAGGAGATCAAGAGTTTTAACTCCGTTTTTATCATGGCTGATTCTGGTGCCCGTGGTTCTAAAGACCAGATCAGGCAGTTGGCCGGCATGCGCGGATTGATGGCCAAGCCCTCGGGCGAGATTATTGAGACCCCGATCAAGGCAAATTTTCGGGAAGGGCTCACGGTACTTGAATACTTTATTTCTACCCATGGCGCCCGGAAGGGACTGGCAGATACCGCCCTGAAAACGGCCAACTCCGGTTACCTGACCAGGCGCCTGGTTGACGTTGCCCAAGATTCCACCATTGTTGTCAAAGATTGTGAAACCATGCGTTTTACCGAGGCGGAACCGCTGGTGGAAGGCGGCGAAGTTATTGTCAGGATTGGTGAACGTATCCTTGGCCGGGTTGCCAGTGAAGATGTGGTCGATCCGCATACCGGAGAAATTCTGGTCGGCATGGATGAAGAAATTGTTGAAGCAAAAGTCGAGGCTATTGAGGCCGCTGGTATTGACCGAGTTAAAATTCGTTCCGTGCTTACCTGTGAGGCAAAGCGCGGGGTCTGCGCCATGTGTTATGGCCGTGACCTTGGCCGTGGCCACATGGTCAACATCGGCGAAGCGGTTGGTATTATTGCCGCCCAGTCCATTGGTGAACCCGGAACCCAGCTGACCATGCGAACCTTCCATATCGGCGGAACCGCAAGTCGTTCCGTTGAACAGGCCGAGGTCCGAAGCCAGCGTGGCGGTCTTGTTCGGTTTAAGGGACTGCATACCGTAAAAAACAGTGAAGGTCATCTTATGGTCATGAACCGCAATGCCGAGATCAGTATCCTTGATGACCAGGGGATTGATCGTGAACGCTTCCCCGTTCCCTACGGGGCTGAACTGAAAGTCGAGGATGGAATCAAGGTCGATCCCGGTACTGTTATTGCCGACTGGGATGCCTTCTCTATTCCTATTGTCGCCGAACTCGGCGGTAAGGTCAAATATGGTGATGTGCAGGAAGGTGATTCCATGCAGGAGCGGGTCGACCCGATTACCGGCAAGGCGAGTAAGGTCATTACTCCGCTTGCCGCCGGCAAACAGCTGAGCCCGAGAATCACCATCAAGGATCCGGATAAACCAAGGCAGACCATGAAGTTGCCTGGAGGAAATCTTGAGGCCCGATACCTGCTGCCGGTAGGGTCAATTATTGAAGTTAGTGAAGGGGAAATTGTTGAAGCGGGGACCGTGGTTGCAAAGATTCCTCGTGAAACGACTAAAACCAAGGATATTACCGGTGGGCTGCCCAGAGTTGCCGAACTCTTTGAGGTTCGCAAACCCAAAGAGCAGGCTATTATTACGGAAATTGACGGCCGGGTCAGTTTCGGTAAGGAGCTCAAGGGGAAACGGAGGGTTGTCGTTACCCCTGAAACCGGGGAGCCCAAGGAGTACCTGGTGCCCAAGGCGAAACATACCATCGTTCATGAGGGCGACTATGTGAAGGCCGGAGAGCAGCTCATGGAAGGTTCCATACTTCCCAATGATATTCTCCGGGTTCTTGGTGCCGAAGAGCTGGCTCGTTTCCTGGTCAATGAGATTCAGGAAGTCTACCGGCTCCAGGGCGTTAAAATCAACGACAAGCATATTGAAACCATTGTTCGGCAGATGCTGAAAAGAGTTAAAATCACCGATGCTGGTGATTCCATCTTTATGCTGGATTCGCAGGTTGAATGGTGGAAGTTTAGTGAGGAAAATGAACGACTGCTTAGCCAGGGATTACAGCCTGCGGCGGCAGAGCCACTGCTTTTGGGCGTGACCAAGGCCTCGCTTTCCACGGATTCTTTTATTTCAGCGGCCTCCTTTCAGGAGACAACCAAGGTCCTGACCAATGCAGCCATGTCCGGTAAGGTCGATGACCTGGCTGGTTTGAAGGAAAATGTAATTATGGGCCGTTTGATTTCCGCCGGCACCGGCCTGGAGAGATATCGTCTGCGTCGGGAAAGAGCTTAGTGTCACGTCAACTTTGCTCTAACGCATTTTTGTTTGTTCTTTTCCGCGCCTGAACCATTGAGACTTGGGTTACATAGTTTTACTATACACCCCAAACCACAAAGATGCAGGCATAAAAAAAAGTCCTGAGTAATTTTTGTCATTTCATCGTTGTCGCGGCCCTAGCACAGTATATAAGGACTTAAAAAAAGTCTGTAATGACGTGAGCCTGGAAGGTACAACACAAGAGATGAACTGGTTGCCGCCGTCGGCTCGTGTCTTTTATTGTAAATAGACAAATATTCTTGACAACCAGGATATGGTCGTCTATAATAACAGATTCTCGTGTTCGCCATTAAAGGCGGTAGGATACGTTTATTTATTTGAAAAGGAGTGGTTTGCATGCCCACAATTAATCAACTCGTCAGAAAGAGACGGAAGAAGATGACCAAGCGGTCAAACACTCCGGCTTTGCAGAATTGTCCGCAAAGACGTGGTGTCTGTGTCCGTGTATATACGACTACACCGAAAAAACCGAACTCCGCCCTGCGGAAAGTCGCAAGGGTCCGGTTGACAAACGGTATTGAGGTCACTTCCTATATCCCGGGTATCGGCCATAACCTGCAGGAGCATTCGGTTGTGCTTATTCGCGGTGGTCGTGTAAAGGATCTACCGGGTGTTCGTTATCATGTGGTTCGTGGTACGCTGGATACTCTCGGGGTCAGTGATCGGCGCAAAGGGCGGTCCAAGTATGGGGCCAAGAAGCCTAAATAAGGTGCCGGCAATATCCAGGTTATTGAAGAGGAAAAAAGAAAATGCCGAGAAAAAAATTAACAGATAAGCGTACTTCCACACCTGATCCAGCCTTTAATTCTGTGCTGGTGTCAAAGTTCACCAATGGGCTGATGCGGGACGGCAAGAAAGCTCTTGCGCGCAGGCTTTTTTATGATGCCATGTCCATTATTGATGAGAAGATGGCTGATGAAGAGCCGCTGACCATCTTTGAAGGAGCGATGGAGAATGTCAGGCCAAGGGTCGAGGTCAAGAGTCGTCGTGTTGGTGGTGCAACCTACCAGGTGCCGATTGAAGTACGACCTGATCGCAGAAATGCCCTTGCTATTCGCTGGATCATCAGTTTTGCAAAAGGACGTTCCGGGCAGGACATGTCCGGCAAGCTGGCTGCGGAGCTGCTTGATGCCTATAATAATCGCGGGGCAGCGGTAAAGAAAAAAGACGATACCCACAAGATGGCTGAGGCTAATAAGGCCTTTGCCCATTATCGCTGGTAAATCGTCTGTTTTTTGGTTGATCATGCAGAATACTA
The DNA here is from genome assembly GCA_024280455.1 of Deltaproteobacteria bacterium. Lineage (GTDB taxonomy): Bacteria > Desulfobacterota > Desulfobulbia > Desulfobulbales > Desulfobulbaceae > DRLX01. Next base: position 2,385 of record JAJRQC010000089.1, on the reverse strand, counting down.
TTGACATGATCAGTTGCCTGCTGTAAATAGAACAACATTTTTCCCTTGCAGGTATGGGGATGGTTAAGAAGAATACGGGATTGAACAGTGGCTGGCGGAGGAGCATTATCCAATCTGCGAAATATAGGCATCATGGCCCATATCGACGCAGGAAAAACTACGACCACTGAACGTATTCTTTTTTATACCGGCCGCTCACACAGGATCGGCGAAGTTCATGACGGCACGGCTATCATGGACTGGATGGAGCAGGAACAGGAACGTGGAATCACTATCACTTCCGCTGCAACCACCTGTAAGTGGCATAAGCATACTATTAATATTATTGATACCCCTGGTCACGTCGATTTTACCGTTGAGGTGGAACGGTGTCTGAGGGTTTTGGATGGCGTAGTTGCCGTCTTTTGTGCTGTTGGTGGCGTTGAGCCCCAATCGGAAACGGTTTGGAGACAGGCCGACCGGTACGGAATTCCGCGTATCGCCTTTGTCAATAAAATGGATCGGACAGGTGCCGATTTTGACAAATGCGTTGCCGAAATTAAAGACCGGCTCGGTGCCGAACCTGTAGCAGTAACACTGCCTGTGGGTAGTGAGGACACCTTTACCGGAATCATTGATCTCGTCAGCCAGCGAATGCTGCGCTTTGACGAACAGTCCAAAGGACTGAAAGTGATCGAAGATATGATTCCAGACGAGTTACTCGATAAGTCCTCGGCCGCACGTATGACGCTCCTCGAGAAGTTGGCCGACTTCGATGAGGAGGTCATGAAAAAATATTTGGAAGATCAAGAGATCGCTCCCGGTGAATTGTACAGAGCGCTGCGTAAAGCAACACTCTCGCTTGAGCTGGTACCCGTCCTCTGCGGTTCAGCCTTTAAAAATAAAGGTGTTCAACCGCTTCTGGATGCTGTTTGTCGGTACCTGCCTTCACCCGTAGATATTCCCCCGGTTGAGGGGACGGATAAGAACGGTGCGCCCCTTATTCGAAAACCTGAGAGGAGTGAAAAGTTCTGCGGTCTGGTTTTTAAACTGCAGGCTGATCCCTTTGTCGGCAATCTGGCCTTCATGAGAGTGTATGCCGGAGAAGTTAAAGTTGGCGACAAGGTGTTCAATCCGCTGAAGCGGAAAAAAGAAAAGATCTCGAAACTGATTAAACTGCACGCCAATAAGCGTGAAGAGATTGATCGCATCGGACCCGGTGATATCGGCGCCGTCGTTGGATTGAAGTTTACAACGACCGGAGATACACTGTGCGGGGCAGGAGATTTTATTGTTCTTGAAGCAATGGAATTTCCCGAACCGGTTATCGGGGTTGCCATTGAGGCAAAGACCAAGGCCGATGAAGGCAAGCTTGCTGAATGCCTCGAAAAAATTGTCAAGGAGGACCCGAGTTTCAGGGTCTCCATTGATGAGGATACCGGGCAGACGATTATTTCAGGGATGGGCGAACTCCATCTTGAAGTCATTGTCGACCGACTGATCCGTGAATTTAAAGTCAACGCCAATGTCGGCCGACCCCAGGTTTCATATCGGGAAACGCTGACTACCTCAGCCTCGGCTGAAGGTCGATTTGAGATCCATGGCACCGGCAAGGAACAGTATGGTCATGTGGTACTTGAACTCATCCCTGGAGAACGGGAAAGCGGTATACAGTTTGAAAGCCTTGTCGATGAGAAGCAGATTCCTCAGTTATTTTTAGAGGCAATTGAGAAAGGAGTACGTGACAGTCTGGATTCCGGCCCGCTGATCGGCTATCCGGTGCTTGACATCAAGGTTCGCCTGACAGGCGGATCCTATGATGAAGATAGTTCTACCGAGATGGCCTTTGGCGTTGCCGCGACCAAGGCGTGTCGGCAGGGAGCACTTGAAGGGAACCCGGTTCTTCTTGAACCGGTCATGTCTCTTGAGGTGATCACTCCTGAAGAGTACCTCGGTGAGGTCATGAATGATCTCAACCGAAAACGAGCACAGGTAAACGGGGTTGAATCCGAACGAGGGGGCCAGGTTATACATGCCCTGGCGCCACTAGCCGAATTATTCGGCTACTCGACTGATCTCAGGTCAGCCACACAGGGTCGGGCAACGTTTACCATGCAGTTTGCAGAGTTTGCAGAGGTTCCGGCCAAACGGGCCGAGAACATTATACATAAGATTCGGGGCGTATAAACGATATCATTTACGTTTGAGTGAGGAACGCTGATGGCAAAGGAAAAATTTGAGCGGACAAAGCCGCATGTCAATGTAGGAACAATCGGCCATATCGATCATGGCAAGACCACGTTGACCGCAGCAATCACCCGTGTGCTTTCAACAAAAGGTCAGGCTGATTTCACTGATTTCAGTGACATCGATAAGGCTCCTGAAGAAAAAGAGCGTGGCATCACC
>JAJRQC010000088.1 GCA_024280455.1 Deltaproteobacteria bacterium | reverse complement strand
TGCCGGTCATTGACCCTTGTCCTTCCGGACCTCTTCCGTTCATTCCAGGCATAATGTACCTCCTCTAGGTAGATTTTGTTGTTGACAGCTTCATTGCCGATCTGCAGTGAAACTGTTTCTTCTCGTCATCGTGTGATTGGTTTATTGTTTGTTACGCCTCTTCACGTGGACCTGTAATTTACCTTGGCTCCGGATAGTTACGGTTTTTTTTTGTCTCCTGTTTCTTCTCCGGCAGTGGTGGGCCGGAGTGCAGTCCTTCCGGTTCTCTATGTCGCCTATCATGTAGTCGCCACCTTCAATACGAAGCGCCCAGCCATTTGCAAGCGCTCTTGCCACGATGCTTCTGGCTTCGGCAAGTATCCGGCACAGCGTTGGTGTGGAGACATCCATCATCCGGGCGGCGTCCTCGCGACCCATGCCTTCCGCGTCAACCAGTCGCAGGGCCTCAAGTCCTTCCAGCGGCAGCGTAACTCCTTTCATTTCCTGTGCTGCAACGCCCTCGGGTTTATAAGAAGTAGATACCGGTCTGCACCGGATGCAGCGTTTTTTTTTTGGGGCGAGGCATTGTCGTCTCCTTGTTATGAAATATGTTCCATAATGAATAATAGGGGCAGGCCCGGGTGGAGTCAAGAAAAAAAATACGGATTGAGCATTTTTTTCTTGACTCCAGGGGCCAAAGTGAGTGGGGATTCAATGGATTGTGCGATGGGCAGGGGGCAAGTGCAGTTGCAGGACGCTCTGTTCCTGCAAAAAAGCAGGCCCATCATTGTCGGAGCCCATGGAGCGACGCGGAAGGGGCTCAAAAGGGGGGTGGTGGCACGGCACGGGGCAACTGTTGCGGTAAATGCTGCATGCAGAAGAGGTGTTATAAAAAAAATGGCTGTGCAGAAGTCCTCTTCGCTGTACACTGTCAACTGGTTCTGTTTGTCGTCATCGCGGGGAAGTACAGGCTTTCGAAAAGCCGCGACAACGTGACGAGAGGTGAATCTATGAATACCTGGAGTCTTGAATGGCTGTTTTCGGCAGGTTGAAAGATCCCTTCAGCGGGCTGTCTCACCTGTTCGGTGCATTTTTGTCCATCGCCGGACTTGCGGTACTGGTTACCCTGGCAGTGCAGCGGGCCACCGTATGGCATGTGGTGTCTTTTGCCGTTTACGGAACCAGTATGGTGTTGCTGTACACAGCCAGCGCCCTGTACCACTTACTCCCTCTGTCGGCGCAGGGGGAGAAGGTACTCAGGACACTGGATCATGTCATGATTTACATGCTCATTGCCGGCACCTATACCCCTATCTGTCTGGTTCCTTTACGTGGCGCCTGTGGATGGAGCATCTTCGGAGTGGTATGGGGACTGGCGTTTGCAGGTATCTTTGTGTCAATTTTTCAGCTTAATGCTCCCCGGTGGCTGAGCACCTCCATTTACCTTCTTATGGGCTGGGTGTGTATTGTGGCCATCTATCCCATTATCAAGTTGTTGACCCCGGAGGGATTGCTCTGTTTATGCGCAGGTATCAATCGCTCTGTCTTCGATCTTGGTGAACCGGCGGGCTGATACCGGTTTTGGTGGTAAGTCGTTCGAGGGTCTGTTTAAGTCCCTGCAAAGTAATGGGCTTTGCAAGAACCTTTTTTATACCGGTTTGCTGCAGAGCTTCTTCGTCAAGATCCATCGACAGTCCTGAACAGAGAATGATCGGAATTTCAGGTCGAATTGTGTGACAACGTTCGGCAAGCTGTAGTCCATCCATTTCCGGCATGTTGAGATCGGTACATAACAGGTCGATATCCGGATTATTTTCCAGCAGCTTAACCGCGATAACCGGATTGTTGGCGGCCAGAGTGGTGCAGCCGAGAATTTTGAACATCTCTTTATAGATAGTCAGCAGCATTTCCTCATCATCAACGACCAGGATGGTTTTATAGTCAATCACGCCACTGGCTGATTCGTCGCTGGTTTTCTCATTCTCGACTGTAGATTCTTCCGTGCTCTGGGGAAGATAAATATGAAAGGTTGCCCCATGCCCGGGTCGGTTGTCAAGTTCAGTAAACCCGCCGTGATCTTTAATGATGCCGTGCACTGCCGTCAGCCCCATTCCGGTGCCTTCGCCTACTTTTTTGGTTGTGAAAAAAGGATCGAATATTTTATCCACGATCAGTGGATCTATGCCCTTGCCCTGATCTTTGACTGCAATATGGAGGTAATGTTCTGAAGTTGTGGAATGGCCCAGGCGTTGTTTCGGGCTGAGTTCGGTCTCTTCAAGGGAAATGTGAAGTTCACCCCCCTGATTCTGCATGGCGTGGGCCGCATTGCTGCCGAGGTTCATAAAAACCTGTTGCAGGGCGGTTCCGTTTGCCAGGACTTTTCTGGTTTCCGGGCCGAGTTCGGCGGTTATCTTAATTGTCGTCGGAATAAAGGCCTGCAGCATCTTGATGGTCTCGTTGATGATGGGCGAAACCGAGATCGGTGTTTTCCGGCTTTCCTGGCTGCGGCTGAAGGCCAGCAGTTGTGCAACCAGTTCCTTTGCCCGTTCACCGGCGTGGAAAATCTTTTCAAGATCGGATTCCAGACCCTCGGTCTTTCCCTGCTGCAGTTTTATCTGCGCAAGTTCGGAAAAACCCATGATTGCCGCAAGGATATTGTTGAAGTCATGGGCGATTCCTCCGGCCAGCACACCGATGGCTTCCATCTTCTGGGCCTGGGTCAGTTGTCGCTCCATGGCCTTTTCCCTGGTTATATCACGGGCAATATAGATAACTCCGGAAACCTGGCCCTTGCCCGTGTACACAGGAAAAGCCGAGGCATGAAAGACCTTGTCCAGTGGGGCTGAATGTACTTCACCCACCAGGTGGGTATCCTGTTCGAGAACCAGGTCGGCCAGACATTCCTTGAACCTGATGCCGTCACCGAGCAGAAGTTCGGAGAGATGAAGGCCGCGGATAGCGTCAAGGTCATCAGCGCAAAGGATCTGCAGGGCCGCGAGGTTGGCGTTGAGAATTCGGCCGCCGTCATCAAGGAGGAAGATGGCATCTTCAATGGAATTAAAGGTGCCGACCCATTGATCACGTATTTTAACCGCCTCCTGTTCACTGCGACGCTGCATAATGGCGGTGCAGAGAGGGGAGGCAAAGTTCTGCAGCGAGCGGATACTGCTGTCATTCCAGATGATCGGGGCTCTGCAGGCGTCAAAGCAGAGTATTCCCCAGAAGCTGTCCCGATAAATCACCGGCAGCAGGAGCAGTGATTGAACCTCATATTCATGGAGCATTGAAGATGCCTGTTTTGAAAAGTCGCCGGGCGCTCCCTGGACAGCGGTTCCGGCCAGCAGATCTAGAAACCATGCCGCTTTAAAGGAAGTTGCCTCCATGTGTTGAAAACGTGGATCGTTGATTCGTTGACCGACACTGCCATCGGTCCACTCAAAACGAAGATGCAACAGGTTTGTCTGGTTGTCCTGTTGCTCGACCTCAAAAAGATAGACTCGTTCCGTTCCGCATCCTTCACCCAGGATGGCTAGTGTTTCCGTAACGGCAAGGTCAAGGTCTGATCCGGAGAGTAACTGGTGCCCGGCTCTGGTCAGATATCGGAGCAGGTTCTCCTGGCTGCTGAGGATTTCCTGTGACCGACAGCGTTCTCTGATCATGAGGTTGGCATCATGGGCCAGAAATCGAAACTCTTCAAAATCCAGCGCCTGTTCGTCGATCTGGACAAGACTGGTGGCGGCCTTATGAAAAAAACCGGCAAAGGGGGTAATGTTTTTTTTCAGCCGTCTTGCCATGATCCAGACCATGATCAGGCAGACTGCCGAGAGCAGCAGCAGAATGAATCCTGTCTGCCGAAGATGGCTGAACAGGTGCTGTTTCAGCTGTTGCCGGCGAATAGCTATCATCGACTCAATTTCGTCTACATAACGACCGGTACCGATGTACCACTGCCACCGTTCCACCGGGGCGGCATAGGCAAGTTTGGGTGCCGGCCGGGAGCCTTTGAATCTGGGCATTACATATTCCACAAAGCCTCCGCCCTGCCTGGCCTGTCTGATCAATTCCTCCATGATATGCACACCGTTGGGATCGGTGATCTTAAACATGTTTCTCCCCTTGCTCGGCCCGGTCAGGCTTAATCCGTCCCATCTGCCGGCAAAGATATAATTTTTTTTGTTTTTACCCCAGCGGACTTGTTCCAGCCACTCAAGGGATGCGGCCCTGATCTGCTCTTCCATGTCGTCCAGATACATTCCGGTACCGATGACCCAGTCCAGGCCCGGCAGGTAGCGGATAGCGGCAATCTTGGCGAAGCTCCCGTCGTCCCGCCCCGGTTTTGTCCAACGGTATTGATAGAGGACGGTCTTGTCGGCTTTTGCCAGCTGCAGCATATCCCGGACAACAAATCGTCCTTCTTGATCTTGAACCTCCAGCATGTTCCTGCCTTCCATTTCCGGTCGGTCGGTAAAGAGCTCTTCGGTTCCGTCCATGTTGATGGCAAAATAGTAGCCGAGATCCGGATAGCGAATTTTCCGCAGGGTCTCGCGGATCAGATCTTCAAGGGCCTGTGGAGAGAGTTTGTTTTTTTGTTCTTTACTGATGGCATCGGCAATCATCCACCCGGTATCGGTCCGTTCCCGTACGATATCTTCAGTCCGTTCTTTGACCTTTGATTGCATGTAAAAAATCTGTTCTCGGGCCTGTTCAACCTGATTACGCAACAGTTGCTGCTGCTCCTGCATGTAGGTTGTGCGCATCTCTTTTATATCCCGTCGGTATCCGGACAGGGTGTCCAGGAGCCAGACGGAGCCGACAAGGCCCACCGAGAGGAGGACGCCGAGAGTCAGCAGGCTGAGGAGATAATAGGTCAGATTCTTTTTCATTGGAGCTGGATGAGAAATGTTTACGTTCGTGTAATAATAACGAAACCCTGGTCGGAAAAGACAAGAATCGGTTCAAGGCCGTGTGTCTCATGCCGTCACTGCGTTGCAGTTTTTTATCGCAGCGGGCAGGTCGGGAAAAACCTCGGCCACGGCCGGGCAGGTAATGCTGCCGTTGTTCATGTTGAGAGCAGCGGCCTGACCACGGCTTTGCATTAAAAAACTATCCAGACCGAGACCGGCAAGCTTTCGGCAGTAGGGCAGGGTGGCGTTGCAGAGGGCATGGCTGGCGGTTCTGCCCACCGCACCAGGCATATTACTGACGCAGTAGTGGACAACGCCGTCGACCACGAATACCGGATCACTGTGGGTGGTTGGCCTCGAGGTTTCAAAACAGCCGCCCTGGTCAATGGAGACATCCACCAGCACCGCTCCTTTTTTCATGCGGCCCAGCAGGGCGCGATCGATAAGAACCGGCGCTTTGGCTCCGGGAATAAGCACCGCTCCGATAACCAGATCGGCCTTGGCTGCATATCGTTCAATGGAATGTGGGTCACAGTACAGGGTGGTGACGTTGGCGGGCATGATTTCATCCAGGTAACGTAACCGGTCGAGACTGATGTCCATCAGAACCACGTTGGCTCCAAGTCCGGCTGCCGAGCGGGCAGCGCTTGTACCGACGACACCGCCGCCGATGACAAGGACATCGGCGGGCTTGACACCCGCCACACCGCCAAGCAGAATGCCTCGGCCCATCATCGGTTTTTCCAGTCCTTTGGCCCCCTCCTGGATAGACATCTTGCCTGCCACTTCACTCATGGGCGTCAGCAGAGGGAGTCGTCCCTCCTCGTCGTGCAGGGTCTCATAGGCCACTGCCGCAATCTTTTTTGTCAGGCAACCTTCGGTCAGTTCACGCGATCCGGCAAAATGAAAATAGCAGAAGATGATCTGCCCCTGCCGCATCCGCGCAATCTCCACCGGCTGGGGTTCCTTGACCTTGATAATCATGTCCGCACGGGTATACACTTCCCCGGCATCATCAACACATTCAGCCCCCACGGCTGTATAGTCATTGTCGGCAAAGCCGCTGCCCAGGCCGGCCCCGCGCTCAATCAATACTTCATGACCGTCTTCAACAAGGAGCCTGGCCCCCACGGGTAACAGGGCGACTCGATACTCATCCTGCTTGATTTCTCTTGGAATGCCGATAATCATGGTTGTCCTCACTCTGTAACGGAGTATAATCGTACCCTAACTGGTATTAGTCTATCATGAAAAGGAGGCCCGTGAATAGTCAGCATATGAAAAAAAATCAAACTGCTTTCCCAAGTCTGACCCCCGAGGTTGTTCTTGCTGCAGTCGAAGAAGGGCTGGGTATGTACGTCAGTAACCTGTGCAGACCCATGAACAGTTACATTAATCGGGTCTATGAACTGGCCGATGAAGACGGCGAGGGCTTGATTGCAAAATTCTATCGGCCAACCAGGTGGTCCAGGCGGGCCTTGCAGGATGAACATGACTTTCTCCTGGAACTTGCTGCTCAGGAAGTACCGGTCATTGCGCCGCTTCCTCTGGTCGACGGCACTACTCTGGGTCGGGTCGGAGAGATATTTTTTGCCGTTTTTCCCAAGAAATGGGGCCGCATTGTCGACGAGTATTCGGACGACCAGTGGCTTGAGCTTGGTCATTTGATCGGGCGAACCCACGCGGTCGGGGCCGCGCAGCATCCCAAAGATAGAATCACCATGGTGCCGGAGCAGTCGACTCGCAGTCAGGTGGAGTATATCCTGAGCCATGACCTTGTCCCTGAAGATATGATTCAGGAGTTTCGTTCACTAACCGATACCTTGATCGCCGAAACCATGCCTTTGTTTGCAGGTGCGGAGCTGATCTGTCTGCACGGCGACTGTCACAGTGCAAACCTGATTTACCGGCCTGACGAGTCATTTTATATTATTGATTTTGATGATATGGCCATCGGGCCGCCGGTGCAGGATCTGTGGATGCTCCTGCCGGCGGTTCCCGAGGAGTCACTGGTTGAAATCGATATTTTTCTGGAGGGCTACAGGGTCTTTCGTGATTTTGATCTTCGCTCTCTGAAGCTGATAGAGCCCCTGCGGGCCATGCGATTTATTCACTACATTGCCTGGTGCGCCCATCAGGTGATTGAAGACGGTTCGTCCGTGGTCATGCCGAATTTCGGCACCCGGGAGTACTGGCGGCACGAACTCGACGATCTTGCCGACCAGCTGCAGCGTATCAAAGAGCAGCCGGAAAGTTATTTTCCCTTGAATTGAGAGTTTCGCCGGTCCTATTTCTCATTTTTCTTGAGCGTTTCCTCAGCCCAGGCCAGAGCTGCCGCAACCTTGGGGAAGCCGATGGTCGAGATCAGCAGGAGCAGGGCATGTTCAACTTCTTCTCTGCTCGCACCGGCGGCCAGGGCGCGTCTGGCATGGGACTGCACGGCACCGGTTGACTGGGCGGCCGCCGCCACGCCAAGGCCGATCAGCTCGGCGGTTTTCTTGTCCAGGGGGCCTGCCGAGCGAATGGCTGAGCCAAGATTTTCAACCGCTGAGAGTACTTCGGGGAAACGATCCGTGAGTTGCTGGTAGTGTTTTGGGCCTTTTGCTTCAGTCATGTTAATCTCCTGTGTTTTGGTTCCGAGTTTCGAGTTCGGAGTTTTGGGATCAAAGGCGGTTACTGGTTTTTCAGGGTCTGGAACCTGGAATACAGCTCTCTGCCCACCCAGGCATCGGTGGCCGCATATTTCATCTGGGCGGGAGTAAGATTTTTTTTGCTCCAGTTGGAAGTCTGCGAAGATTTCGAGATCCGAAAACCCAGAAGGACTGCACACAGTCCGCGCAGGCCGTGGTTTTGTATACCAAGCTGTTTTGCCTCATGGGCCAGGTCGACAAAGCCCTGCCCGTCAAAGGGGGAGACCTTGTTTAATTCCCTGAGGTCATAGGCAAGAGAAACGCCGGTCTTGATGATTGCCGGGTTTGTAAAAACAGCCCGCAAGCCTTCGGGTAGCCCCAACGGGGTGAGCTGAAAGAGAAAGACTTCCTCGGCTGTGGCAAGCTGGAGCAGGGCGGGCGGGTAGGACTGCCCCTTTTTAAAGGCCGGCCTGGTTTCGGTATCAAAGCCAAGCACCGGCTCTGCCTGCAGTCGCTCAATTGCACGGGTAACATCATCATGTTCCGAGATCACCTGAATCGGACCTTCCCACCTCTGCAGGGGCAGGTCGTTAATTTCCTCTCTGCTCATGCGTCGGTCAAATTCGGGGACGGCGGGCAGGCTCTTTTCTGTTCCAGTCATCATTTTTCTAATCTTCATATCCAAAGAATAAAAAATACCAGAGAAAGAAGCAGCTGTATAGTCTTTTCAGACGCTGTCGGTCTGTTATTTGATACACTTTTTACGAGTTCATCAAAGTTAGTCAGGCATTCGAAATCTACGAGGTTTAGCATGCTTTGGATTGGTGGGCGATGCCCACCCTGTCATTCTGCAATTTGCTGTTTTGTGGCAGGGTGGGCATCGCCCACCAAAAAACAACGTGTTTGATAACATCTTAATGGGAATGCACCCGGTATAAGATTTACAACCGGTCTACGAGTTGGTATTATAAAACAGTCTCTCGCGAGATCAGGGGGTTGATTCCAATATCCACTATTTCATTGAAACACAAGGCCTTTGGTTCTAGACTTTCTTCAGGGATTCCTCGCCTGGACGCCATGCTTGGCGAAGGGTTTTATCGTGGTTCCTGTAACCTTGGCTGCAGCTGAAACAAAACGCCGGGAAGCCGAAATTATGGAGGCTGAAATAAAGTTAGCCTCTCTGAGGTTGGAGGTGGACATCAGCCATTAGAGGATTAAAGAATTGAACAAGATGCGTGATAAAGATCTGAGCTTACCGCCGGTTTGAAAGGATTCCTCAATACAGGGTACAGCCCAAGAAGGTAACCTGAAATGAATCAGTCGAAGAAAAAAGAACGGCATCAACGCGACAGGTACCAAATGAAACTTTTTGTTGCCGGAGATGACAGAAATTCACGGATGGCCCGCAACTCACTTGAGCAGCTATGCGAAATTAAACTTCAGGGGCAGTGTGATTTGGAGATTTTTGATGTGCTGCAGGATTTTGAAAGTGCCCTTCAACATAATGTTTTAGTTGCGCCAACCTTGATTATTACCTCGACTCAACCGCCCACCACTATCATTGGTTCTTTGGATGATTCTCACGAAGTGCTCAAGGCCCTTGGCGTGACGGAGGAAATACCATGAGCGACCAAGTGATTATCAATGATGAGTTTAAGGCGGATGTGGTTGAGGCGGAAGAGGCACTTGATGCCCTGCGTAATGGGGAAGTTGATGTTATTATAGGAAAAAAATATCCTCTTGTTGTTCTGGCGGATTGGGTCAGAGCCGAAATGGAAAGGCCGCTACTGAATGGCAGGCGACCTTTGATGCTATCCCCGAAGGGATTTGCATCATGGATGAAGATCAAAAAATAGTGCAGAGCAATGAAGGGATGGCCAGGTTGTTCGGTCGCAAAGTTAAAGATATGGTGGGTCAATATTGTTGGGAAGTCGTGCACGGAACCACAGGCCCGATCAAAGGTTGTCCTTGTCAACGGATGAAAAAAACCTGTCAACCTGGATCGTTAGAAGTTGTAGAAGGTCAACGCTGTCTGAAGCTTTCTGTTTATCCAATTGCTGATGATAAAAAAACATCTACGCGAACGGTCCATATTTTCCAGGACATTACTGATTATAAAAAAGCTGAAGATGAGCGTAATCAACTCCTGGTACAACTGTTCCAAGCCCAAAAGCTGGAGGCCATCTGCACTTTAGCAGGTGGTATCGCCCATGATTTCAACAATATTCTTTCCGCAATTATCGGCTATGCAGAATTCATTCAGAATGAGGTGACACCAGATAGTAAGATAGGTAAGGATATTACCCAGGTTATCAGTTCAAGCAAGCGAGCGACTGACCTTGTTCGACAGATTCTGACCTTCAGCAGGAAAACAGAGGGCAAGAGGCTCCCTTTCCGTCCCCACCTGCTCGTCAAGGAGGCTCTGGAGATGTTACGGGCCACCCTGCCTGCGACCATTAACCTGGAAGAGGATGTTGATTCTGATTGCGGGTTTGTTCTAGCGGATCCGACCAGCATCCATCAAATTGTTGTCAACCTGTGTACTAACGCTCGTCAGGCCATGAGTAATGATAAAGGAACCCTGCGTGTGTCCTTACGGGACCAGCAGGTCAGAACCGAAGACATTCCCCCGGGAGAGATGAGTACTCCAGGTGATTTTGTTGTCCTTTCGGTAAGCGACACCGGTTGTGGTATGGACCAGGCCACAATGGATCGACTCTTTGAACCTTATTTCACCACCAAAGAAGTCGGAACAGGTACAGGGCTTGGTCTCGCTGTTATCCACGGTATTGTCCGGAACGATCATGGATTTGTTACTGTGGAAAGCCGCCCTGGAGAGGGGAGTACCTTTTCGGTGTACCTGCCGGTTGTAGAAGAAGCTGTTAATGCGCCGTCTATATCCCCAGAACAAAAAAGAATCCGGAAAGGATCAGGGGGGCGTGAACGGTTACTGGTTGTAGATGATGAGCCCCTCCTGGTGGAAATAAATAAAAAACGGCTGGAAAATTTGGGTTATAAAGTGACTGGCCTTTCCGACAGCAGAAAGGCATTGAAAGTCCTTCGTACCCGACCAGGCGAGTTTGATCTGCTTATTACCGATCAGGCCATGCCCGGTATTACAGGAGAGGAACTGGCCAAAGCAGTGCTGGAAATCAAACCGTCAATGCCGATTATTATGTGCACCGGCCATAGCGATATTGTTCCTGAAAAAAAGGCTAAGGCCCAGGGCATTACAAAATATGTTTTCAAGCCGATCCATAAAAATGAATTACTGGATGCGGTACGTGAAGTGTTGAAGCCGTAATAGATTCTTCCGAGGCTCCTGCAAAAGTATTCTCAGGGATTTTGAAGAAGATGTCCTGCTGGAGAAAACAGGACAATCTCCCTTTCTGATGTTCCTTGTCAAGGATTTTCTACATCTTCATCATCAACGTCGGTACGTACCTTGATCGGCTCTACAATGCCCACCTGACGGTTGAAATTGTACAGTGCCTGCAGAACCGGCCAGGTGATTTTCTGGCCCTTGGGGAGAATCATGGCCCCGTTTTTTGCAGTAATGTCTTCTTCGGCGATCATGCCGACGGTTATATCGTCAACACCCAGGGACAGTGTACGGGAATGAACCTGAAAACGTATCCTGCTAAGAGCACCCAGTACGTTGCCATTGTAGTTGCTCTCCTGTCGGCGAAGCTCTTCAACGGCTTTGCCGGGTGAATATCCCTGATGGAGCAGCAGGTCAAAGTCAATAGTTCCCTTCAGGATCTGGGCACCGGTGAGAACCTCTTCAAACTCTGCTTGCGTGAAATCATCGGTATACTCGGAAAAGGGTTTCTGCTGCCAGCGAATCATCTTGGTTACACTCTCCAGACGGGGGATATGTTCCAGCAGGCGGGCGCCGATTTCCGGATAATTAGCCCACATGGCCTCTTCTTCATCATCCAGGGTAAGGCCGGCGTATTTTTTGTTGATAATGTCCGTGGGCAGGGAAATGCAGCCGATCTGTGCCAGCAGGGCCGCGACCTCAATCTGCCAGAGATTGGGCAGGTCAAGCTGCCGGGCCACATCAGTTCCATATTCTTTGATCCTCAGGCCGGCACTGAAGATCGTGGGTTTGGCCTGGCTGAGCAGTTCCGACAGCACGGTAACGCTGCCTTTCAAGGTTTTCTGCAGCAGTTCTTTTTCCGCTGTCAGGAGTCTGTGCTGCCGCTGGGCCAGGGCCAGGGCCGGGATTAATGTTGCGGTTGAGCAGGGCTTAGTGAGGAAACGAAATATCTGGCCGTTATTGACCGCTTCCATGGCGGTCTCCTGGTCGGCATTGCCGGTGAGCATAATGCGGACGGTATCCGGATAGAGATTCTTGACCCGGGAGAGCAGCTCCACTCCGTTCATGCCGGGCATACGCATATCTGAAACAATAACGGCAAATGGACCGTCTTCTTTCAGTTTCTGCAGAGCTTCATCTCCGGAGAGGGCAACCTGCATGGGGAAACGTTTCCTTAACTGTCGTTTCATCGATTGCAGGACGTTTTCTTCATCATCGACAAAGAGGAGTTTATCCGTCATCTTCTTCTCCCTGTTGCTGGATTTCTTTGCAGAGGTTGATCCAGGTGTCCATGTGATCCAGCATTCCGATCTGTTCAAGAATTGGTTCGTTGAGTTGCGGAGGTTCACCAAGACAACTGGTTGGGTTAAGTTTGTAATAGATATAGTCGGCAGCATGGACAATCACGGGTGGGCAGAAGGAGATCTCCGGATAATTGTTCAGCCGGTGATGGAAGGTAATGGATTCAACCACCTGACCGGGCAATCCCCACAGGCCGATCAGGTAGCCGCCGATATCACCATGACAGGCACCGAAAACCCGGTGTTCCGCCTTTTCGAGTGTACAGGTTGTTTCTTTGGCCTGGATAACGGTCTGCTCGTATTCCCCGGGTATGCGGGAGAAGAGGATCAGCTTGCCGACATCGTGCAGCAGGCCGGAGATGAAGGCATTGTCGATCATTTCCTTGTCGTCACTTTCATTGAGGGCGATTTTTTTGGCAAAGGCGGCAGTGGCCATGGAATGGGACCAGAGTTGGTTGACATTAAAGACCTTGCCGACAGGGCTTTTCATCTCTGAAAATACGCCGACTCCGAGAACCAGAGCCTTAATGGTGTCGAGTCCCAGCAGGTTGACGGCCCGGAACGGACTCTCGATTTGCTTGTAGAGACCGAAGAACGCGGAGTTGACCAGTTGCAGAACCTTGGCACTCATGGCCAGATCCTGCTCAATGATTCTCGCTACATCACCAAGGCCGCCGTCCGGGTTTTTTAAGACCTGCTGCAGTTAGGCATAGGTTTTCGGCAGGCTGGGCAGGTTGTCTATACTGGAAACGAGTTTTTTCAGTCGTTCGTCAGCCATGAGGTCCTGCAGGGCTGAAGCACGCTTGATCACCTGTTTGAGGATGTCCGGATCGGCCGGTTTGGCGAGAAACTGATGCACTACGCCCACGGTACGCATGACGGAATCGTCATCGGCCTGGCCGGTAAGCATGATGCGGATTGCATGGGGGTATTGCTCCTGTATGGTGGTGAGCAGGGCCGCGCCATCCATGCCGGGCATCCGCATGTCCGAGATAACCACATCGATTTTTTCCGATGCCATGATTTCAAGAGCAGCCGGGCCGTCTTCGGCAAATTGAAAGTTCATGGTTTTACGCATGGAGCGCAGCATCCTTTTCAGTCCCGACAGGATGTTCGGTTCATCATCAACAAAGAGTATCGTTTTTTTCTTCATAACCTGAATCCGTGACGCAAAATATTAATTGATAGTTGTAATCCATTGTATGTAAAGATGATAATAAAACTGCAACCTTCCGAATACAATTCACCCTGACGCTCACGAATTCAGGCATAAGTTCCTCCGGGTGACGTATGCCCCATTGTTCATAAATCAGGGTGCAATGAATTTCAAACGGGCAGGCGGATGACAAAGGTGGCCCCTTGACCTTCTCCTGATTCCACCTCAAGGGTCCCGTCGTGCTTGTTGACGATCACATCCCGGGCAATGGCCAGCCCCTGGCCGGTACCCTTGCCCACCTCTTTGGTGGTGAAAAAAGGATCAAATATATTGTTGCGGATCTCTTCGGGTATCCCGATACCGGTATCCGTAATCCTGATTTCGATCATATCGTTGATGTACCGGGTAGAGAGGCTGATGGTTCCCTTTTTTCCCTCCGGATTGGCCCCCAGTTTTTCGGCAATACCATGGGATGCGTTGACCAGCAGGTTGAGGATTACCTGGCCAATTTCGTCGGCAAAGCACGGAACCTTGGGCAGATCTGCCGTAAAATCAGTTTCGATTTCAGCCACGTATTTCCATTCGTTGCGGGCCACCGTCATGGTGGTTTCGATAAGCCTGTTCAGGTCAACAGCGGATTTTTCCCTGGAACCCGGATGGGAAAATTCCTTCATGGCCTGGACAATAGAACTGACCCGGTACACGCCATCCTTGGACTGATGAATGGCTGCAGGGATCTCTTGGGCCAGGTATTCCCAGTCCACCTCTTCGAGTTCATCTCGTATCGTCTTGACCAGTTGCGGTGCAATATCCGTTGCTTCAGTTGCAGCAAGCAGGGCAAGGAATTTTTTGATCAGGGCGGAAAGATCGGTAAATGCCTCATCCAGAAAAGTGATATTGGTCCCCACGTACTGGGTCGGGGTGTTGATTTCATGGGCAATGCCGGCGGCAAGCTGGCCCACGGACTCCAGTTTCTGGGTGTGGAGCAGCCGGGACTGCAGTTGTTCTTTTTCTTTAAGTTCGGCCAGTCGTTGACTGACATCACGAACAACGGAAACAAAAATGCCCTGTTTCTGTTCAGGCTTAACATATTGCAGGAAGATTTCCACCGGAACGAGATGGCCGTCTTTATGGCGGTGGACTGTGGACAAGGTCATGCTTTCCTGAAGATTATTTTGCAGGGGAGCTATCATCCGGCGAAACGTCTTTTCATCAAACTCAGGTTTGATATCCACCGGGGTCATGGTAAAGAGTTCATCATAGGAGTAGCCGACCTGGAGCAGGCCACCCCGATTGGCATAGCTGAACTCCAGGGTGTCGGGATCGAACATGAAGACACCGTCGAGAATCTGATCCAGGGTCTGTTTGAATGCGTTGAGGTCGCTGACGATCTGTTCCCGTTCAAGCAACTCGTGATCAAGTTGCTGCATGGTGTTTTTCAGCCTGCGGTTCAGGCCAAGGGTATAGGTTGCAATAGCGGCCAGAAACAGGGAGAGTCCTGAAAGTGCCACCAGCCATGGCCAGTACTGGGCCAGTATCCTGGCAAGAGAGATTTCGCCGAGATGTTCATAGGGCGGAAGACGCAGGGCCTTGAGGCAGGCATGGACCGGGGAGTAATCAAGGGGGATTGTCCAGCCCATACTGTTTGAAGCCGCGGCAGCCGTACTTTCCGGGTCCATGGCCAGCAGGGCGATGGCCACCTTCCTTGCCAGGTTTTCACTGGTGAGGCGGGTTTTGGCAAATGGCCATTCCGGATACAGCCGGGTGGTACGGAGAAAGGGAAAAACAGCCCTGTCCAGCGGTTGCCGGTCCAGTACCTTGAATTGTCGCAGGGTGATTTTTCCTTCCAGGGCCATACGTTCCAGGGTATCTGTTCGTACAGTACCGGCGTCGACTCTTCCCTCTTGTACGGCATAGACCACGGCATCATGGGTGTTGCCGAACAAAAGGGGGGCGAAATCTCTTTCCGGGTGAATCCCATAGTCAAGCAAATAGCGCCAGGCAACCTGCCAGCCACCGAAGGAACGGGGGTTGACGGCCATGAATTTCTTGCCGGCAAGATCTTCCGCTTCGTTGATGTCCCCCCTGTCTGAGCGGGTAAAGATAACTCCGCCGAACCGGGTGTAGGCCTTTCCCAG
>JAJRQC010000087.1 GCA_024280455.1 Deltaproteobacteria bacterium | reverse complement strand
CCCTTGCCATTCCTGTTGCCGAGTGCGGCGGAATCGGAACTATTGGTGGTTCCGGCATTCCCATACCGGAATTGCAGGAAGATATCAGACGGGCTAAAAAGGCCACGGACGGTGTCATCGCCGTCAATATTATGTATGCGATGTCGAATTTCCATGAACTGGTGATGGGTTCCATTGAGGCCGGGGCCGACATGATCATCACCGGGGCCGGCTTTTCCCGCGACATCTTTAAGATCGGAAAAAAACACAACATTCCCATTGTCTCCATTGTATCCTCTCCGGCTTTTGCAAAACTGGCGGAACGGCTTGGTGCTGCAGCCATTGTTGTCGAAGCGGCTGAGGCCGGCGGACATCTGGGAACTGATAAGTTGTTGCGGGACATCTTTCCGGCCATCCGCAAGGTGGTCACCAAGGTGCCGCTTATTGCCGCCGGTGGTATTACCAATGGGTTTGAGATGGCGGAGATCATGGACAAGTACGGTGCCGACGGTATTCAGATCGCCTCCCGTTTTGTTCTCAGCGAGGAATGTTCCGTTTCCCAAGAATTTAAAGAGACCTTTCTGCAGGCGGAAAAAGACGATATTGTTCTGGTCCAGTCACCGGTCGGAATGACCGGCCGGGCCATAAAGACGCCGTTTATCGAGCGGATGGAGCAGGGTGAAGATGTTTCCGCCAGGAAATGCAAACATAAGTGTTTGAAGAAATGCTCCTATAAATATTGTATTAATGAGCGGCTGATGGCCTCCTGTACCGGAGATGTGGAGAGCGGACTGGTTTTTTCCGGGGCCAACACCTGGAAGATGAATGAGATTCTACCGGTGTCGAAAATCTTTGACCGCTTTGTCAGCGAGGCAGAGTCAGTCTATAAAGAAAATAAGTAGAACTGCTTTCTGAGCGAACTCCTGAGAAATTATGGTAAAGAGCTTATGACTGCAGACTCGTCGATCGATCGGGGTGGTGGACAGAAACCGTCCTCAAAGGTTCAGGGGACCATTATTGAACAGGATGATCATCCAATTCGGCCTGGTGATCTTGATCGTGAGGCCTTGAAGGTACTGTACCGTCTCCGGGATGCTGGTTTTGCAGCCTATCTTGTCGGCGGTGGGGTTCGGGATCTCTATCTCGGCAAGCGGCCCAAGGATTTCGATATTTCGACCAATGCCCATCCCGGGCAGCTCAGAAAATTGTTTCGTAACAGCCGAACGATCGGTCGTCGTTTTCGTCTGGTCCAGGTCTTTTATCGCGGCAACAAAATCATCGAAGTCTCCACCCTGCGCTCGCAGAGCGAGTATGATATTCGTGATTCCAAGGTCCTGCCCAGTAACAACACCTTCGGAACCCTGGAAGACGACGCCTTTCGCCGCGACCTGACCATCAATTCCCTCTTTTATGAAATCGAACATAATACCATTATTGATTATGTCGGCGGTGTTGCCGATCTCAATGATGGAATCGTCCGTATTGTCGGCGATCCTGAGGTACGCATTACCCGTGATCCGGTGCGCATGCTTCGCGCGGTTCGGCACGCGGCCCGAGCCGGTTTCACCATAGAGGACCGTACCTGGCAGGCCATTGTCGCTCAGCGTGACCAGCTCAACCTCTGCCCGACCTCCCGTATCCGTGATGAACTTTTAAAGGATCTGGTTTCCGGCTGCAGCCGACCATGGGCAGAGAAGTGTGTGCAGAGCGGGATCCTGTTCACCCTGTTTCCCTTTTATGAATCGCTGCTGGCAGGTGATGGGGAAAAACAGCAGTTGTATTCCATCCTCAATGTTATTGACCGGCTGCACGGGAATTGCGGTGAACAGCAGGTCCGGTTACCTGAATACATGTTGTTTGCGGCTATACTGTTTCCGTGGATAGAAAAAGAGTTTGACCTGCTCAATCGAGAGGTCAAGGGCGGTGGTTATCGTACCCTGCTGACCGAGATTCGCGTGGCCCTTGAAGAAGTCATCTGTACTCGTTTCAATATCAAGCGATCGGCAAAAGAGGCAATTACGACGCTCTACGTCAATATGCCCAGTTTTCAGTCTTACCGAAAAGAGAAGAACTGGCCAAAATGGTTGAAGAAGAAAAGTTATTTTGACGATTGTGTCCAGTTTTCAGCCCTGATTGAAGAGGCCGGCGGCGGCCCCAAAGCCGCAGAGACTCTGTTTGCCGGAACGCCTAAACAGGACAATGTGACGTTGCAGGAATCCGGTGGTGGTAGCGGCCGTGGTCGTCGTGGAGGAAATCCGGTTTTTACTTCACAGAAAGGTGGTGTGTTTGGTCTTCGTTAATTTTTCCGTAAGGGAGATTAAAACCGTCAAGCTCAGGATTTTTTGTGCGCTTTCTGCTCTATAATATTCGATATTGCGCCGGTATCGGGGCCAGGTTTCACCTGCCGGTTCCCTATGCGGGGTACCTGAAACAGACCAACGGAGTTCTCGACGATATCATTGGCTTTATCCGTCAGCTTGCCCCTGATGTTATCGGGCTGGTCGAGGTTGACGGAGGTTCGTTCCGAACCGGAAAGCTCTGCCAGGCTAAACAGATTGCAGGTCGGCTGGGTCATTACCATGTAATTGAGTCCAAGTATGGCGTGCAGTCCGTTGCCGGTAAAGTGCCCCTGCTCAACAGGCAGGGCAATGCCGTGCTCTCCAAACTCCCCTTTCGCAGTCATCGTTTTCATTATTTTGAGCAGGGGATCAAACGGCTGGTGATTGAGGCCAGACTGAAGTCGTTGACCGTTTTTCTCGTTCATCTCTCCCTGACCTACCGAAATCGTCAGTATCAGCTTGAACGTCTCTACAGGCTGACTCGCGAGGTTAAGGGCCCCATGATCGTTGCCGGTGATTTTAATGTGCTCTGGGGGAATAAAGAACTTGATCTCTTTCTCGGGGCCACCGGGCTTATCAATGCAAACAGCAAGGGGCAACCCTCCCACCCCAGTAAATCACCCAAACGACAGCTGGATTTTATTCTTTACAGTCCTGACCTTGTGGTTACGGATTTTCAGATTCCAGAGGTGCTCTACTCCGATCATGCGCCCCTGGTCTGTGACTTTGAGCTCCCTGATGTGGCGGAGTGATAGGTTCAGGCCTTTTTGTCTCACCTGCAAAAAAAGAAGTTTTTTTAATTTAAGCGGGCAGTGCAATGATTGAACCGTTTCTGCCGGTTACCCCGTTGCCGAGTTTCCGAGCCCTTCTGTAGGAAAAAAATTCCTCATTGCAGACTGTGCAGATCGCACTTGTTTCTATCTGACTCTCCGGAACCCCGGCTTGTTGGAGTTGCCGGCGGCTGATCGCCCAGAAGTCGAAATGGGCCTGCTTTTTTTGGAAAGCGTGAAGCACAGGCGGAAGCTCCCGTCTGTAATTGACGAATTCTCCACAGCAGGGGCCAAGTGAAGGACTGATTACAGCCTGGATGTCCTCCGTTCTAACGAAAAAGTGGTCCTGCATTGAGCGGATGGTTGTAGCGATGATATTTGCAACTGAACCACGCCAGCCGTTGTGGATGGCTGCAATAACATGGCGATGTGGATCATGGAGAAGGATCGCCTGACAATCGGCCTGCTGGATGAGAAGACCAACCTCAAGCTGATCTGTGATCAGCGCATCATAGCCTTCAAGTTCCAGATCGCTATCAATAGGTTCGATGAGTGCAACCATGTCCCGGTGTATCTGCCTGCTGGATACCAGATGGCTGATATTGAGCACCTGTTTGACCCGTTCCCGGTTCTTCAGAACATTCTCTTTACTGTCTCCCACCCCGAAACTGAGGTTGAGTGAGCTGTGGCCTCCATTGCTTGTGCCGCCACTACGGCTGAACATGCCGTGGGGAACGGATATGTTACTGCTTGAAGACCATTGGAGTCCATTTCTGTTGTTGATAGAGAGCATGATAAATCATGTAACCAGCATGGCTGGACCAGGTAAGCGGAGCGAAGCGCAGACTCCGGGTTTTTAACGTCACAGCCACAGCCAGATAAGCGTAGACTTCGAGCATGAAAACAGCCCGGAACGGCATCACTTCGTGGGCGATTTTCGGATAAACCATCATTCCCGGCACGCCGGGCACAACAAACGATGAAAATACTCTGTACAAACAGATGAGTCATGACAATCTTATTCCAAACCATTTTTT
>JAJRQC010000007.1 GCA_024280455.1 Deltaproteobacteria bacterium | reverse complement strand
CGTGAAGTTTACCTGCCGGACATAACTTGGGGAAAAAAGAGGAGCAGGAATTCAAGACAGAATTCTGCTTTCGGGAATGTCACATCTTGCTGCAAAAAAGGAAGTTCGCTGCTGCGATTAAACTGTTTTTAAACAGACGAAGAGTGTAACGAATGTAACCTAAGATACAAGAGTTATTCTGAAACTGAAAACCCAGCTATTTCCCTGCGAGAGGGATTACTTGTATGAAACAAGTGGAATATATCTATATAATGATACTCGGTTCCAAAAAAATCAAGCTAAACCTTGCTTTGTCATTCACGAGCTTTAACTACTAATTTTAGTAGACGTATCTACTAAAATATGATTCAATGCGATTATGATTGAAATTAAACGAAATTTCACAAGTATTTTAGAGCAAAGGCTGCAGGAAGAACTCAATTTTATCCAGGTGGTTCTGGGCCCGCGTCAGGTGGGTAAAACAACCGGGTTGCAGCAGATTGTGGGGACCTGGAAAGGTCCATCCCTGATGATCAGTGCAGATGAATTGATTACCCCCACCACGGAGTGGCTGCAGCTCAACTGGGAAAGGGCGAGGAATCTGGGAACCGGTACGCTGTTCGTGATCGATGAAATACAAAAAATTCCTGACTGGAGTACGGTGATCAAGTATCTTTTTGATCAGGATCGGGCGTCTCGTCATTTGAAAATCGTTTTGCTTGGTTCTGCCAGCCTGGGTCTGCAAAGGGGATTGGCCGAAAGCCTGGTCGGGCGCTACGAGATTATCCCGGCCCATCATTGGAACCTGGATGAATGTAAGCGCGCCTTTGGCTGGAATATTAAAGATTTTCTCAAATTTGGCGGCTATCCGGCTGCAGCCCAGCTTACTGGCGACGTAGAACGGTGGCAAAGCTACATCAAAAATTCCATCATTGAACCTGTGTTGATCCGCGATATTCTCGGGCTGACAAACGTGAACAAGCCAGCACTGTTCCGGCAGACCTTTGAGCTGGCCATGTCCTATCCGGCACAGGAAATTTCATACCAGAAACTCCTGGGTCAACTGCAGGAAAGCGGTAACGTAACGACCATCAAACATTACCTGGAACTGTTTGAAGGAGCCTTTCTTCTCAAGACATTGCAAAAATATTCCGGTTCGGAGGTCAAAAAAAGAGGTTCCAGCCCAAAGATTATTCCCCTCAACACGGCCCTGTGTCATGCTTTCAGGTTACCATTATCCTTTGATACCGACCCGGATTGGCGGGGACGAATATTTGAAGCTGCCGTGGGTGCGTCTTTATGCAGAACAAAAGGAAAACTCTACTACTGGCGGCAGGGTAAATTTGAAGTTGACTTTATCCTGGAACTTGAAGGAAAGCTCTATGCCATGGAGGTTAAATCCGGTCGAAAACGATCCTACCGGGGCCTTGAAAAATTTATCTTGAAGTATCCCGGCACCATCCCGATTTGGATTGATCAGGAGGCAGGGAAAGAATTACTTTTAGCAGAGTCAATAGATTCGGTCATTATGAATGTAAAAATATAGACAGTCATGGCAAAAAAGAAGAAAAAAAAGACTATTGCCAAGTGTAAGGCCAAGGCTGACCAGCGTAAGGCCCGGAAGAAAAAGCTGCGCCTGGTCAAGATGAAACAACAAAAGCAGCGGCCACGTTCGGGGAACGACCACTTTCCTCAAGGTTTTGACTTGCCACCACTGGTTCCGGATGAAGTTCCACCAGGTTTCCGATCAGTCGGCATGAGTGAAGCTCTAAGTGAATTTGTCAAAGCCATCATCAAACACCCGGAGCTCCAGGGTGTTGAAAGTATGGAGCAGGCCTTCAAGCTGGCCATGCCCCTGTGGAACCATGCCATTGCCACGGAACGGGGCCAGGTAAATGCAGCCTTGAAGTCGGAATGCTGCAAGGCTGTTATGCAGGCATTCAAGGTTAACTTCCAGGAAGCTGAACTCTTGCTCGAAAAAATCGTCACCCTGAAACAGGAGATGTTTCCTCCCGATGTGCAGCCCCAGGGAGGCCCGGTGATGTTTATGCGCAAGGGAACGCGGCATGTCATAGAACCGTTTGACTATAGTCGATTGGTGCTCGATGAAAAAAAGCTGCCGCTTACTGAAGAAGATGAACGCTTTGTTGCTCTGCTGACCGAGCTTGACGAGAGCAAACTTGCAGACAGCGAAGATTATGACAAATGGGCTCGGCTATATGATCCCATGGAAGAACAATGCGCTAAATCCTTCAGGGATTGGATGGAGAGAAAGGGTGTTGACCAGGGATTAGCAGCAGACTTTGCATTCATGGCCACCTTTTTCACCAACTTTGTCTACCAGTACGACCATGATGATCCAGGTGTCCTGAGCAATACGGATGAGTTCTTTTTCGAGGATTTTTTCTACGATTTCGTGCTGCGAAAAATAATGATGGAGCCGGAGGAACACGTTGACTGGGCTCCGGCCCTGCGCATCTTTTTTCTCTATCTTGAAGAAGTGGGATATTTTCCTGATGCCGGGACGTATGTTGATACGCTCAATACCTTTGAAGAACCTTTCCTCCAACTCCTGCGCAGGGAATTCGGTTAGAATTGCACATCCTTGCCGGCATCACTATCCCGTGAATTTTCCATTTCAATTAAAAAATCAATGGTGACGCGTTTGTCCGTTCCCAAAGGGTATTTTTCTTTCAGAGCATGTAGCGCATCGTATCCATCAGGCAGGGTTGCATAAAAAAAGTCCAGAGCCAACTCAGAAAAGACTTCCAGGTTCTGTTGCAGTTCACAAGCTGCTGTGTAGCGCCCAATCAGGGTGCCGAGGATGTTTTTGGTCTCATGGAAAAAGGCCAGGTCGGAAAGGAGTTCAACGGATACGGGATAGCGATGAAGCCCGTACAACAGCATTGACAGGAGATGTCTGTTCGCCTGTTTAAAATATTTTCTTATGAGAGGAAAGTTTGGATTATTGCCTCTTCGTTCTTCAAGAAATATGTCAACAGTTTTCTCGGACAAGGGAATATCACCGTGAAAAAAGCTGACTAAATACTCCTGATTGACGTTGAGTGGCCTTGCGCCTGCTTCCTCCTGCTCTTCGTGGTCAACATCGTCATCGTGATAGATGAAGCCGATTTCTTCAAGCTTTGCAATGTATTCATGAGGATGGTTCGCAAAAATACGGTTAACCTCATCCATGATCTCATCGTCAAACTCGTCATTGACATTATGTTTTTTTGGGTCAGTCATCACGCTAAAGTAAAATGCGCAATTTCTTCCATCAGGCCGGTCGCACGAACCTTGTATTCGCGGTTGATTGGTCCTTCTGAAACCTGTTCAAGATCGACCATACCAAAAAAACCGGCAAACCTCTGTAGCACTCGCAAGATATAACAATGTTGCAACGTATCTTCCGGCGGTTCATACGGCTTTGGCTCAATCTCCTGAAGGATCATGGGGAACGCCTGAAGATAGTTGTCGCTGTAAAATGTGGCAGGCTTCCATTTGCGGCCATATTTATGGAGCAGGTAGAGAGTGAACAGAAAAGATTGCTGGATAAATGGAATCTCCTGGAAACCGTCACGGTATCCCCAGTTGAATTTCCGGACATAGGCCCGGAGCAAAAGAGGGTAGAGTTCCCGATAACCGTTGCTGGTCATTGCCTTTTTACATTTCTTGGTGAGTAGCAGTCTGCCCTTGTATTTGCGCACCAGTCCGGCTAATTGGGCCGTGAGGCGAATGGCGTGCAAAGGCTCAAAACTGGTCTCCGAGCGGATGGCAATCTTCAGCCCATAAGGATCAGGATACCGGGCCTGATAGTGTTCAAAGGCACGTTGGCAGAATTTCTGCCCCAGGTTGCCCGTGGCGGTTAACTTTATGCCGCCTTCCTCTGCCTCTTCTAAGAGCAGTGAGAGCAGAAAGAGTGCTTCACATTCCGGATCATGTTCAAGAATTCCCGGGAAGACGATCAGCTCCGGCGATGCAAAGGGCATATGCAGAAAACGGTGCATCTGCCCGGACGAGAGGCCATGAAACTCATCAACAGGAGTTTCGTTTTTCTGCTGCTGGTACTGGTCAAGCACGGCCTGAACCTCTTCAATTGATCCAAAATTCTGACCGCCTATCAGGTTGTGGATATCTTCCTTCATCTCCTGAAGCATGGAAGGTCCTGACCTGTTCGCACAACATTTTTTGTATTTTTTCCCACTGCCGCAAGGGCAGGGATCATTTCTTCCTGTTTTCATGAGATTTTTTCACCAGGCAATTATACGGTTAAGCTGTTACCGTTAATCATAATGATCAGTTCTGATTTTATCAACTCCTGGTACAATTGCATCCCATAATTTTCAGGGTACCTTTTGAAAATTTGGCGGGTTTTTCCGATGTTTCAATACCCGGAACCAGTCCATTTGACGAATTGACACGCATTTTGTCAAATCGTTCGCCGAATTGATGGTTTTTGTTTCCCTTTTTTCCACCGAAAATACCTTCATCTTGTCATATTTTACGAGAAATCCCCGAGTATAATACGAGTTATACGGCTATTGCGTCACCCCTCCTGGAAAGAGAATATAGAACCGCCATACATATCACCATCTCGCCAAGGACCCGCCGGGAGGGAACCAT
>JAJRQC010000086.1 GCA_024280455.1 Deltaproteobacteria bacterium | reverse complement strand
GAATATAACCGACTGCCCGTTTGAAAAGCGCAAGCAGTGTACGGCATTCATGTCCAACGGCTTTGTTCCCCGGAAGATCGAAACCGAGAAACCCCGCAAGGTGGCCCATCTGAAGTGGAACGCTGCCTGATCGCTCCCGGGTGCCATGCATAACAAAAAAAGCCTTGATTCGGCCAATGGCCGGATGAAGGCTTTTTTGTTTGTAACTCTATGGTAACGTGTGTATATAAATATTTTGGTCCTTCCTTCCTTATTGAGTTGGCCCGTAAGGTTTCCGATCAGGCGGTCACGATCCTGCTGGTGGCAGGGGCGATATTCTGATTACTATGGGCTGAGGGAGAAGAATTCTGCGTTCTGGAGGGCATTGAAGTGTACGGGGCGGAATGGTTGCAACGCATTGATAGAGTAAATTAAATACAAAAAATAATGAGACAGAAACTTATATTTTCAGGCTGCTGCATTATTGCCGTAGGCTTTTCCGGATTGACGCTGCATGCCGCCACCCCTGGTTCAAATCGGCCAGGTATACAGGATAATTTTCATCAACTTATCCAGAATAACAGCTGCCCGGGATGTGATCTGGCGGGTGTGGTGTTGACCAGGGTCAACCTGTCCGGGGCAAATCTTGAAGGTGCAAATCTGGCCGGTGCAAAGCTCTATCTTGCAGATCTGTCTGATGCCAACCTCAAGGGGGCTAATCTGCAGGGAGCAGGACTTGGCGGCACCGATTTTGGCGGCGCCGATCTTACCGGGGCCAATTTGACCGGGGCAATTCTTGAAGGGGCCTATTTTAAGGGTGCAAAAACCGATGGTATTATTACGGATCAACCGCAAACAGGATCAGGTGCTGTAACCGGTGAAACAGTTTTTATTGCCGATGAATCCCAATCAAAACATGCTCCCTACAGCCAGGAGGTTGTTGTTGAGAAACGTCGCGATTTAAATGAAACTCCGGCAGCAGTAGAAGAACAGGAACCCAAACAGGAGCCCAAAGAAAAAGCAGCTGAACAGGTTGGCCCACCAGCCGGCCAAGAGCAGGTCGCACCGCTTCTTGCCCGTTCAAAACAACCGATACCCATGGCTGATGCCGTTGTCCCTGAACCGGTCCAGGATCAACAGCCTGTGGAAGAATCCCCGGTTGATGACACGGTTATCCTCAAGGAACAAAGTAAGCAGAAAGTTGTTTCTTCTCCGGAAGAGGTGAAAACCGTCCCGGGAGCTGAGACCATTGACCAATACGTTGAGATTGATACAGTTGCAAAAAAAGGAGCGGGAGACTCTGACGGCAAGCAGCAGATCGTATCTGAAAAGATTGTTGTTCAGGAAAAATCAGAAGCTGTAGAGACTGTTACTGAAGACTCTCCCGTTCATGATATGATTGTTCAGATTGAGGCAGACAATACAAAAATACAACAGCCCTCTGCAGAACAAGAGCCCGTGTCTTTATCACAAAAAACAGAAAACGTTTCCGCACCTGCCGAAACAGCGTCCGAGCCGATCTCAACCGTGCCTTCGGTTCAGGAATCAGAACAGGTTGAGCCTGTTGATGAGGGTTCTCCGGTCCATGATATGATTGCCCGGATAGAGGCCGATACTGCAGCAGTACAGCAACCGGCTGCCGGGCAGGGACAACAGGTCGGTGAGCAGAAGATGGAAGATCCGTCCGAGTCCTCTGAGCCGATTGCAGTCCCTGTTGCGGTCTCGTCATCAATGGATGATAAAAGAAATGAAGACGGGCAGCTCGAAACGGAATCTGTTGAATCCCAATCTCCTGAACATCAGATCCGACAAGAACCCGAGCTCAAGGTTGCAGGTGAACCTGTACAGCAGCAGAAAGAAGAAAATGCCGCATCTTCTAGAAATGTTGCCGCCATGGTTGCAGACATAGAGGAGGCGGCCGATAAGGAACCCTCTGCCGGCAGCCTCGTCTACACCGTTGAAACACCAGAGATGGCTGCCGCAAAACAGGAGGCGCTGATAGAGCGGTTGCTCGATGATGATCGTTGTGTGGAATGCGATCTTCCTGGGGTTGATCTTTCCGGCAAACGGCTCAAGGAGGTCGATCTTGAGCGGGCCAATCTGCAGGGGGCCAACCTGGAAGGTGCCAACCTTTCAGGAGCCAATCTCAAAGGAGCAAATCTATCCGGGGCCAACTTGAAAAATGCAGACCTCAGCGATGCGGATCTGTACCGGGCGAATTTTTCAGGTGCCGACCTTACCGGTGCTGATCTGACGGAAGCTCTGGTCGATTCGGCTGATTTTACAGGAGCTGTAGGTGTCTCGCTTGCAGGTGCTGTCCCGGCGGACTGAACTTGATTATTCCGCTCAAACTGATAAATGTCCTTGACATGGGCGCATAAATTCGATAATAAAAATAGTTCATAAAAAAAAATAATCGATCTGCCCGCCAAGGGTATATAAAGGAGTTATTCTATGGCTAATCATAAATCAGCAATCAAAAGAGACCGCCAGTCCAAAGTACGTCGTCTTCGAAACCGTATATACAAGTCCAGGATGAAAACCGTTATCCGGCGTGTGGAGGAAGCACTGGTTGCCGGAGCGGAAGATCAGGCAAAAGAGGCCTTGGCACTTGCCGTACCTGTTATTCAGAAAACCGCGGGCAAGGGCACTATTCATAAAAAAAATGCATCTCGCAAGGTTTCCCGTTTGACCAGGAGAGTGAACAGGATGCAGCCCCTGGCCTAGGGGAGCCGTTTATCACTACTCTGTTTTGAATATGTGTACAAGCCATGGGAGCCACCAGCTTCCATGGCTTTTTTTTTGTTTTTTTCAGGCCGGCGCAACTGCTCAATCCGCTGGTTCTAAAAGTGCCATTGATCTCTGACACCAAACGATTACCCTACAGCCATGTACTTACCGGATCTTGAAAGTTTTACCGGCATGATCAGTCGTTCCGGGCTTGTTCCCGTGTATCGAACAATTATTGCCGACCTGGATACACCGCTGACTCTGTTTGCCAAGGTCGCCGGGGACAGAAAACATGCCTTTCTCTTTGAATCCATGGAAGGCGGAGAGAAATGGGGCAGGTATTCATTTATCGGTCTTGACCCTCTGGTGACTTTTACCAGCCGGGGCGACACCGTTTCCTTAAACAGAGTTGGACAGGGCAGGGAACCGGAGCAGATTTCAGGTTGTAACCCGCTTGATGAATTGAAGCGACTGCTCAGCTCGTTTAATACCGCCGACCTTCCCGGGCTTCCACGGTTTTACGGGGGCGCGGTTGGCTTTCTCGGCTATGACATGGTCCGTTTTGTTGAAGAAATACCAGACCGTCATCCTCCATTGCACTATCCCGACAGCGCCTTTATGATCCCGCGCCTGGTGTTGATCCACGATTCCGTCCAGCAAACCCTGACTATTGTCTGTAACCTGGAGGCGGTCACCGATCTGTCTGCCGATGAGCTGTATGCCCAGGGGTGCCATCGTATAGATGAAGTCGTCGACCGCTTGCAGCAGCCTGTTAGGCCAATGCAGGCGAAAGGAACATCCAGCCACCGGTTTAGTTCCAATATGAAAGAGCAGGAATTTACCGCCATGGTCGAAAGGCCAGGGAGTATATTCTTGCCGGAGATATCATTCAGGTCGTGTTGTCCCAGCGTTTTCATACCAGAACGGATATCGACCCCTTTGTGCTTTACCGCGCCCTCCGTCACATCAACCCCAGTCCGTACCTGTTTTATGTTCGTCACGAAAAGAGCATTCTTATTGGTTCATCACCGGAAATTCTGGTGCGCCTTGAACAGGGTGATATTGAGTTGCGCCCTATTGCCGGGACCAGAAAACGCGGTCAAACCGAAGCGGAAGATCTGGCCCTTGAGCAGGAGCTCCTGGCTGATCCCAAGGAACGGGCTGAACATTTGATGCTGGTCGACCTCGGTCGTAATGATGTGGGACGGGTTGCAGCCTACGGAACCGTCGAGGCTCGTGACCTGCTGGTGATCGAGCGCTACAGCCATGTCATGCACATCGTTTCAGGTGTGCACGGTAAACTGGCTCCAGGAAAAGATCAGTTTGATGTCATGAAGGCCTGTTTCCCGGCCGGTACCGTCAGTGGTGCCCCGAAAATCAGGGCTATGGAAATAATTGATGAGCTTGAGGTCGAACGCCGCGGGCCCTATGCCGGTGCGGTCGGATATTTTGGTTTTTCAGGGAATATGGATTTTTGCATCACCATCCGCACTTTTATTTTGCACGAGGGTGATCCCGGTGACATGAGAGATCTGTATATTCAAGCCGGAGCCGGAATCGTTGCCGATTCCGATCCGCAGAAAGAATATGAAGAAACGCTGAATAAGGCCAAAGGGCTCCGCCGGGCGGTGGAACTTGCAGAACAGGGATTTTAGGGGCTGTAAAAAATTATGTTGGTTATTATAGATAATTACGATTCTTTTACGTTTAATATCGTCCAGACGCTGGCAACAAGACCGCCGGGTGCACCGGAGAACTGGCAGCCCACGGAGATCCAGGTCTTTCGTAACGATAAGATAACCGTGGCCGAAATTGCCGCACTCGGCCCTGATCGTCTGCTTATCTCACCGGGTCCCTGTAGGCCGAGCGAGGCCGGTATATCCATTGAAGCCATCTCCTTTTTCAGCGGCAAGATACCTATCCTCGGGGTCTGTCTTGGGCACCAGTCCATCGGCGAGGCCTTCGGCGGTAAGGTGGTCAGGGCGGGGCGGGTCATGCACGGCAAGACCAGCCCGATCCATCACGATGGTAAAGGTGTGTTTACCGGGCTCGATAATCCCTTTGCCGGTATGCGTTATCATTCATTGATTGTTGAAGAAACCAACCTTCCCGATTGTCTGGAGCCCACGGCCCATACGGATCAGGGAGAACTGATGGGCCTTCGTCATCGCACGCTGGCGGTGGAAGGGGTGCAGTTTCATCCAGAGTCCATTATGACCGAGATCGGCATCACCCTGCTGCACAATTTTTTGCGGGATGAGTATCCAGATCTACTTCGCGGAAGAGGCTGAAATAAAATTGAAATTTAGAATTTCAAAATATCGAACAAGGTTGTACCATGATTAAAGATGCTATCGGTAAGGTTGTTGTCGGCAACAATCTTACCGAAGAAGAGATGATTGCGGTGATGAACGAGATTATGTCCGGTGAGGCGACACCTGCCCAGATTGGATCTTTTATCACAGCGTTGCGCATGAAAGGCGAAACCATTGATGAAATTGTCGGTGCGGTCCGGGTCATGCGTGAAAAGGCCACCTTTATCGACAGCGGCGTTGATACCGCCTCCGGGGACATTCTGATGGATATTGTCGGTACCGGTGGTGATGGTTCCGGAACCTTTAATGTATCGACAACCACTGCTTTTGTTGTTGCCGGGGCAGGAATTCCGGTTGCCAAACACGGTAATCGTGCCATGTCCTCTAACTGCGGCAGCGCCGATGTCCTTGAGGCGCTTGGGGTGGATCTTTCCATGCCTCCGGAGCGGGTGGCGGCCTGTGTACAACAGGTAGGTATTGGTTTTCTGTTTGCGCCCATGCTCCACGGGGCAATGAAGTATGCCATTGGTCCGCGCCGTGAAATCGGCATTCGGACCATTTTTAATATCATTGGCCCGATGACCAATCCGGCCGGGGCAAATGTCCAGTTGACCGGTGTCTTTGACAGGGTGTTGACTAAAACTCTTGCCGAGGTTCTTGGCCGTCTGGGCATGAAGCGGACCCTGGTTGTCTGGGGTGCGGGCAACATGGATGAGATGACAATAACCGGAACCTCCCATGTGGCCGAAGCCTCCAACGGCGAGGTGACCACCTGGACTGTTGAGCCGGAAGATGTCGGATTAACCCGCGGAACCCTGGATGATATCAGCGGCGGGGCCGACGTGACGGAAGCCGCCGCCCTGGTACGGTCCGTGCTCACTGGAGAGCCCGGTGCCCGCCTGGATATGGTGCTGCTAAACGGTGGGGCGGCGCTGATGGCTGCCGGGCGCGTGGATGAGCTCAAAGACGGGGTTGAACTGGCCCGTGAGATTATCACCTCCGGCAAGGCGCTGGCAAAACTCGATGCCCTGGTTGCCTTCTGCCGGGCGGATTGATTCAGCGGCCTGGAGATTTGAATGATTCTTGATACAATTGTTGCCCGCAAACTCGAAGAAGTCGCCGCCCTGAAAAAGAAGGGCATCAGGCCACCCGATGAGCCGGTTGCACCGCCACGAGGATTCATGGCAGCCCTGACGGGGGCTCCTGGTGTTGCAATTATTGCCGAGGCCAAAAAGGCTTCGCCCTCAAAAGGGGTGATTCAAGCTGATTTTGATCCGGTACGTATTGCAGCCGGCTATCAACAAGGCGGTGCCCATGCGATGTCGGTGCTGACCGATGTGGATTTTTTCCAGGGGCATCTCGATTATATTCCCCTTGTCCGCAAAACCGTTGATCTTCCGGTGCTCCGTAAAGAGTTCATTATTGATCCACTGCAGATAGAAGAGGCCCGGGCCTTTGGTGCCGATGCCATCCTGTTGATTGCGGCAATACTGAATACTGCTCAACTGCGGGATTTTCGTCAGCAGGCGGAAGAACTCGGCATGGATGTGCTGGTTGAAGTCCATGATGAGCGCGAGGCCGAATCTGCTCTTCGTGCCGATAGCAGGTTAATAGGTATTAACAACCGGAATCTGAATACCTTTGCGGTCGATCTTGAAACCACCTTTCGTCTGCAGAGAGAGATTCCGGCGGAAATTCCTCTGGTGAGTGAATCCGGGATCAGTTCGGTGGATGATATTAAACAACTGCTCGGTAAGGGCGTGACGGCTGCCCTGATAGGAGAGAGTCTTATGCGAAGCGGCGAGCATGGAACCCTGTTGCATGATTTTTTAAGTGTCGGATGAGCCGGCAGGACTGGACCAGGAAGCGGAGCGAAGCGCAGACTCCGGATTTTTAACGTCACAGCCACAACGAACGATGAAAATAACCCTGGATCGGCAGCACTTCGTGGGCTATTTTCGTAAAAAAAAATGAACCGAATTCGAATTAAAATGTGCGGGGTAACCCGGCTTAACGACGCCCTGGTTGCTATAGAGGCGGGGGTTGATGCCCTGGGCTTTATCTTTCACGCCAAGAGTCCCCGTAATATTGATCCGGAGCAGGTAAAACGGATTATTGAGGAATTACCGCCCTTTGTTGATACCGTCGGTGTATTTGTCGACAAGAAGCGAAGGGAAGTGGAAGAGATCGTCCAGTACTGCCATCTGAATTACGCCCAGCTCCATGGAGATGAAAGCCCGAAATACTGCGAGCGGCTTATTCGTTTTGCCGCTCCCTGTCAGGTGCTGAAGGCCTTCAGGATGAATGAAACACTGACTGCCAAGGATATCGAACCGTATGACTGCCATGTCAAGGGCTACCTGCTCGATACCTTTCACGGGCAGATGGCCGGGGGAACCGGGGAAACCTTTGACTGGTCACGTATTGACAAGCTGGGCTTGAAACGGCCCCTGCTGTTGGCCGGAGGTCTGGACCCGGGCAACATTCTTGATGCCCTGGCCTCGGTACAGCCCTATGGGGTTGATGTCAATTCTGGTGTGGAGCGGAAACCGGGTCTCAAGGATCATGCCCTGATCGAACAATTTATTGGTCGGGTTCGCGCCTTTGAGCAGGGTGGAAAAAAATAGACCTGCAGGACATCGCATGTTGAGTCACCTCTTCTGAAGGCTCTGCTGTCCCACCTTCTGCAGGATGTCATCGGGCGATAATCAGGGCATTCGGGAAACCGCTTTTCTCAAGATATTTTTCATATCGTTTGGCTGCATCCAGGGCCGTGCCGCTGAAGACCATGACCCGAAAGAGCTGAGTCCCAGCTGCCGGGAATGACTGGATAACGACATCACGGCCCAGAGCAGCAAATTTTTTCGCCAGCAGCCGGGCATTTTTTTTCTTTTCAAAAGAACCCACCTGGATATAAAACCGACCGACATTGAAGTCCTGGTGTTTGAGCTCTATCGGCTGTGATGACGAAGCCGTCCGGGTGGTTGTTGCAGCTTCGCCAAGAGCCGTAATCCGCACCCTTGCCGTTCCTTTTTGGACCAGGCCAATTTCTTTGGCTGCAGTAAAACTTAAATCAATGACCCGTCCTTTGACAAAGGGGCCGCGGTCATTGATCCGGACAACCGTACTTCTTCCGTTTTGCAGATTTTTAACCAGCAGCATGGTGCCCATGGGCAAGGTTTTATGGGCCGCAGTCTTTGCGTGCATGTTATAGGTCTCACCATTGGAAGTCTTCCGTCCATGGAATTTTCCACCGTACCAGGAGGCGATACCCGTCTCCTGGTAACCCTGGGCCGTCGGGATCGGGTAATATCGTTTACCGCTTATAGCATACGGTCTTTGGGTCGCCTTACCCGGCTGTTTCTTTTCATGGGGCAGAGGCTTGATATGTGGCGGACCGCAGCTCGTAATGAAAAGCAGAAAGCCCAGGAGGAAGAAAGCAAAATATCTGGATAGTGGAATCATGGTGTTGCCGGTTCAGGTGTGGTCTTTTTCAGCAGATGCTGAAAACGATTGAGATAAAACAGGCCGGCAGGTCCTGTGGTGTGCGGTGTGTACGGGAGCAGACCGCTGCCTTTTCCGGTAAGGTTGTCAAAGAGAAGGGACTCGTTTTCGTCGACTGCTGAAAGATGAAGGTCGAGAATGGGCCGAAAGACTTTGATGATTCCGTCCGTATCCCGGTCTATGATCATGTCCTCCCAGCGGCGCTGGCCATAACCAAGGTACCAGACTCCCGGCCGGGTCCGGCCGGTGATTCCATCCGCCATCACCGGGTCAATTTCCTCTTCATCACTGTTTAAGTTATGCTCAAGCAGCGTTTCCACCCAGGAGCTGGACTGAACGGTTAACCGTTCCATGGCATCAAAATCATCACTTGCATTGCGGAGCAGGTAGGTGGGGGCATCATTAAAGCTCCACTGGCCGTGACAGACCAGGCAGGCGACCTCTCTTCCGTATTTTGCGTGCGCCGGGTGGAGCATGGGTGAAATCACATGGGCTTGGCCCGATCTGTCGGTCAGCACAAGGGCATCATCGATGACGGTAAGGTTTTTTTCAGCCGGTTTCGGAAGACCGGGCTTCCAGCCGTGACAGGTGGCACAGGTGATTTTCCGGGTCGTATTTTTCAAACTGTCTCCACTGTGACAATCAATGCAGACCAAGCCTTTCTGCTGGTGAATGTCAGGGACAAGGTCGTGCACCTCAACCCCGTACGGGCGGACAAATGGTTCGCTTGTTGTGTAGGGCGTTCGATACTCCCAGTTAAAATCATGTTCATACTGGCCATAATAATCGGACCCGACATGGTTGGCATAGTGACAGCTGATACACTGGGCGTCGCCGGGGGATTTGATGAATGCATGATTTTCCAGCCTGCCGCCGGAGAACTGCAGATGGCAGGCGCTACAGCCGGTTCCCCTGGTGATATACGCATAATCGTCACCGGAAGAATAGACATGACAGCGCAGGCAGCGGCGTCTGAGCATATCGTCGACCAGGGCAAGTTCTGTATCTTCTCCACTCTGTGGGATTTGGGTCAGGGATTGAATCGTTGTCTCCGCACCAAAATGGGCTCTGGTCAGGTTGACGGCATTTTTCAGGGTGAAATGGAGGGAATCTGCGCAGTTTTGTACCTGCGTAGGATGGCATTTTCCGCAGGTAATCGCCATATATTCAGGGCTGGCCGGTCTGGCCACAAGGTTCAGGTGGGCCTCTGGTTTGTCGGAAACCGCATTATTGCCATGGTGGCAGTCGGTGCAGGCAAAGGCGTGCTGATCATCGATTACAATGTCGGTATGACAGTTTACGCAGCCTGGTTTCCGAACCACCTCAGGGGGCTTCGGGGTCTCTGTCTGAACAGGGGATTGTGCCTGCTCTTCCCGGCAGCCGTTAAAAAGGATGATCAACAGGAGAATGAGAAAATATTTGTAGCGCATCATCTTGACACCCTACCATAAAACTGCTACATCAATAAACCTCAAATTGCCTGCTTTTTTTGGGCAGTATGCCGGCCTTACGAGCCACTGTACCTCACCAGGTAGAGGGCCTGATTCGTAATCAGGACGTAACCGGTTCGAGTCCGGTCAGTGGCTCCAGTTTTCCGGGTCGGATAACGCTGTTTACGAAGGGCTTACACTGCGATTTATTGTGGCGTAAGCCCTTTTTTTGTGGGTGAGTTCATTTGGCTTTCAAGGCACCCGTCATGAGTGTATTATACTATTGCAGATAATGTCACCTGTGAGATCAAGACCAGGTGATGAAAAATCAGCTGAAAGATTAAACAACCTCGCAGGTGTGGAGCAAGTCATGATACCGACCATAATCTGGACCCCGGAGATGAGTGTGAATGTCACTCTTATCGATGAGCAACATAAAAAGTTGATAGAGATAATAAATTCACTGAACAGTGCAATAGATGGAAACGCTGCCGGGCCTATTCTGGATGAGGTGTTTAATGAGTTGACTGAGTACACCAGAAAACATTTTTCAACGGAAGAAGAGCTGTTACAGCGGGTGAATTATCCTCTGACTGCCGCCCACAAAGAAGAGCACGACGGTTTTATTTACCAGCTGATCTCCTTTAGAAATGATTTTGAAAACGGCAGTGAAGTCGTCTCAACTAAAATAGTTGATTTCCTCTACGGGTGGCTGGTTGAGCATATTCAGGGCAGTGATAAGGCCTACAGTGTGCTGTTGAACGAAAATGGAATTCATTAGAGTCGTAATCTTCAACGTCTGAATGGAAGCAGATGCGCCCGCCCGGCATAAATTTCTAAGAATCTGGCCTCCGATTCGGTGGTGCCGATCAGAATCATTTCATCATCCTTCTGGAAGCGTGTTGCCGGATCCGGCCCGACGTTTTGCTCTCCCTTGCGGTTTATCGCCATAACCGTGCAGCCGCTTTGCTCCTTGATACGACTTTTGAGCAGTGATTTCCCGATCAGTGATTTGGGGACCGGTCGGCTGAAAATGTTGAGTCCCTCGGTGAACATGGACAGTTCATTTGGCCTGAGGAAGTTGAGTATGCTGTTTGAGGCCATGGAGGCCGATGACATGACAAGGTCGGCTCCGGCCCTGTACAGTTTGGAGACGGTTCTTTCCTCAATTGCCCTGCTTATAATCTCGATGTCCGGCCGCAGTTGACGGCAATAGAAGGTGAGATAGATATTCATCGCATCATTATGAGTGGTGATCAGAATCGTCTGTGCACTTTCTATGCCTGCATTGCGCAAGGTGTTGATATCGGCGGCATCACCCAGGATATAATTATCCTGTGACTCCGTAACGACCGTAGGCTTTTTTTCAATAAGAGTGTATTTAATATGATGTTTTTTCAGTGTCTCCGCCGCGGCCTGTCCGACACGACCACCACCGAGTATCAGTGCCGGGGTGTCATGGAGCCGGGGAGAACAGGCAACATTGAAGATCTCATCGTATTTTTTAAGTTGTTTTTCGGAGCCGGCCAGAACCAGAACCATGTATGGTGTGATAACCGTCTGCGGGGTTGGGTCTGAAAATTTTCCTCGTTCCCAGAGGCCGACAACGGTCAACCCGGTTTTCTCCCGAATGTTTGTCTCCTCAAGAGTTTTTCCCTTAAATGGTGTCCCGGAAGCAGGGTCCTCGGCAATGAGGATGCGTCCAAAGTTTCCGATAACTCTTGTTCCCATACAGACTCCGCTCGTCCTGCGGGCAAGCCCCTGGCCCAGCATTTTCGTGAATTCGACGACATGGGTGTTTCCCGGGAACTCAAGGATATCGATGGAATGTTCGTTCTCGGCATTGGTGACTATGGGGACCGTCTCGGTGAGTTCCCGGACGGTAAAGGCGATGGAGGTGTTGGTCAGATCGTCGTTGGTGGTGACCACCAGCGCCGCCTTATGGACTTGGAGTCGTTTGTAGGTTTCCGGATCGTCGAGATCGCCGACCACCACATCATACCCCTGGTCGTGGAGTTCCTGAGCCTTATTCAGATCAGGAACGACGAGGACATATTTATAGTGGTATTTTTCAAGTTTTTTAATCAGGTTTGTAGTTATCGGTTCCAGATTGGTCAGAATTATATGGCCTGAAATGCTTTCCGGCAATTCTCTTGGAGTACGTACCTTTTCCTGGGCTTCGAGCCACGGGGCGTAGAAAAAATGAACCAGGGTAAAGGGAAGCAGGATCAGGAGAAAAACAACCCCGGAGAGAAGAACAATCAGGGTAAAGAACAGGCCCAGGTCGGTGTGAAAGGTGATGTCGCCAAAGCCGAGAGTGGACATGACGGTGAGTGACCAGTAAAAACCGGTGATCCAGCTGTATTCTCTGCCCTCGTATTGCATGAGGAGGTGGAAAAGCACACTGTAGAGACTGATGATTCCAATGAGGAAAAAAAGAAATTTCGAGAGGACGATCAGGTTTCTTTTTGTGCGCTGATTCTGCAGGAAGTAGATGAAAATTGGTAGAGATTTCATAGCCGTGCAACCGGACCGAGGCGCGAAGGCGGAGTGCCTGTATTAGGTTGCCGGAAGGCGGGCATATTTTTAGAAAATTTCATGGCAGGGGATGTTGTAATGGTAACCGTTCACCAAAGAGCAACTAAGATTGATAAACCCATACTTGTAAGCGTTTACCAGTGCTCCATATTCGTTTAAGCAGGCCGACGAATCTATAGCTTGCCTATGTGAGGAGGCCTGATCGAACGAAGAGGGGGTGCT
>JAJRQC010000085.1 GCA_024280455.1 Deltaproteobacteria bacterium | reverse complement strand
GGATTTTCCAGCCACGTCCGAACCTGCTCAAGACGAAGTTTCATAAAGTCATCTTCGGATGGAAAGCCGTACCGCGGGTTGCCGCCCGCAAAAAACCGATCGCCCTGGAGCTGCAATGCCCCTTCTACAGAACTCTGCATTGCCGCATACATCTGTCCGAACCGCTCCATGCTCCGGGCATAGGCATCAGGCCGGAAAGCCGGGTCGTTTAAAGAGGTATACACCAGCTGCAGCATCAGCTCCAGCTCACTGCTGAGCCCCTTGCCTTTAAAGACAAAGCTCTCAGGGCCCACGGAAAAACCAACCCTCCCGTTTCGACCGGCAAGGGCGGCATCGAGCTGCTCACGGGTCATCCTTCCGACCCCGCTCTCATCAACAACAGCCATTGCCAGCTTCCCCAGGCCAGGCACCGGTTCCGACAGCAGGCCGTTACCAAAATTCACCGACAGCAGCACTTCCTGATCCTTAAAATCGGTCTGCTTGACATTGATACGCAAACCATTGGCAAGAACAGTGGTTACGGCATCAATGTCTTTATGCCCGATAACCTGTTGAACCGAACCGGACTGCTCCGGCGGGGCAAGATACGGAAAATCCGTTGTCTCCGCCTGTTTCCAGGCCTTGACGGTATTCCTGCCCGAGTCCGCCCACACTTGCCTTATACGCGCTTCAGGTGAAGACTCAGAGCCGCGCAGGTCAGCGGTGCCGGAAACCTCGACGAGCCGCCGGGTGCCCCCCCAAACCCTTTTAAGGGCGCCCTCTACATCAGCAGCCGACATCTCCGACAACATCCTTCCATAGAGCTCTTTTTCCTGAAGCGGTGAAAGCATCACTTCATTTGAGTTGAGCTTTTGTATTATCTCCCTAGCCAGCTTGCTGCTGTCCTTGCTCGGGGCGGTCTGTACATTTTTTTCAAGATCGGCATTGATCTCCCGCTTAACCCGTTCCAGTTCCGAGTCGGTCACGCCATACTCCAACACCTGGCGCAACGTCTGCTCCAGAAGCGAAAGGCCTTGGCGCCATTTATCGGCACCGGTTCTCGCACTCAGCCCGAAGTATCCGAAACGCTGCACAAAAATACCCGCATATACCCGTGCCTTGGTTAGTGGGCTGTTGCCGGTATTGACCAGATGCTGCAGGCGGTTATCAAGCAGAGATGCGGCGACATACTCCTGCAGCCGCGCCTTCTCCCAGGCGGCGGTGTCTCCCCGGGGCTGCATATTCCAGACGGTGGAAAGACCGATCTTGGTCACGCCGAGATCCGGTTCATGCCGGTAGAAGACATCCATGCCCGATTCCTTGACCCGGCCGAGATCAAAACATTGCGGCTCCACATTTCCCGCCTTAAGCGGAGAGAAATACCGGGAAATGGTTGCAACCGCCTGATCAGGATCAGAGTCGCCGACCAGGACCACAATCATATTCTCCGGTCGATACCAGGCCTCATAAAAGGAACGTAAAAGACTACTGTCCGCCGCCTGCAGGGTCTGATCGGTACCAATGGGGTCACGATCGGCAATTCTGGTGCCGGCGAACTCAAACTGGAGCAGTTTCTTGGAGACTCTTGAAGCCGCCGAATCCCTGCTTCGCTTTTAAGCCAGGATTACGCCCCGTTCTCGATCGACCTCGTCTTCAAGCAGCAATGCCCCCCGGGCATAGTCAGCAAGCACCAGCATACCCTCGTCAACACTTTCCTGACTGCCTGAGGGAAGGAGCAGTTTATACACGGTCTCATCATAAGAGGTGTGGGCATTGGTATCGGCACCAAAACTCATACCTATCGACTGAAAATACTCTATCAAAGTCCCGGGCGGATAATGGGTTGTGCCGTTAAAAAGCATGTGCTCAAGGTAATGGGCAAGACCGCGCTGGGCATCGGTCTCATTGAGCGATCCGGCCTGAATATCAAGATAGAGAGCGACCCGGTCTTTCGGTTCCCGGTTTTTGACAACGACATAGCGAAGCCCGTTGTCAAGGGTACCGAATATAAGTTTCGGGTCGGCAGAGAGATCACTGTTGTCCTGGGGCCACCCCCGGCTGATACAGGAAATCGTTTCCGGCGTGTCCGCTGCAGGCGGCTTCAGGCCGCAGCCGGCAAGCAGAAGAACAAGAGAAAACAGGGGAAAGAGTATCCATTTTCCTGCGATTATGGGAAAATACCGTTTTTTCTGCATTGAATGATTCCTGAAAGGATTTATTTTAGATACAATTTATTTTAGATACAAAAAGTGTAGAATCCATTTAAAAGGAAAAAAAGATTACCACAAACACGGGCGGCATTCATGGATATTTATGGAAAAACAGCACTGGTTCTCGGGGCATCCAGAGGTATTGGCCGGGCAATTGCCCGAACCCTGGCACAAAATGGCGTTCGCCTGTTCCTCCCCTGGCATGACTGGCCTGGGGATGTTGAGTCAATGATTGATGAGTTTTCATCCATGGATATGGAACATATCTTCATAAAAGCCGACCTGCGCAAAACCGGGGAGGTCGAGCAGCTGGTGCAAACCATCAAACGGGAAGCAGACGGCCTGGATATCCTGATCAACAATATAGAACGAGGCGGCATGCCGATTGTCCACGGTGCCTATACTCTGGACATCAACAGGGATCAATGGCAGCGCGAAATGGAGACGACCCTGCACGCAAAATGGCTGGTCTTTAACGGCTGCCTGCCTCTTCTCAAGCAGTGCCCACAGGGGTGCGTGATCAACCTTTCTTCCGTTGCAGCCTTAACCGGACGGGCCGGGATTGCAGGTTTACTGTTTAACGATGGTTACGCGGCCGCAAACAGAGGGGTGGAAACGCTGACCAGAACCTGGGCAAAACTCGGGGCCCCGAAAATCCGGGTCAATGAGATCATGCTCGGGATTATCGACACCAGGCATGGGGCAGGTACCAGGGGCTGGGAGGCCCTGTCTGCCGAACAACGGCAGCAGGTGCTCGATCACACTCCGGTCGGCCGCACCGGTACCCCGGAGGAAGTCGCAGAAACCGTCCTGTTCCTTATTGAAAAGGCGGATTTCATGACCGGAGCAACCCTGCGTCTGGATGGAGGATTTGTCCTTAGTAATGAAGGAGTTCCCCCTATGCCTCAGGGAATACTCGGAAAAGAGTCTGATTAGGCCTGCAGGGAACTTGAGCCGGCATTAAACAGTCCGGTTCTTGTGCACAGTCCCTTTTAAATTTCAGTCGCCCAGGCGGGAATATGATGCATGATATACTTGGAAACCGCTTCTTTTTGCTCGGACTTATCCTTCGAAGCGGCGTCACGTACCACTTCATCAAAATCAAACCAGCAGATTTCCTTATTTTCCTGGTTATAAACGGTCAGAATACGGTGACCGGGTTGATGAATATCTTCCTCTTCCTGAATGGCCGCGACAATGCGAACCGCTTCATCATAGGCCAGAAA
Organism: Deltaproteobacteria bacterium; assembly: GCA_024280455.1. Classification (GTDB taxonomy): domain Bacteria; phylum Desulfobacterota; class Desulfobulbia; order Desulfobulbales; family Desulfobulbaceae; genus DRLX01. The sequence continues at coordinate 291 of JAJRQC010000085.1, read as the reverse complement.
ATGAACTTCTTCACTGCTCATGGTATCCTCCAGACTTCCTCTATTTATCTGAAAATGGCCCACGAAGTGATGTCGTATCAGGCTATTTTCATCGTTCGTTGTGGCTGAGACGGTAAAACCCGGAGTCTGCGCTTCGCTCCGCTTACCTGATCCAGCCATGCTGGTTTATCCGAAAATATGGGTAGTTATTTGGCAAAGTTGGCGCAGGTATCCATTATTGGCTGCGGCAGCAGCCAATAATGGATACTCGACCGCATCGCGGGCGAGTAGTATGTCTGTCATGTTTCCTCT
>JAJRQC010000084.1 GCA_024280455.1 Deltaproteobacteria bacterium | reverse complement strand
TTTTTCGAAAAAAACGCACCGTGAAAGAAAAATCTTGGGGTTGCGGCCTGATGAAGAAGAATCCTTTGCAGAGTGGTTACTATCTGAGAATTAATATCGAGTTGCTTCGGCCGAAAAAGGCTGTTTTTGGACAGACACTAGGTGACGCTATCATGGTTCAGATTTGAACGCAAGCTTTTCGTGGGACACACGCGTAATGCTCCCGAACGACTAAAATCACCTGCTTTTGTGGAGCGCAGCGGAATAAAAGTCAGGTGCATTTTTTTGTTATACAATTCACGTTTAAGCGCTCGACCCTCTCAAATATCTATGATTTCGTCATCCTCAAACCACCCTGCATTCTTCAAGTGGGTGGCTATCTTCTTCTTTTCGACCGTGTACACCACGATGGCCAGGCTGCTTTTGGCCCGACTGCATGTGACATAGAATAGTCGTCGTGTCCTGTCGACAGCTGTATCTTTCCCCTCTTCGAGATTCCTCTGATCAGTTGATGTTGGTTCTTTCGCTCCGAGTAGCTTGTCGTAGCTAAACATGAATCCGCGAGCTTCGTTATCATCCAAAATCACCATCACACGCGGAAACTCCAACCCTTTGATTCCCTGATGTGTTCCAAATGGAGATTTATCCGAGATATATTGGACATAGGATTTCAGTTGGCTAAATGGAGCGGCAAGTGCCTTGTCCCAGGCATCAATTCTTGGGTCGTGGGCAGATTCAGCGGAATCGTCAGTGTCACTCTCATCTTCTGCTGAATCCGATCGAGACATGACAGGTGCAAATACGTCAGGTATAGCAAGCAGACCCGTAGCCGCTATTGCTTTCAGAACAGCTGTCAGGGATGGATCGTTGTCGTCGTCCCACAGGGTAAAGAACGATCTTACAGCATCGTCGGCTTTGCGGATCTCATCCATTGGCGATTTGCTGAGTTCCAGTGTGTCAGCGGATACAAGCGGGGATTTCTTAACAATTCGTGTGACAGCAAATCTATCCGCTGATTGCAGTGCCATTACCAAAGGAAGCACCTGTTGCGAGAAAAACGGAATACCGCTCAAATTTCCGTCAAGCAATCCCGTCTTGAAATTCGCAATTTGATAGAGCGGCTCGAAGAAGTCACTAAAACCACCACGCCTCGCGGCCATGTGATGCTCAAGCGTGAGTGTCTTAACTTCTCTATTCTCTCCAAACCACTGATTGTCTGATGTGATTTTAGCCATTCTTCCGGCAATTTCTGATTCGACTGCGATCTTATTGGCTTCCTCACCATCTTGCACAAGGAACAGTCGTACAAACCCCTCTGAAGCATCTTCTCTTGGTTCTTGCGTTTGTGCATCTGCTTCGGCTCTGATCATGTTAATGAGCCTTACGATACGCTTCTGACATCTATGATTGACAGTAATAGCAGGTTTGGCCCAGTCATTGGGAATTGCTTCTGCGAGGCCCGTTTTCCCATCTGAATAGATCCGCTGCATGTCATCCCCGAAAAGCCCCAAACAGAATTCCTTTGAATGCTCTCCCTGAACGGCAAGAAAAGCATCGACCAAATCCTTCTGAGTGTCTTGAACTTCGTCAACAAGCAGGATCGGGTACTTGCGAATCAGAATTCGCTGCATCAGCGGCTTGTCTGCCAGAAACGCAGTCGAAATACTGATGACTTCAACATGGTTAAGCGAGTTTTTGCCGATGTTCTCGCCATTCGGGTTGTACGCGAAGTACTTGATTGTATTGAGGCGAGCCAGCCTCTTTTTCTTAGATTCGATCTGTACAGCACGGTCAGCAGATGCCTTACCAGCTCTGCCCTTTCGCTGCTTTTCTTCGAGGGCGCTGATTTGGATTATCAGATTGTGGCCGAGCCACTCACGAATGTCGTCGTGATATGACCGAATCAGTTCCCACGCAAAACGGTGAATAGTGGATACGGAGAACATAGAGTCATAGTCAATTCGATGTTTGATTTCGTCACATGCAGCATTGGTGTATGTAATGACGGAAACCTTCCGCGCAGAGACGCGGAACTCCTCGCCACATTTCTCGCGAAAGATCTGCATCGCGTCAACAAGGGCGCGCGTCTTCCCGGAACCGGCACCGGCAAACAGGAAGAAACTCCTAGGGTTGTCCAGGTTGAGACAGCTCGCCATTACATCGCGGAGCTCAGCAGTTTGTGCGGCTGAATCAGTCATTCCCGACCTCCGGTGAAGAGGTAAGGGAATCCGGTGTTTTCTCAGCAAGCTTGATTTCCAGCCATTTCAGCCCTTCATGAATGTAGGCCGGAGGCTTTAACTCGCTTGGCTCGGTAAGATAAAGTAATTCCAAAGCCATCTCGGCTTTACTTCCTGCCCCTAAATTGTCGAACATCACCCGCCGGGCTTCGGGTAAAGTAGCTTTACTAAGGGCTTCTTTGAGCTTCTTTAGTAGACCTTTTGGGGCATCATATCCTCGGAACAAGTCCTGATTGGTCAGAGCTAACGAATCCTCAAACGTGTACGGGACGGCTTCCTCAGCGGAGCCAGCCATATATTTGAGTTTCACAGGGCATTGATAGGCCACCCTGATCTGCTGGTTGCTGGACTGCTTGTCATCGTCAGAGCAATCCAGAATCTCATCCAGAGAGTCTTTACGGGGTATCCATTCCTTGAGAGTCGTATTGCCGGTCCGATACTTCTTGCCACGCTCTGGGAACACCTTTGCCGTGCCCGTCTCACCGATTGAATCCAAGTCCGTGATTACAAGCGAAAGAAGGCCCAGTGTTTCAAGGAGTGGTTTCAAGCGGTGTGCGTGACTGCCGCCAATTTCAAGCAGGGAAATATAGCTTTGATCCAGCTTCTTGAATCCATTCTTTATGAAATGCGGAACCAGTATTCGTTCCACCGAGCCTTCGACAAGAATGGCCGCATCAGCGAAGAACAGATCGCAATGGGTGGACTTGATGTAGCGTGTGGCGAATTTGGATGTTTCTGTGCCATCGCCAAACGTGTTCGATAGATTCACAACCGTTGCGAAAGATATCTCTCCTTTCTGTGCAGCGGATCCGCGCCGAAAGTATCGCAGACAAGTAAAATCCAACTCGTGAGCAATATGCGATGAATGCGTGCTGACGATCATCTGCGTGTTGAGATGACCATCCTCGAGCGACTTATGACTGCGCAGTACTTTGTAGGCTTTTTTGATAAACACCTGCTGAACCTGAGCATGCAGGTGAGCTTCCGGCTCTTCAATGAGAACAATATGAAGCGGCTCGATAATGGTGTCGTCGCCGCTTTTCTTCTTTGCCGCTTTGCCAACCCGCATCCATTCGTCCCTGAACCGAATCAGGCTGAATACCATGGAGATGAGGTTTTGATATCCCAAGCCGTTATACTGCTCCGGTAACGATAAGGCGGCGGTGCCGACACCTTCGGGCAGAACGTCAAACTGGACGGCGGCCTTGTGGTCCAATGTGTCAACAGCGCGGAGTTCGCTCGTCAAAGAGATGCGCGGGTCGCTGAACCCCGGATAGTTCAATCCCTCAAGTTCGCCAATTGCAGGCTTGAAACTTGCTTTTAGTTTCTCGTCAAATATCGTCTTTGCCTCTTCAATGGCTTCCAGGGCTTCAATATCGCTGGCATCTGGAGAGTCCGACGGGTTTAAATGCTTGGTGAAATACTGCCGGAGTTGAGTGGACAAGCTCGCAAAGCCGCTGTGTGACTTATCTTCCGTTGTTGGATCGGAAAATCCCCGTTGGGCGCTGATTACATCTATCTTGAAGAGTCCGTCAAATGGATCCCTGTCCATCGGTTCACTGTCAACAGGAAGCAGCTGGGGTTTAGCCACACCTTTCTCTGGATCACAGCATTTCGCAGGGTCTAGGATGTACGCCTTTACCTCAAACTGTTCTTGAAGAGTCCTGTCCAGAAACTCCCGCATTGATCCCGGCCACAAGGAGAGCCTGCGTTTGCCTTTGGATAGAACCTCGGGTTCAGTTTTCGGCGGGGCAGGCTCAGTTTCGCGTGCTGATCTGAATGCATCACCAAATTCCTTGTATAGTTTTTCAACGTCCTTGGGGGCAAATACCAGCCGTACCCCGAGTTTCTGCTTGGGTGTCCAATCAAGTGTTGGGAGTAGATGGATAACGTGGTGGATATCCGCATCATCGGCATCAAGCCAGATGTCGATGGATGGCAAATACTGCAGCCATTGTTCGAGAGTAAGGTCTGGCATAGTGTCATCATCTGCACTGACCCATTGTGTGCCGATTTGATTGATCTGCAACCAATTCGACAGAGTGAAGTCCGTGGTGACAATATCTTTGCGACGGCGCTTCTTGAGGAACAGGATCATCGAGTCCATCGCGGATGTCTTGCCGCTATTATTCGCGCCGACCAGAATCGTTTCCTGAGAAGCGATCTCCACCCGGCAGGATTTCAGTTTGCGGAAGTTCTGAATCTCAACAAAAGCAATGTTCATGTGGTTACCTCGGTTTCACCGTGTCGCATTGGGAAATAGCCTTATTTGTATAACGTAGAGCTAAGCCGCCCTTCGTCAAACTCTTCAATTCATTCAAGTTTTCTTAACAGTTCTTGAATCCCTTAACGATTGCCCTTGTGGGCGGTCTTCAGCGTCTTGTTAGATTGTCTGTCTGGCAGGGTTTTCCCCTCTTGTCCGGGACCAGCCCTTTGTAAACTCCAGTTCTTTTGTCAGAGGTGGCAAGAACGGCGTTCTTCCGCCTTCGGCACCTATAGGCCCAGCGAAAGCGCAAGGGTTCAGTCAAGAAAAAAAGAATTTTGTCACTCTTTCCAACCGACCGACCCCTGCTTTTGCGGGGGTTATAGGGCGGTTGGATCTCGCCCCACGTTTCGTTTGCCCGTATTTGTCCGACAACCCTCTGTTTTTTTCTTTACTGGTTCCTGTAGCGTCACCGCTACTGAGTAGGGTGTAGGGTTCGCTCTGCGAACGCTACTCCCTGCTTTGTTGTTGGCGACAGGACCCCTTCAATATCCCTTGAAGGGTTGCTCTGCAAGAGACTTCTCTCTTTGCGGTCCTTCCTTCCCATTTACCCGCTCCATCCTGGCGTCCATGCTCGGGGGGCAAAGAGTATATCGTGCCCCCCTCCACTCGTACCCCAATTCACCCCCATTGACATTTTGGTATCATCCTGGTATCATCATGATATCATACTCATACCATTTCAAGGAGGCTCAACCATGTCAAGAAACAGAAAGAAGTCCAACGCCGACACGCACAATACCCCTAAACCGGTTCAAGAATCAGCCGAGCAGATCGCTGTAAGCGTTCGTCTCCCAGGTCGCCTTGCGACGGTTGGCCGATCTTGTGCCAAAACCAGTGGAATATCCCTAAATGCTCTTATTTGCGTTGCTCTTTCCGATTACCTTCAGAATAAAGGGTTTCGTATCCATCAGGTATAGAAAGGAAATCTAACGTCAAACATCAGTTGCCCGCCTTGGAAATGCCGCTTAGTTTGCCAGAATCTACCAACTTGAATCTGCACAAAAAATCGGATACGAGTAGCGGGTCAACTGAATGTAATTGTTAAACTTTTTCTAGGATTCTTTCCCGATGCCAAGTTAAATATTTATGATGAAGAAAGTTCAATTTACCACTCAACTTATCCGCTGGACTAATGCCAAGAAGAGATGCTTCGGCTTCGAGTTTTTTTGAAATAATTATTTTCCCATCATTATCGAAAGATATAAGCCCATTATCAAAGGCTTTGTCGTAAACAGGTGAAAGAGAAAGTCCATTAAATACATCCAATCTTTCAGCATTGTCCGAATCTCTCCATGGTTTTATATGACCGGCAGTTAAAAAATGCTTTGTTCCCGTAACAGCACACCTATTTCCCCAATAGGACATAACCAGCTTTCGGAATCGATATTGGCCAACTCTAATATCAAGCATTTCTTTCTTTGAAGTGCTTTCCAAGTATGGGTTGTTGAGAGCACCAAGAAAGAAAAAAACATCGGAGTCATCAACAAGCTCTGAGGCATATTCAAGGATCGCATCAAATTCCTCAATGTGTCTTTCTAATACCTCTTTTGCAAAATCATTTTTAAGGGCGTCGTAGACTGATAGCAGGAAATTTCGGCGGTATTTTATAGCTTCATAGAAAGCTGTTTTTTCTCCTAATCCCTGAACAGAATAGCCTTTTTGCCTATTCTGCCCTTTTGCATTTTGATATCCGGCTCTCCATGTAATCTCTGGTTTTTCTCTGTCTTTCCTTTGGCTTACTGATCGACAAACTCCAACGATACCAGAAGTGTTTCTTGGTGATAGTTTAATATTTAGTGGCAGTAATTTTTTTCTTGAAGCGTTTTTATCATATATGCCTAGTTCAGTGGCGGCTTCAAGAAATCCATCACGGTGTTTTATTGCAGCCGAATAAGCACCATCAATGCCATCATGTTTTTTAATGTTAAAGAACTTTGATTCCGGAAGCTCGGGCCGTTCAAATGAAAACTGCCATCCCTTTAGATTAGGCTGGTTAATCCATTTTAGAAACTTCCTGTCAGTATATTTTGAGATGTCCATTTCGAAGTTTAACAGTGGTAATACATGGAAAATGTCCATCATATCATCCTATCTCTGGGCCAAATTTCCATGTATTTTGATATTAAACAACTCAACCTGGAAAAATCTTTCCAGGTATTACTTTTCTTTTTAATTTGTCCATAATATCTGATATTATCGTCAGTAAAGTGGAAAAAACTCATCACTTAGCCGCCTTCAAGCGGGCCAGGATATTTTCATGCCGGTCACGGAGTTCGAGCATGCCGTTGCGGATGCGGTAGGCCTCGGTTTTACTCATGGCCTTGAGAAATCCGTTCTCCAGGGCGGTTCCCTTCAGGCAGGCCATGCGGGTGCCGGCCATCTTGTTGAACACAAAAATCTCACCCTTGACCAGATAGGTCCCGAAGAACCGGTTGCAGCCGGAAAAACCGTGCATCCTGTTGCCTTCCACCTCAAGCATGACAAAGGGATTCTGCTGGCCCTCGGCCAGGGTTATGGGCTGGCCGTCCAGTTCACTCAGGCGCCAGGTCGTGTTGAACAGGCCGGTATCGTTGCGTTCACCGTCGCAGTCCTGCTCCGGGATGATCTTAATAAAACGGTCTACAACAATCTCTTCAGTACCGGATCCTTTTTTGACCAGACTTCCCTCAATGGAAACCAGCAGCGGGTCCCCCTGGCCGTGGGGTGTAGTGTTGTAGCTATGTTCCAGAATCCTGTTTTCTTTTTCCGTGGAGACCGGGAACCGGACCCCGCTCCTGCATTCGGTCAGAAACCCGGTATCGCCCTTGAGGCTGTACATGCCACGCATCCGTACCGGGTCGGGAAAGGGATCAACGGTGTCTGCTTTGTGAAGCTCATAGTTGAGCTTGGTGGAATACATCATCTGCCCTTCAACGTCCTGCAGCCGCAGGGTGTTGTCATCAAGCAGAGCCAGGGTCTTGAGTGAACCACGTTTTTCGCCGAGCACAATGAGGTTTTCCCCTGGATCATACTTCCAGCGCCCCATCTCGGCACTTTTATCCCAGTTTTTTCCCCTGATGACGTTCTTGCGGAGTTGATAGAGGCCGTCCGGACGAAAATTGAGAGTGATATCAATACCGTCACAGTTGGCCCAGGGGATACGGCCGGTGAAGGTGGCCGGAGCCGGAACAGGGGAGGGTGGTTTTTTTATTTCTTTAACCACTGTTTTTTCAAGGGTGGCGCAGCCGGTCAGGGTCAGGAGAAAGAGAAAAAGAAAAGCGGAAAGAAAAGATTTCATGATGTCACCCGAAAAAGATGGAGAGAGAATTTCTGCTGTGTCACATTTTATTTTTTCGTCATCCCCGCATGCTTTTAGCGGGGATCCAGAGCCTTTCCAGCTAGCTGGATCCACGATAACAACACCGTCGTTACATACAGCATAACCGCTCGGGGATGACGTATGACTGTTGGAATCATTGAAAGTTAATGTGACAAATTAAAAGTACATTCAACGTCATAAATCAAAGATACCATCGCCTGTTCAGCCGGTCATAGAGCCCTGTGGATTGATTGGAAATTCGTTAAGCCTTCTTGATTTTCAGTGACGGTATCCCTTGCTCACGACTGAGGACAGTGGGTAATCGTTTTTTTAATCAGGAGGTTGCCGGCATCTGGTCGAACTCTTCCTTAAGGTCGCGCTGAAAGAGCTCCTGGACCGCCTGTCGGCAGTCTTTTCCCTCGTAGAGAACCTGGTAGGTCTGTTCGAGAATGGGCATTTCCACCCCGAGACCTTCGGCAAGGTTGTAGCAGGACTTGGTGGTTTTTACACCTTCGGCGACCATGGTCATTTCACCAAGGGCGGTGGAAAGAGATTTTCCTTCGCCAAGCTTGAGGCCGACGGTTCGGTTCCGGCTCAGGTTGCCGGTACAGGTGAGAACCAGATCTCCCAGGCCGCCGAGACCGGAAAAGGTAAAAGGATCGGCGCCCATGGCTACACCCATGCGGGTAATTTCGGCCAGGCCCCGGGTAATCAGGGCGGCCCGGGTGTGGAGCCCGAAACCAAGTCCGTCGCAGATACCGGCGGCAATGGCAATAACGTTTTTCATGGCCGCGCTTATTTCAAGACCGATGACATCGGTGCTGGTATAGGCCCGGAAATAATCGGTGGCAAAGAGGTGCTGGATAGCGCGGGCCGCCGGGAGGTCGGCAAAGGAAACCGTGACTGCGGTGGGTTGATGGTCGGCTACTTCACGGGCAAAACTGGGCCCGGACAGAACCCCGAAATATAAATGGGCCGAGGAACCCGCCTCCCTGGCCATCAACTGGGTCATGGTCTGGCGGGTACCGACTTCAATACCTTTAACCGCTGAAACAAGCAGGGTATTGGGGGCAAGGAAGGGCAGAAGACGGATAAAGACCTCACGGTACCCATGTGAGGGCACCACCATCAGAACGCATTGGGCGCCCTTGACGGCAACGTTAAGATCCTGCTCCAGGAGAAGATTTTCCGGTAGGATCGCTCCGGCCAGATACTGCCTATTTTCCCGTTCCCGCCGGATCTGCTCAACATGTTCGGGCCGGTGGCCCCAAAGGACCACCTCCTCACCCTTGTCCGCCAGCAGTTTAGCCAGAGCGGTTCCCCATCTCCCGGCCCCGATAACCGCTGTTTTTTTAATTTTTTTAATCTTCTCCAGATCCATCAGAGGGTTCCTGCTCACTCTGCTCACCTTCCGGGAGTTCTTCATCAGGAACGCTTACCTCTTCCTCCCGGGCAAGCATGGACAGACCGACCACCTTTTCTCCCTCACTCAAGTTAATAAGGCGTACGCCCTGGGTGTTTCGACCGATGATCCGCACCGTATGCATGGGCATCCGGATAACCTTGCCGGAGTTGGCAATCAGCATAACCTGATCTTCGTCCACCACCTGCAGGACCCCGATAACCTTACCGTTGCGATCACTGGTCTTGATCGCAAAGACCCCTTTGCCGCCCCGGTTCTGGAGCTTGTATTCCGAGACCGCCGTTCGCTTGCCGTAACCGTTTTCAGTCACGGTCAGGATAGAATCATCGTCTTTAAGCACGGCCACGCCGACAACCTCATCATCGTCGCCCAGATTAATACCCTTGACCCCGGCTGCCAGACGACCCATGGTCCGGATCTTGGATTCATGAAAGTGGATGGACAGGCCTTTTTTGGTGACCAGGAAGATCTCATCTTCGCCCGAGGTTATGGCTGCGGTGAGGATTTCATCATCTTCCTTGATGGTCAGACCGTATTTGCCCTTGCGCAGGGGCCGTTTATATTCGGCAATACTGGTCTTCTTGACCCGACCCATCTTGGTGATGGTCAACACGGTCTGCGACTCGTCGGTACCGGCCAGATCGGCGATCGGCAGGATAGCAGCCATTTTTTCACCTTCTCTGAGTTCCAGCAGGTTGACAATGGCTTTGCCGCGGGCGGTTCTGCCGGCAAGCGGCAGCTCATAGACCCGGCGCCAGAAGACCCGGCCCTTGTTGGTAAAAAATAAAAAGGTGTCCAGGGTCGAAGCGATATGGAGATCGGTAACAAAATCGTCTTCAATCGTAGTCATCCCCTTGACGCCTTTGCCGCCGCGGCGCTGGGCCCGGTACAGAGTCATAGGGTTCCGCTTGATGTAGCCGGTATGGCTGACCGTAACCACCATTTCTTCAGGGGTTATCATGTCCTCGGGCAGGATTTCATCCGGGGCATCGATTATTTCGGTCCGCCGTTCGTCGCCGTAATCCTCCCGGATTTTTTCAAACTCTTCACGGACGATCTGTATGACCCGGTCATCATCGGCAAGAACGCTTTTCAACCAGGATATCTGTTCCAGAATTTCCTCATAATCTTTGACGATCTTTTCCCGTTCAAGTCCGGTCAATCGCTGCAGACGCATATCGAGAATGGTCTGGGCCTGGATCTCGCTGAGCTCGAAGCGGCGGATCAATTCCGCCTTGGCCTCGGCCGGGTTGGCAGAACCCCTGATCAGGGCGACAACATCATCAAGGTTGGTGATTGCAATCTTCAGACCTTCCAGGATATGGGCCTTTTCTTCGGCCTTGCGAAGCTCAAAAGCGGTGCGCCGGTAAATAACGGTCTTGCGGTGGACGATGAAATACTCAAGGACCTGTTTGAGATTGAGTATTTCCGGCCTGTTGTTGACAATGCAGAGCAGAATGATACCGAAACTTTTCTGCAACGGCGTCATCTTGTACAACTGGTTGATGATGATATCGGGAAATTCACCCTTCTTTAACTCCAGGACAATCCGCAGACCGTGGCGGTCGGATTCATCCCGGACCTCGGAGATGGATGTTATTCTTTTTTCCTTCATCAGCAGGGCTATCTTTTCGACCAGGGTGGCCTTATTCTGCTGATAGGGAATTTCTGTAATTATTATGGATTCACCGCCATTTTTCCGTTCTTCCACATGGGTACGTGAGCGCATGATCACCACCCCGCGTCCGGTTTCGTAAGCCTCACGAATCCCGGCCCGACCGCAGATGAAACCGCCGGTAGGGAAGTCGGGACCGGTGATGATCTCCATCAGCCGGTGGACAGTGATGTTCTTATCATCAAGAAGGGCTATCAGGCCATCCATAACCTCGTTCAGGTTATGGGGTGGAATTTTGGTCGCCATGCCGACGGCAATACCTTCTGAGCCGTTGACCAGGATGTTGGGAATTTTTGACGGCAGGACAGTGGGCTCCTGCAGGGAGTTATCGTAGTTGGGGATAAAGTCAACGGTTTCCTTATCCAGATCGGCAACGATATCCTGATCAAGTTTGGTCATTCGTGCTTCAGTATAACGCATGGCGGCCGGTGCATCGCCATCCATGGAACCGAAGTTGCCCTGGCCGTCAACCAGCGGGTAGCGCAGGGAAAAATCCTGGGCCATACGAACCAGGGTGTCATAGGCCGCTGTATCACCATGGGGATGATACTTACCTATAACGTCACCGACGATACGGGCCGATTTAATGTAGGGACGGTTATAGGTGTTGCCAAGCTCACGCATGGCAAAAATAACCCTTCTGTGTACGGGTTTCAGGCCATCTCTGACATCGGGCAGGGCACGACCGATAATGACGGACATGGCATAATCAAGATAGGATTTCCGTAACTCCTTCTCAATGGTAATTGTGGGATACTTCTGCTGGTTATTCTCGGTTTCAGTGGTCATACTGAACTGTTATCCTTATTTATTTTATCTATTAACAATATTATATTTTTATACAAAGGAGCTATTTCCGATCTAACAACATCCCAGACAATAGAGTAGTCTATTCCAAAATAATGGTGAATGAGTTTATCTCTCATTCGAGCCATACTTTTCCACTCTATACACTGTACGCTCTCTTTATATTCCTTCGGCACCTTTTTGCCGCTTCACCAATAATTTCCAGACTTTGAATTATTGCCCGAGTCAGAACAGGATCTGCAAGAAATGATTCCTTATCAATATCCTTGGTGGAATTGAGTATAAATTCAGCCTCATCTCTGATGTGATACAGATATTCAAGAGGTGATTTCAACAAAATCAACTTCCTTAAGAATATGGGGACCAATATATGGGCTGAGGCTTTCTTTTGTTACCAGATCAAAGTCTGATTCCAGATTTTTCTCCAGAAAATCGCAGAGCATATTAAAGCGCTGGAACGTTTTTTTTTCCTGGATAAACTCGACCAACACGTCAATATCACTTGCAGCTGTATCCTCGCCCCGAACAACGGAACCGAAAAGCCCTATTTCTTTAACTCCGATACTCTCAAGAAATTCTTTATTTTTCCGTATCAGTTGAAAAAAGGAGTCTTTTCTTTTCATTTGTTTCACTTATATATCAAGTTCCGAAACCTCAAGGGCATGATTCTGGATGAATTCACGTCGTGGTTCGACCTTATCGCCCATCAGGGTGGTAAATATATCATCGGCCATCTCCGCATCGCCGATCTTTACCTGGACCAGGGTCCGGTTCTCCGGATTCATGGTCGTATCCCAGAGCTGTTCCGGATTCATTTCACCCAGACCTTTATAGCGCTGCAGATGACTTCCACGGAAGGTTTCCTCCCGGACAACCCTGATCAGATCATGCCAGTTGTCTGCCGGATATTCTTTTTCCTGACCGCTGCTGCTACTGGTGCGGATAATGGTAAAGGTATCGTCAAGGTACTCTTTAACCTGGTCAAAAAGATCCAGACCATGCCTGTATTCGGCAATAAGAGGAACATTGGGCCCCAGGGTCATCATCATATGAGATTGACCCTGAAAGGCTATATCCACCTCGTAGCAGCTCGGCCGCCAGCGACAGGGCCGGATATTGCCTACGGTCGGCTCCAGTTCCTTTATCTGGGCTATTATATTTTCCAGAAAACCTTTATCCTCAAACTGATCCGCGGAATGGACATCATTAGCCAGCAGAAAAATCGTCATCTTTTCCGGAATGTTCAAACGTTCCATATAGGCGGTAATTCTTTCAAAATAGGAGAGTTTCTGCAGAATATCGACCATATTTTTTTTGCTTATCTCTTCGCTTTTTTGCGGCCGAATATGGATAAACTGACTGGCCTGATCATAAAGATAGGTATTCAAGGCATCATCATCGATAAAGTATTTTTCTTTTTTTCCACGGCCCAGGCGATACAGGGGCGGCTGGCCGATATAGACAAAGCCGTTCTCAATCAGCGGCAACATCTGTCTATAAAAGAAGGTGAGCAGCAGGGTACGGATGTGGGCGCCGTCAACATCGGCATCAGTCATGATGATAACCTTGTGATAGCGAAGTTTGTCCATATCAAACTCTTCCCGGCCGATACCGGTGCCCAGAGAGGCTATAAGCTGCCTGATTTCCTCGGAGCCGAGAATTTTATCAAAGCGGGCCTTCTCCACATTCATAATTTTTCCGCGCAGGGGGAGAATAGCCTGCACCGCACGGTCACGGCCCTGTTTGGCCGAACCGCCTGCAGAGTCACCCTCCACTATGAAAATTTCCCGTTCTTCGGGTTTTTTGGACTGACATTCAGCCAGCTTTCCGGCCATCATCACCGAAAGACCGCCTTTTTTACGGGAAAGTTCTCTCGCTTTTCTTGCCGCATCACGGGCCCGGGCCGCTTCCACGGCCTTACTTAAAATACGCTTGGCCACACCCGGATTCTGTTCCAGGTAGATACCGAGTTTCTCATTACACAGACTCTCGACAATGGATTTGACCTCGGAGTTGCCGAGTTTGGTCTTGGTCTGTCCTTCAAACTGCGGATTGGGCACCCGAACGGAAACAACACAGGTCAACCCCTCACGGACGTCATCACCGCCCATCTTGGCCTTGAGATTTTTGGGTACCACATCATCGGAGGCATAGCGGTTGATGCATTTGGTCAGGGCAGCCCGAAAACCGGCGACGTGGGCCCCGCCTTCCCTGGTATTGATATTATTGACAAAGGAAAAAAGCCGTTCCGAGTAGCCGTCAAAATACTGAAAGCAGATCTCCACCTGGACTTTATCTTTTTCCCCTTCTATAAAAATAGGTTCAGGATGAACAACCGTGCGTTTTCGGTTCAGATATTTAACATAGGAGGTTATTCCTCCTTCATAATGAAATTTGTCCTCGGCTCCGCTTCGTTCATCCTTGAGATAGATGCGAACGCCCCGGTTCAAAAAGGAGAGTTCCCGCAATCTGTTGCGAACAATATCATATCTAAAGACAGTGGTTTCAGTGAATATTCCCGGATCAGGAACAAAAAATATTTTAGTTCCCGTGTGTTCAGTGGTTCCTATTTCTTCGAGATCACTTGTACGAATACCATATTCATACCTCTGCAGGTAAATTTTACCATTTCTTTTGACCTCGGCTGTAGCCTTGCTGCTCAGCGCGTTGACCACGGAAACACCTACACCGTGCAGACCGCCGGAAACCTTGTAACTGGAATGATCGAATTTTCCACCGGCATGGAGGGTGGTCATGACCAGTTCCAGGGCCGACATATTTTCAGTGGGATGCTTTTCCACCGGAATTCCACGACCGTTATCTTCAATGGATACGGAATTATCCTGGTGGATGGTTACACTAGTACGGTCACAGTGACCGGCAAGAGCCTCATCAATGGAGTTGTCTACAACCTCGTAGATAAGATGATGGAGTCCCTCTTCGGCCGTATTGCCAATATACATGGACGGTCGCTTGCGGACGGCTTCAAGTCCGTCAAGAACCTTTATCTGTTCCGCCCCGTAGTCCGAATTGTTTTCACTCATAATTTTTTTAATCTTTCCTTATCAAGATGTCGCCCATTCAAACCTCGAAAATGAAAAAACATCTTTGTTAAATTATACAGAGAAGTATAAAGTCAGTAAAATCGAAGAGATACTCCTATCTATACTCATCCCTCAAAACTCTGAACCAGTATTATAACTTCATCGGCATTATAATGCTTAAAAATCCCTTATCATCATCTGAACTTATCAGACAGGGACTTTCATTGGAATTGATACAGGCTTCGATAATTTCACCTTCCATTACCTGGAGGGTATCTATAAAATAACGGCAGTTAAAACCAAGTGTTAATGGATCACCGGTATATTCAACATCCAGTTCATCTTTGGCCGATCCAAAATCAGCATTCTGGGAGGTGAGAATGATTTTATTTTCTTCAACCTCCATCTTGATGGCATGAAAGAGGTCCTCGGTAAACAGGTTTATCCGTTTGAGCGATTCAAGAAATCCCAGCCGGTTTATCCGGATGATGTTCTCATTGGTCAACACATCAAGAAGGGCCTGAAAATCGGGAAAATCTCCTTCCAGTCAACGGATGATAAGCAGGGAATCATCACTCTGTAAAACCACCTGTTTTTCCTCAATTCCTATCTGGAACGTGTCGCGATCTTCGCAGAATTTACGTATTTCCTGGACACCACGGCGGGGAATCAGGGTCACCGGGTTTAACTGCAGCCGGTCAATTGATTCATCGACCTCTTTTTTCATTATAGATAGACGGTGCCCATCAGAGGATATCATCTGTAGAAATTTTGTATCCCCTTCTTCTATTTTTTTAAAAAGAGCCGCGGTCAAGGTAAACATATTTTCTTTGTCCTGGGCAATAGAAAATATGGTTTTATCAATAAGATCATTCATTACGGCCGAATCAATTTCTACCATGGCCTCCTGATTGTAGTCAGGAAACTGGGGAAATTCATCACTGACCATTCCGGCCAGTCGGTATACACTGGATCCGGCGGTAATCTTGACCCAGTTCTTTTCCTCTTCCTGAAAAGAAATAGTCGGTGAACCGGACTCACGGGCCACTTCAAAGAGTTTTTTTGCAGGCAGGGTCAGAACCCCTTTTTCAAAAACTTCTGCCGGGATACTCTGTTTCAAACCAATATCCAGATCCGTACCGGTAAAGACGATATGATCCTGTTCCACTTCAACCAGGATATTTGAAAGGATAGCCAGGGTTCCCTTTTTACTGGTTATGTTCTGCTGACTGCCGGCAGCTTTAAGCAGATCTTCCCGGGCGATATTAAAATGAAACGCCATAGTAATAGTCCTTTTTTAATTAAAAAATATTGTTGTTGGTATTAGGGGTGTTAGTTTGTTAATTAGTTGTATAACAGTTGAAAAAAATAGAATATTTTTTCTTGATAAATATCAGGATAACCTTTTTATTTTTTGTGCATTACGAAAAATAAAAAGTTATAAACATTTTTTTAACGCTAATTTACACAGCTTATGGACAGGTTTTTCCAGATGCGGTAAATATCTTTGTATTTTACTCGAAAAAATCTGAAAAATCAAAGAAATAAAAGTTAATTATCCCATGGATATTCCCTCTTTTTCCCCTCTTGAACAGCAGCTTGATTTCCTTCTTCAACAGGGAATAAAAAAAGGTGTTTTTCCAGGTGGCGCCGCAGTGGTTTTTTCAGGTCAGGGCAGAAAAAGAATACAGGGTATTGCCGCCAGCGGTCGAACACGCCAGGATGAAATGGGGGGAAGGATAGATAAAAATACATTTTTTGACCTGGCCTCCCTGACAAAACCGCTGGCCACAACCCTGTTGATCTATAATCTGGTTGAGCAGGGCATCATCGATTGGAATTATAAATATAAAGATATCAGTAAACGAAAAACACCGCTTGATAAGGAAAATATATCAGTTGCCCATCTCCTTTCACATTCTTCGGGTTTATCAGCATACAGACCCTATTTTGAGCTTTTTAAGCCTGAATCAGGAGAGGAAAACAAAGAAAAAATTATTTCTCTAATTCTAAAAGATCCCCTTGAATATGACACTGGTGTGGAGTGCAGGTACAGTGATCTTGGTTTTATCCTGCTTGGAGATGGAATTGAACAGGTAACCGGGCAGTCCCTGGATATCCTTTTTACGGAATGGATAACCAAACCCCTTGAAATTTCCGAGGAACTGTTTTTTCTCCCTCTGCCTGAAAAAAAGAAATTGGATATAAAATGTGCCGCCACCGAACGCTGCAAGTGGCGCAACAGGATTATTCAGGGTGAAGTCCATGATGAACACTGTTTTCTGATGGATGGGGTGGCCGGGCATGCCGGTCTTTTTGGAACGATAAACGCAGTGGGACAACTATGCAGCTCTATTCTTGAAGGCTGGCAGGGACGAAAAAAACTTTTGCCTGTCGGTCGGAACGTATTGAGTGAGGGGCTTAAAAAAAAGTATGAAGATAAGACGTGGTGCCTGGGTTTTGATACCCCGTCAACAGGCTATACAAGTGCAGGCAAATTCCTGTCAAAGAAAAGCATCGGCCACCTGGGCTATTCAGGTACTTCATTCTGGATAGATCCGGAACGGGATACGGGTTTAGTTCTGTTGACCAACAGAGTTCATCCAAACAGGGAAAATACAAAAATACGGCAATTCAGACCCTGGTTTCATGATAGGGTAATGGAATTTCTTTTTTCTCTGGATTAAGGGGTGAAAAATAAAAAAGCATCTGCCGATAAAGGCAGAGGCTTTTTTATTGCGCAGTGATCGGAAAAAATTCTACCACCAGCTTATAATCTACCACCAGCTTATAACTTGGTCGGCTTCGAATATTTTATCGACCAGGGCATCATAATCCGGGCTGTCCGTGTATAAATCAAAAGAATCGGACTCACGGTCTCTGGTGACGATCTCTACCAACTTTTTGGTAGTATCATCAGGCTCAGAACGATAGACATTTAATATTTTCATTAGAGTTATCTCCTGTGCTCGTTATTTGATTCCGTAAGGAATGATATGGGTCATATCCCGCAGTTTTTCACCGAGTTCCTCAATGGTTATCGGCTCTAGTCCGTTCAACTCACAGTTGGCAGGGTTGGTGGAATAAATTTCACCTTCCATATCACGGAGCATCTCAATAGATTCTATCTGATTCTCATCCAATTTATCCATGGTGACATCGTCAAGAACTACACCATAGGCGTACATATTCTCAACAGCGAGACCAAGACCGGAGCGGATACCATCAACGGTGGAATCTTTAGCTCTGTACATCAGACATACTTTATTATATTCCATTATCCAACTCCCTATAAACTTAAGTAACAGTCGTAGTCTTCAATGATGATACCGTGCTGGGCCTGGGTAGCCATTTTTTTCTCATCAAGTCCCTCGGGAATGTCTTTAACATCATATCCCTGCTTGACGTAGCTATCGGCACAGATAGAAACATCATCGGCAAGTTCACAGAGATCCTTGAATCCTGCTTCTTTTTTTGCATTAAGGGTTCCATCCCAGGTAAAGAATACTTTTACTTTAGATCCTTTTGCCTTGGCAGCCTTGGTTATTCCCATGACATGCTTGAATTGCTCAGGATTGGTAACAAATATACCTAAACTTTTAGCCATTATCGCCTCCGGAAAAAATATAGATCGAATTGTATTTCAGTCCATTGGTGTCAATGAACTTTCATTAAAATAAACATCTGGTGTTGTACACCAGATGTTTATTTGACCTGATTAAAATACTGAATAAGGATGTAAGAGAAAAGAGGTTTGATCAACCTTTTTTGATAAAAAAGCTGATGAAACCAGCTTCTTCTTTTTCTCCAATATACTCATGACCGGCACGTTCACACCAACCGGGAATATCATTTCTGGAACCGGGATCGGTACCATCCACCTGCAGGATCTCACCGGAGTTAAGTTTTCCTATCTCTTTTTTTGTACGAAGTAGAGGCATCGGGCAACTCAGTCCTTTTGCATCAAGGTGTGCTGTAACTTCAACTCCTTCTGGTGCTGTTTTGTAATCACTCATTTAGTTCCTCCTACATGGTCAGGTTAAAAAAATACTATTGCCACCTTCACCATCTGATTTCGTCAATATATTTTTGAAAAAATGTGGTGAAGCAGAACTTTGTATAGCCAATAGCAGATATTCTGTCAAGCTATAAATGAATAATCATTCAAAGTTTGTTTGTTTTATAAGTTGTTAAAAAAAGGTGTAAATTTTAATATATATTTATAATTTTCGTTTAAAAACGAGGTCAATATCCTTGACAAAAAAAGAGGGTGACGGTAAAGGGTGAATTAGAATGGAGGATAGGCGGCAAGTGATTTTCTTATAATTAAATAAGTTTTTCTATTATAAGAAAATAATAATTAAAAATAAAATGGAGGTTGAGGCTGGTTAATTATTGAGTTGACAATCATAGACGTATTCAATGCCGGATTTATGCATGGTTCAAAAAAAGAATTTTTTTGCAGAACCTTATTCCGCAGAGAATACCTGTTTATGGACAGAGATTATTTGAAGTTCTTTCACCATATAATGGAGGAGGGGAAAGTATGAGTGATGATAGTTTAGGCGGCAAGGTCAAGGGTCTGTACAAGGTTCTTTGTGAGGATGAGTGGAACGCCACGACCACCGGGTTGTTGATTGCTATTCTCAGTATTATGATAATGGCCTGGTGGCGTCCCTGGGGGGCTGTCGGTGCAGTCAGGAACTGGGGAGACTGGATTCTCTATTCCGTGGGCTATTTCAACGGCGATATGAAAGAGGCTGTCGGTTTTATCAATGATGAAGGCGTAAGTATTCTAAAAAAATCCATCTGGTTTAATACCGGTTCGGTGATAGGTATAGGTTTTGTCGGCGGTGCTTTTATTTCAGCCTGTCTCGGTGGCCAGTTCGCCCTTCGTTTTCCTCCCTATCGTGAATATTTGAAGGCTGTTATTGCCGGTATCCTGATGGGTATAGGCGCTACCCTTGCCGGTGGGTGTAATGTTGGTGGTTTTTATAATGCCATAGGCAACCTGTCGGCCCATGGTTTTGCCATGTGGCTGGGACTTATTTTCGGAGTTGTTTTCGGTTTATGGCTGCTGTACAAGGAGATGGAATATATATCCTGGGGTGCAGGTGGTTCCAAGACCATAGAGCTTCCCCGTGCGGTCCAGGGAATTCTCGGGGTTGTTGCCATATCCGGTATGATCTGGGCAGCTTACTTCTATGCCAACTTCGACGGCGACAACTATACTGATTATGTTGTTTCACTCTCCGGTATTATACTCATTGCCGCTGGACTCGGCTACGCCATGCAGCGCGGTCGCTGGTGTATGGTCCAGGGGTTCCGTGAACCGCACATGACCGGTGATACCAAGATGGCCAAATCAGTTGCCCTGTCCATTTTTGTTCTCGCCATTGGTGCAGCGGTTCTTAAATACGGTGTAGCTGTCCGTTTTGATGGTGACCCGGTCCTTGCTCCGTTGAACTATGTTCGCGGTACCTTTGGCTGGGGCGGCGTTGTCGGTGGTTTTCTCTTTGGCCTCGGTGCCATGTTTGCCGGTGGATGTGGTACCGGGACCCTGTGGCGGGTAGGTGAAGGGCAGATTAAACTGTGGCTGGTTGCTCCTATTTTCGGAATATCCTGCTCCATGATGACCGCCTGGATCAAGAATATGGAGTTCGAGGTAACAGGGAGCGCATTGAGCAATCTGATTCCACAGGCAAAACTTGGTCTGATCGGTTATGATGTTGAGGAAATCAGGGAAGCTATTTCCGCTGGTGACTCCATAGATATAACCGGTCTGGAACAGGCCGGCTACCTCGGCAAGTATGTGTATATGCCGGATGCGATGGGCTATGGTCCGACCCTGCTGCTGATCGCCTTTATGATGGCCCTGTGGTATGTGGTTGTGACCTGGAATGAGGACAGCAACAAACTGATCGTTCCCATGTGAGCAACATCTTTCCATAAAAGGAGAAACGGCATCCGCAGCATAGCGGATGCCGTTTTTTTTTTTTGCCGGGAATAGATTCTCTACTGTGCTATACTGCTTTAAATATCATTTCAAGGTATTCTAAAATGAGTAAAAATTTAAATCTCCCGGTCCTCCATGAGCGCAGACAGCCAAAATTTACGAAAGACGATACTGGCCTGGCGCGATGAACTCTCTCTTGCCGAACAGACCGAAAAATCGAAAAAAATCATCGCCTCGTTACTTGAACTTCCGGAAATACAAAAAGCCTCAACCGTATTTGTGTATGTGAATTTTCGCAGCGAAGTGCAAACATTTTCCTTTCTCCGGTGGTGTATACAACAGGGAAAAATTCTTACGGTTCCCGTAACCCTTGTAGAGGAAAAAAAACTGCAGGCCATCCGGATCGGTTATCCGGATACGGATCTCGGACCCGGTTACTGCGGTATCCCTGAACCTGTTTTTAACCTGCGCCGAACAATGGAAATAGATCCGGCCTCCATTGATGTGGTGGTGGTGCCGGGTTCGGTTTTTGACCGGCAAGGCGGGCGGCTGGGCTATGGGGGGGGATACTATGACCGGTTCCTTTCCCAGGATGCCCCTGGGGCGACACGTGTAGGCCTTGCGTATGACTTACAACTCATCGAAACCGTAGATCTTCAGCCCCATGACCAGTTGATGGACCGGCTTATCACCGAAAAAAACAGCTACTCCTGCAGGAGAAACTAACCATGCGTAAAACAGCCATCTACCGTGATGACCTTTTCCTGGCCCATGACCCAGGGCCCGGTCACCCCGAATCGCCGGAACGTCTGCGGGTCATCTTTAATGAACTGGACAAACTTGAGAGTGATTCGATTTTTATCTATCCGCAGTTTGATCCGGCCTCAACCGACATCATTGAATTGAACCATTCGGCCGGACTGGTCAAACAGGTTGCAGCCACCGCCGGCCGGAGTCATGGTTTTCTTGATGCCGACACCCAGACTTCTGCTGATTCCTATGATGCGGCCTGCCTAGCCGTCGGGGCCCTGATTGACGGCATTCATCGTCTTGATCAGGGGGAAATCGACAACGGGTTCTGCATTGTGCGCCCGCCCGGTCATCATGCCGAGCGCGACCGGTCGATGGGATTCTGTTTATTTAACAACGTGGCCGTTGCAGCCCGGTGGGCAAAGAAAGAGCTGGGTCTTAAACGAATCCTGATTGTCGACTGGGACCTGCACCATGGCAACGGTACCCAGCACAGTTTTTATGATACCGATCAGGTCCTGTACTGTTCGACCCATCAGTTTCCCTACTATCCCGGCAGCGGAGCTGTTCTGGAAACCGGTAACAGAGCCGGGGAAGGGTTTACCGTTAACGTGCCCCTGTCGGGAGGCCAGGGAGATGTTGAATTTGCTCGCATTTTCAACGAACTCTTTGCCCCCATAGCCCGGCTCTACCAGCCGGAGCTGATTCTTGTCTCTTGTGGTTTTGATATTTACAACGGTGATCCCCTTGGCAGCATGAAGGTGAGTCCGGCAGGTTTTGCCTACATGACCCGGGTGATGCGTGAGCTGGCTGAGGAGCTGTGCGGCGGGAAACTTCTTATAACTCTTGAAGGAGGGTACAGTTTAACGGGTATGCGGGATGGGGCTATGGCGGTGCTGGCGGAATTATGTGGAGAGGATATCCCCGGTGCTGCACTTGGAGTAAAAAGGTTAGAATCCTTGAAAACGGCTGATATTGGGTGTTCACAGCTGGAACAGGCTCTATCTGTACAAAAAAATTACTGGAAATTGTAAAATTAATT
The DNA here is from genome assembly GCA_024280455.1 of Deltaproteobacteria bacterium. Taxonomy (GTDB): domain Bacteria; phylum Desulfobacterota; class Desulfobulbia; order Desulfobulbales; family Desulfobulbaceae; genus DRLX01. The sequence goes on along the minus strand of JAJRQC010000084.1, from coordinate 36,999 downwards.
TTGCAGGACGCTAAATTTGTGAGAGACTTTGTAATGAGGGTGGCTGTATTATATACCTGCTTGCATGAAACATCTTTTTAAACAGTACTGACAAAAAAAGGTTGTTATTCCATGGGGTCCAGAATTCTCATAGCTGATGATGATGATCTTGTCCGCTCAGCGGTCAAAAAAATCCTCACTATGTTTGATCATGATGTGGTCGCGGTTAGTTCCGGTCGGGAAGTCGTTGATCAGGTTTCAGACGAGTATGATGTCATTGTCCTGGATATCAATATGCCGGACATGGATGGCTTTGAGACCCTGGAATTTCTGAACAAAAAAAATCTTGATATCCCGGTTCTGTTTCTTACCGGGGCCGGTTCCATGGATTATGCGGTCAAGGCCATTAATCTCGGGGCCTACGATTTTATGACCAAGCCCATCGAAGACATTGAGCTCTTCCATGTCAAGGTTCGCCGGGCGATTGAAAAGCGAACTTTTATCCGCCACGAAAAGCTTTATAAACAGAATCTTGAAAGTGAGGTTCTGGACAAAACCAAGGAGCTGGCACAGAAAAACATCCTTCTCGAACAGTACAGTGAACATCTGGAAAAGGCCACTGTTCAGATCATGTCCTCCCTGCAGGCGGCCATGGAAGAAAAGGATGAGTACACCGCCGGTCACACCCGGCGGGTGACCGAGCTTGCCATGCTTCTCGGTGAGGCTATTACTCTGCCCGAACAGGATAAGGTTGTCCTGCGGCGGGCCTCGGAGTTTCATGATATCGGCAAGCTGGTTATTGATCTCTCCTGTATCCAGAAGCCCGGTAAGCTGACGGCCGAGGAGTGGGAACTGATCAAGAAACATCCGGAGGTGGGTGCTAATATTGTCGAGCCGTTGAAATTCATGGAGCGTGAATGCAATATCATTCGTCACCACCATGAAAAAATCGACGGCACCGGCTATCCCGACGGTATCGGAGGTGACGAGCTCGATCTGCTCACTCGAATCATCACCGTGGCCGACAGTTTCGATGCCATGACCTCACGCCGTAATTATCGCCGCAATCTCTCCACGGTTGATGCCGTAGCCGAGTTGCGCCGTTGCGCCGGCTCCCAGTTTGATACCGAACTTGTTGAGGCCTTTGCCGGGGTTATTTTTTCAGCCGACGCACTCTATAAGCTATAAAGGGTCGTTCAGGAAGAACTGCATATTCATATTTACACCTCAATTCTGCGAACTTATTGGGCAGAGAACCCCTAAGTTGATCAACGATTCATTTTTTCTGTTGTATTCCCGGACATCTCCTTTTACATTCTCCCTATAGTCTCATAAAAGATTTTCTTCAGGGTCCCTTTACACCAGGCTCTGTGAGACTTTTGTTTCCAGGTGCGGGAACAGGGAAGTGGTATTATCTGCCTGAATAACGGTTTAACATATAACGTATTGTCGGACTGATGAAGATAAGCAAAAAAGAAGTTGAACGTGTAGCCCAGCTGGCTCGGCTTGACATGTCAACGGATGAAGTAGAGAAGGTGACCCGGCAGCTGGATTCCATTCTCCAGTATGTGGCCAAGCTCGACGAGCTCGACACCACCGGGGTGGCGGTGACCACCCATACCCAGGAGGTGGTCAATGCCTTCCGTGATGATGAGGTGCGTGACTCCCTGCCCAGGGAAAAGGCGCTTGCCGCCGGACCCCGGCACAACGATGCAACCTTTATTGTGCCCAAGGTTATCGGGTAGAGGAGGATGAATATGCATAGCTTAACTATTGGCGGGGCAAGGAAACAACTGGCAAACGGAGAGATCACCTCCACCGCTCTGGTCGAATCTGCTCTTGCTCGTATAGATGCGGTTGATGGTCGGATCAAAGCCTACCTGAGCCTGGATCGGGACGGGGCGCTTGCAGCAGCTGAACAGGCCGACAAAAAAAAGGGTTCCGGAGTTCTACACGGTATTCCGGTGGCGGTAAAGGACGTGCTCTGCACCCAAAATATGCCGACCACCTGCGGTTCAAAGATCCTTGAAGGGTTTATTCCACCCTATGATGCAACCGTGATTGAAAAATTGCATGATGCCGGGGCCATTATCCTGGGCAAGCTGGCCATGGATGAATTTGCCATGGGCTCAACCAATGAGAATTGCGCCTTTCAGGTTCCGGAAAATCCATGGAAAGCGGGCTATGTGACCGGTGGTTCCAGCGGTGGTTCGGCTGCGGCTGTTGCTGCGGATTTATGTTTTGCCTCACTGGGTTCCGATACCGGCGGCTCCATCCGTCAACCGGCCTCGCTCTGCGGCGTTGTCGGGTTGAAGCCGACCTATGGCCGGGTTTCAAGATATGGTCTGGTGGCCTTTGCCTCCTCACTTGATCAGGTGGGGCCGTTGACCAAAGACGTTTCCGACTGCGCCCTGATAATGAATGTAATTGCCGGGCATGACGGTCGTGATTCAACCTCCATCAGGCGGGAAGTCCCGGATTTTGCAGGGGCATTGACCGATGGTCTGCAGGGGGTTCGTATCGGTGTACCCAGGGAGTATTTTGGTGAGGGGATGGATCCTGAAGTGGAGAAGGCCGTACGGGGCGGTATTGAGATGCTGCGTGAGGCAGGAGCGCAGATCATCGATGTTTCCCTGCCCCATACAGAGTACTGCGTTGCCGTCTATTATCTGATTGCTCCGGCCGAGGCCAGCTCCAACCTGGCCCGTTTTGACGGGGTCCGGTTCGGTTATCGGGATATGGAGTCGGATTCCCTGATCGATATGTATCGTCAGACCCGTTCCCAGGGCTTTGGTGATGAGGTCAAGCGGCGTATCCTGATCGGCACCTATGCCCTGTCGGCCGGCTACTATGATGCCTACTATAAAAAGGCATCCCAGGTTCGGACCCTGATCAAGGATGATTTTAGTGCTGCCTTTACCGAGTGTGACCTGGTGGTCTCTCCGGTTACTCCGACCCCGGCCTGGAAAATCGGGGAAAATGCTGATGATCCGCTGGCCCTGTATCTTTCAGATATTCTGACTATTTCTGCAAACCTGGCCGGAATACCCGGGCTCTCCGTTCCCTGCGGATTTTCCAGTGACGGTCTGCCTATAGGCATGCAGATGCAGGCCGCACACTTTAACGAAGAAATTCTTCTTAAAGCCGCCTGGAACCTGGAGCAGCGGGCCGGAGTGGTCGATAAAAAACCAGTGGGACTGGATTAATATATACGTCTGGATACTAGATGTATTGTTTGTTTTCTCCATTCCACTTCTGATACCTGACATCTGATTATGAAGTTAAATATACCTGATAATATAGCTGAAATTATTCCCTATCCGCCCGGTAAACCCCTTGATGAACTGGAGCGTGAGTATGGTATCACCAACTCTATTAAACTCGCCTCCAACGAAAATGCCTGGGGGCCATCACCCAAGGCCGTTGCCGCAATTGAAGAAACCCTGTCCGGCCTGCACCGTTACCCGGACGGCTCGAGTTTTTACCTGACCGAGGCCCTGGCCCGCTGGCTGGGGGCGGGAATGGATGAAATTGTCCTTGGCAACGGTTCCAACGAGGTGATCGAGTTTCTGATCAAGGCCTTTGTCCGGACCGGGGATGAGGTCATTACCTCCCATCCTTCCTTTCTCATGTATCAGAAGTTTGTCCAGGTCCGGGGCGGGAAAAATACGGTTCTGCCGTTAAAGGAGATGGAGCATGATCTGGATGCAATCGTTGAGGCGGTCAATGATCGGACCAGGCTTATTTTTCTCGACAATCCGAACAACCCCTGCGGGACGTTTTTCTCCGGACAACGGTTTGAAAATTTTCTCCACAGCCTCCCGGAGTCGGTTATCCTGGTTCTGGATGAGGCCTATGTGGATTTTGTCGAACCGGAAGAGCGAATCGATATCCTCTCCTATATCCGCAAGTCCGAGTCCATTCCGGCCGTGGTTGGTCTGCGCACCTTTTCCAAGGCCTTTGGCCTGGCCGGACTCAGGGTGGGCTTTGGTCTGATGCACCGGGAAATAGCCGAAACGCTGCACCGGGTCCGTCAACCCTTTAACATTAATCTACCGGCTCAGGTCGGTGGGCTGGCCGCGTTATCCGATACTGCCCATTACAACAAGACGTTGAACGGAACCAGGGCCGGACGAAAATGGCTCAGTGAGCAGGTGGAGAAGCTGGGCTGCAGGGCTTACCCGTCCCACACCAATTTCTTCCTGATCGATGTACGTGGTGACGCCACCGAGCTCTATGAGGCCATGCTCCATAAAGGGGTGATCGTTCGTTCCATGAAGGCCTATGGCTATCCTGATTTTATCCGCATTACGGTGGGAACTGAGGCGGAAAACACCCGGTTTATCGGCGCACTTGCCGATTGTCTGGATGGGCTGGGCTATGTCTGAAAAGTTACAGATCGTCACCATTGACGGCCCGTCCGGAGTTGGGAAGTCTACAGTATCCCGAGGGCTGGCCGACAGGCTTGGATTTGTCTATCTCGATACCGGGGCCATGTACCGGGCCGTGGCCTATGGCTGCAGGGAAGGCGGGGTCGATGTTGAAGATGAACAGGCCGTTGGTCGTTTTCTGCAGGATTTGCACATTGAACTTCTTCCGCCCAAACGTCCCGATGATGATGTCCGGGTTTTTCTTGGCGGTCAGGAGATCAGTGGTTTTATTCGTACTCCCGAGATGGGAATGCTGGCCTCAAAAGTTTCCGCCCTGCCGGTTGTCCGGCAAAAACTGACCGTCATGCAACAGAAAATGGGCCGGGCCGGGAAAATTGTTGCTGAGGGCAGGGACACCGGGACAGTCGTTTTTCCGCAAGCCGCCTGGAAGTTTTATCTGGATGCTGATCCGGAGGAGCGGGCCCGCCGGCGGATCAATCAACTTACGCTTAAGGGTGAGCGGGTGGATGAACAGGAGATCCTGGCTCAGATTATCAAACGGGACCGGGATGACAGCGAGCGCACCATTGCCCCCTTGAAGGCGGCTGATGATGCGGTCCGGATAGATGCCAGCCGCCTGTCAGCCGCAGAGGTGATAGAACGGATGTTCTCGTTTATCAAGGGATCCTGACCTGAAAGTGACGGCCGGCCCCGATGGCCGGCCGTCGTACGAAGGAGGATGGCGTTTCAGCAGATTGGCAGGCCGCTGAAAAGCCTTTATTGGCCAAGCAGAACGCTTGCCGCCCGGCCAATCATGGCGCCCGGGAGTAGACCAAGTCCGATCACCCCGAGCAATGCTAGACCGAGTACGGCTGAAATACCCGGAGAATAGCTGATATCAAGCTGCTCCTGCGGCTCGCTCATGTACATATAGCGCACGACCCGCAGGTAGAAATAGGCTGATATTGCACTGAAGATGACAGCACCTATAACCGTCATCGTGTATCCGGCTGCAAGGGCCGCTTTCAAGAGGTAGAACTTACCGATAAACCCTGCCGTCGGCGGAATCCCGGTGAGTGAAAACATGAAGATGAGCATCAGGATTGCCGCCACGGGATTGGTCTTGGCAAGCCCCTTATAATCGTCCAGGGATTCATGCCGGTTCCCGGGTGCGGACAGGAGAATGAGCACGGCAAAGGCGCCCATATTCATGAATCCATAGATCAACAGATAGCTCATTGTTGCCGATAAGCCCTCAGCAGTCCCGGAAAGGATACCGAGCAGGGCATAGCCGGCATGGGCAATGGCGGAATAGGCCAGCATCCGTTTAATACTGCGCTGTGACAGGGCGGTTATATTGCCGATTGCCATGGTCAACAGGGCAAGGACGGCCAGCAGTGTTCCCCATTGATCGTTAAACTGTGGAAATCCCGACATAAGCACCCGGCCAAACACAGCAAACCCTGCAGCCTTCGGTCCCACCGACATGAAGGCGGTGATTGGTGTCGGTGCACCTTCATACACATCCGGAACCCAGAAGTGAAAGGGGGCCACAGCCACCTTGAAGCAGAAGGCGACAATCATAAGTCCAAGCGCCGCCATCAGGGCCGGGTTATGTAAGAGCTCACCGGATGCGGTTATTGCACCGATTTTTGCAATGTTTGTGGTCCCGGTCAGCCCGTAGACCAGTGACATGCCAAACAGCAGGATGGCCGAGGCAAAGCCGCCCATGAGAAAATATTTCATGGCCGCCTCACTTGTTCTCGGGTCGTTTTTATGCATACCGACCAGGCAGTAGACCGACAGGGCCATGAGTTCCAGGCCAAGGTACAGGATCATCAGGTCACCAGCCGAGGCCATGATCAACATCCCGACGGCGGAAAAGAGCATCAGGCCGTAATACTCCCCCTGCATTTCCCCTTCAACCCGGCGAGAATGTTCACTCATCAATGCGGTCATAATGACCCCGAGCAAGCAGATGATTTTAAAAAAAGAAGCGTAGGAGTCGGTGAGAAACATGCCGTTAAAAGCACTACCATTCTGAACCCCTGCAACCATACCCAGGACCGTGACGCAGCCGAGCACTGTCAGCCAGGGCAGGAGTTGCCGCTGTTTTTCCGCAAACAGGTCCAGGCCGATTACGGCAAGAGCAATGCAGACCAGCAGTATCTCCGGCAGAATCGGTTCAAAGGCTGTCCAGCTTATCATTGCTGTATCCATCATTATCTATCCTTTTGCTTTCTCTCGACTATCATTGTGTAGGAGCCCACCCCTGTGGGCGATATGGATGGCCTCTTGTTTCACTCGGAGGGCCGGACTCTACGATATTCTTTTTTTTTCGTTAAAGCTCAGTAACAGTTTGTCCACCATTGTTGTCACCGCATTATCAAGGTGCTGACCTGACTGATTGCCTCGGGTGTGCCGTACACTTGGTTGAGCAGATGAGTGACGGATTCGTGCATAAAACTGAGCAGGGCGTTGGGATACAATCCGATCCAGAAGATCAGGAGCACCATGGGCACCAGGGTGATAATTTCCCGTCGGTTCAGCTCCGGCAGGTTAAGCACCTTGTCGTTGACCGCATTGAAGAACAACCGCTGGTAGAGCCACAGCATGTACCAGGCCCCCAGGATCAGGCCGGTGGCTGCAAAAACAGCGATCCATGGCCGGGTGATGAAGCTGCCGAGCAGGATGAGGAATTCACCGATAAAGCCGTTGGTGCCGGGCAACCCCACCGAGGCCAGGGTAAAGAGCAGGAAAAACGAGGCGAAGACCGGCATGGTGGTGGCCAGTCCGCCGTAATCGGCAATAACTCTGGTATGGGTACGCTCGTAGACCATGCCGATACAGAGGAACAGGGCCCCGGTCACTACCCCGTGGTTGATCATCTGCAGGATACCGCCTTCAACACTCTGGGGATTTAAGGCATAGAGACCAAGGGTGACAAATCCCATGTGACTGACCGAACTGTAGGCGATGAGCCTTTTGAGATCGGTCTGGGCCAGGCAGATAACCCCCCCGTAGATAATGCCGATCAGGGAAAGCACGATCATCGGAATCATCATGGCCTGGGTGGCATCGGGCAGGATGGGCATGGAAAAGCGCAGGAACCCGTAGGCGCCCATCTTGATCAGGATACCGGCAAGAATAACCGAGCCTGCCGTGGGCGCCTCGGTATGGGCATCGGGCAGCCAGGTATGGACCGGCCACATAGGCACCTTGACCGCAAAGGCGGCGAAAAAGGCCCAGAACAGCATCATCTGCAGTTTGATCGGAAAGGTCTGTTCGGCCAGCTTGAGGATATCAAAGGTATGCCCTCCCTGGGCGTAGAGGGTAATGATGCCGATCAACATCAGCAGGCTTCCGATCAGGGTATAGAGGAAAAACTTGACCGTGGCATAGATCCGATTGGGTCCGCCCCAGATCCCGATGATCAGGAACATCGGGATCAGCATGGCTTCCCAGAAGATGTAAAAGAGGAAGAAGTCAAGGGCACAGAACACCCCGATCATTGCCCCTTCAAGCAGAAGAACGGCAATAAAAAACTCTTTGACCTTGGTCCGGATGCTTTCCCAGGAGACCAGGATGGAGAGGGTGGTGATCAGGGCGGAGAGCAGGATAAACAAAATGGAGATCCCGTCGATGCCCAGCGAATAGTTGATATTGAGGGCTGGTATCCAGGCGTGCTGCTCGGTAAACTGCATGAGATAGGTGCTCTTGTCAAACAGAAACCAGAGCGGCAGCGCCAGCAGGAGTTCAATCAGGCTGATAATCAGGGCCATGACCCTGATGGTCCGGACCTCTTTTCCGTCCACCAGCAGCAGGGACAGGGCGCCGATGACCGGAAAGAAGATAAGTGTACTGAGCAGTGGGACTGACATTCTTTTTTTACCGTGATTTTTATTGGTTCATGGGCATTATCAAGACCCCTATCTGGTGAACATCCAGACAAAGATAAACAGCGCGCTTCCACCCATCCAGGCAAGGTAATGGGAAACCTGCCCATCCTGCAGCTTTCTGATTTGTCGTGAAAATGCCCCGATTCCCCTGGGGACGCCGTTGACGATATTTTCTATGATCCCCAGGTCAACGATTTTCAAAAGAACCCTGCGGCTGAAGTTCAGGGTCGGTTTGACGATGCCGTTGATGTAGAGTTCATCGATGTAATATTTGTTCAGCAGCAGGGTGTAGATTGTGGAAAATCGTTGGGAGAGCACTGCTGGTAACTCAGGTCTGGTCAGGTACATGTACATGGCCAGCAGAATGCCTAAGCCGCCGGCCAGGATGGAGCCTCCCATCAACACCGATTCGGCGTAGCTTGAGAGCAGCACATGCGGGTGACCAAGCACCGGTTCCATGAAATGGGCCCAGGAGTTACTGCCGCCGAGAATGGTCGGTATACCGAGCCAGCCGGCACTGACCGCGCCAATGGCCAGCAGGATCAGGGGGATGGTGACCACGGCTGGAGATTCCTTGAGATGTTCCTTTTGGTGTTCTGTTCCTCTGAACTCACCGTGAAAGATGAGAAAGAACAACCGGAAGGAGTAAAAGGCGGTCATAAAGGCGACCAGGGTACCGATAAACCAGGCGAATTTTCCGGCCCCGATTTCCGAGTTAAATGCCATCATCAGGATTTCATCCTTGCTGAAAAATCCGGCCAGTCCGGGCACTCCCGAGATGGAGAGTGAGGCCAGCAGGAAGGTCCAGTAGGTAATCGGCATGTATTTCTTCAGGCCGCCCATGTATTTGACATCCTGTTCGTGATGCATCCCGAGAATGACCGAACCGCAGCCGAGAAAGAGCAGGGCCTTGAAAAAGGCGTGGGTGAACAGGTGGAAGATACCGGCCGAGTAGGCTCCGACCCCGCAGGCCATGAACATGTAGGCCAGCTGGCTGACCGTGGAATAGGCGACAACCCGTTTGATATCGGTCTGGACCAGGGCAATGGTGGCCGCAAACAGGCAGGTCACCGCCCCGAGGATGGTGATGACGTTCAGGGCAAAGGTGGAGAGCTCAAAGAGCGGATTACAACGGGCAACCAGAAAGATACCGGCGGTGACCATGGTGGCGGCATGGATCAGGGCACTGACCGGGGTCGGGCCCTCCATGGCATCGGGCAGCCAGACATGAAGCGGGAGCTGGGCTGATTTACCGATGGCGCCGCAGAGCAGGAGCAGGGCGATGGCGGTGGGCAGATCAAAGCTCATGCCGAAGAGTGCAAATGAGCCGCCGACAATCTCCCGGGCATTTGAAAAAACATCAAAATATTGCAGGGAACCGAAGTTGACAAAGATAAGAAACAGGCCGAGAATAAAGCCGAAATCACCAATTCGATTGACGATAAAGGCCTTTTTTCCGGCATCGGCAGCGGACTGTTTTTCGTAGTAAAATCCGATCAACAGATAGGAGGAAAGACCCACCGCCTCCCAACCGAAAAAGAGCTGCATGAAGTTGTTGCCCAGCACCAGCATGAGCATGGAGAAGGTGAACAGGCTGAGGTAGGAGAAGAAGCGGTAGTAGCCGGCCTCACCCTTCATGTAGCCCACCGAGTAGATGTGAACAAGGGCGCTGACACTGGTAACCACAATCAGCATGACCACGGTCAATTGATCGACTAGAAAGCCGACCGTAACCCTCAGGTCGCCGGAGCTGATCCAGGTGTAGAGGTCCTGATTGAGAATAAACCCGGCTTTGACCGCGAAAAAGGCCTTGAGGGCACAGATGAAGGAGACTAGGATCGAGAGTATCGGCACCCAGTGCGCACGACTGCCCAGCTGTTTTCCAAAAAGAAAGGTAAAGAAAAACGAGGCCAGCGGCAGAAAGGGGAGCAGCAGCAGGTAGCCGGGAATTTGTGTGTCTGTTGTCGGCCGGGCAACGGTTCTGGAGGCAACCTGGTGTTCCGTCTCCAGCTCGCCGATTGTTCCGGTATGCTCATCAGACTGGACAACCCCGGTGCCATGACCGACATCCACGCCCGTGCCGGCTGTCGCTGCAGGCAGTTCGTGCCCAGTTTCGGCAAGCGCCGTCTGCAGCCAGCAGGTTGTGGTCAGAAGAAAGACCAGCAGGGCTATGTTCAGGTGGCGAAATTTCATAGTCATCCCTTCAGCTGGTTAATTTCATCGACGTTGACGGTTTGCCGGCTGCGATAGAGGGTGATGGCAATACCAAGCCCTATCGCCGCTTCCGCGGCGGCCACGGTTATGATAAAAAAGGTGAATATCTGGCCGTCCATGGATTCAAGAAAGTGGCTCAGAGCGACCATATTCAGGTTGACCGCATTGAGCATCAGCTCTATGGAGAGAAACATGATGATGATGTTTCTTCGGGTCAGAAATCCACAGACCCCGATGGCAAAGAGAATGGAGGCCAGGATCATGTACCAGCTTAGAGGGATCATTTCTGAATCTCCCGCTCATCCGTTTGCAGGGCCGGATCAGCCGCATTTCTTTTCGCCAGCACCAGGCCGCCGATAACGGCAACCAGCAGGATGAGACCGGCAATTTCAAAGGGCAGGATAAAGGTGGTGTACATCTCCTGCCCCATGGCCTTGGTGTGGGTGACCTCCTGTACTCGGGCAAGCGGCCAGTTTCCCTTTTCGCCAAGGATAAAGGTGGGCAGAATGCCGATCAGGGCAACGGCCAGGCCGCCGGCAAAAATTCGGCCGATCCAGGCGCTGTCCACATAGCGCTCTATCAGTACTTCCTCCCGCAGGCTGACCAGGAAGAGGACAAAGAGGTAAAGCACCAGGATGGCACCGGCATAGACAATAATCTGCACTGCGGCCAGAAACTCCGCCTGCAGGGTCAGGTACAGTCCGGCCATATGAAAGAACAGCACCAGCACCATGAGCACCGAGTGTACGGGATTGCGCATGGTGATGGCCAACAGGCCGGTGCCGATAATCATCACCGCGCAGTAGCAAAAAAAGATCTGGGTAAACATAAAAAGCGGCTCCCTATACGGAACGTTCTGTTTTAAACTTTTTGCCTACAACCTGGCCTTCAAGGGTCCAGTCATCCGGCACCTTGACCCGTTTGGCAGCGGTCAGGGTTTTTTCATCAGCACCGCGCGGCCGCCAGAAGGGATTGACATAATTATCCATCCCGCCGCCCTTAAGTTCGGTAAAACGGTCCCAGTTTTCCAGCAGCCGCTGCTGATCAAAAAAGATCGATTGCCGGTCATAGGCCCCATATTCAAAAACCTCGGTCATGACCAGGGCGTTGACCGGACAGACTTCTTCACAGAATCCGCAGTACACGCAGCGCAGGGCCTCAATATCGTAACTGTCCACCACCCGGGCACCGCTCTCTTCATCCTCATGATAGCGGATGCGGATGCAGCGCGACGGACAGACCGTGGCACAGCGCATGCAAGCCACGCATTTGGATCCTCCGGAGGCCTGGTCACGAACCAGGGCGTGCTGGCCACGGAAACCCAGGCGGACATCAGGCTTTTCCTGCGGGTACTGCCTGGTGATGGGCTTGGAGAACAGCCTCTTCAGGGTCAGGGCCATACCCTGGAGGATTTCCACATGGAGGATGGTCTGGAGCAGGGTTCTTGTTGGTTTGTATTGAATCTGCATTTTTTTTTATTTCTAAAGCATCCTAGCTGGTAAACGCTTTGATGATTCCGGTGAGCACAATGTTGGCCAGGGCCAGGGGAATGAGCAGTTTCCAGCCCAGCTCCATCAACTGGTCGTAACGGTAGCGGGGCAGGGTGGCCCGTATCCAGATAAAGAAGAACATGAAGACATAGATTTTTAAAATGAGCCAGAAGGGCGGGAAAAACGGGATCACAAAAGGCCCGTTCCAGCCCCCGAGAAAACAGATGGTACCGATGGCCGCCATCACCATCATGCCGATATATTCGGCCATGAAAAAGATGGCGTAGCGCATGCCGCTGTATTCGGTGCAGTACCCGGAAACCAGCTCGGTCTCGGCTTCGGGAAGGTCAAAGGGAACCCGGTTGGTCTCGGCCAGCATGGCGATGCAGAAGACGAAAAAGGCCAGTATCTGCGGGAAGATATACATGCCGGTAAACGATGTCCCCTGGGCCTCGACAATCTCGGTCAGGTTCAGGGTTCCGGAGAGCATCATCACCCCGACCAGGCTCAGTCCCATGGCGATTTCATAACTGATCACCTGGGCCATGGAGCGCATGCCGCCCAGGAAGGTGAATTTAGAGTTGGAGGCCCAGCCGGCCAGAATAACGCCGTAGCTCGCCAGTGAACTCATGGCGAAGATAAAGAGCAGGCCGATGTTGATATCCGCCAGCACCCAGCCCTTGGCAAAGGGGAGAACGGCCAGCGAAGTCATCATCGCCACCAGACAGATAATGGGTGCGGCCCGGAAAGCGGCCTTGTCGGCCTGTTCCGGGATAATGTCTTCCTTGAAAAAACTCTTGATGCCGTCGGCAATCGGCTGTAGCAGGCCGTGGTAGCCTACCCGCATCGGTCCCATCCGTACCTGCATATGACCGATTATCTTACGTTCAAAATAGGTTGCATAGGCCACATGCAGCATAACGATTGCAAAAAGAACGAGAATTTGAATGAATAGAATTAAAACCTGCATCATACCCCTTTACTCTATATTTCCGCTGACCTATGATCCCTAATCCTTGATTCCTAATTCCAGCATCACTTGTATCATTCACCGACCATCCAACCTGCAGATAATCCCTAGCCCCTAAATCTCACCTGTCACATTCGCCGATCACCACGTCCAGGCTGCCGATGTTGGCTATCAGGTCGGCAATGAGCTCCCCTTGAGCAATGGTGGGCAGGGCGCTGATGTGGATGAACGATGGTGAGCGGATGTGCATCCGGTAGGCCCGGGCGCTGCCGTCGCTGATGAAATAAAAACCGAGTTCACCTTTGGGTGCTTCGGTGGAAACATAGATATCACCGGCCGGATATATTCCCTGCTCTTCCATGAATTTGATAATTCCGGTTCCGTAGCTGGTGGAGTCGGCTTCGCCTCCCTTTGTATTTTTATGCAGGGGCATCACCAGATCCGGCGCGTCTTTGTCCAAAACGGGGCCGGGCGGCAGCATATCGACACACTGCTGAAGGATACGGAGCGACTGACGGAGCTCTTCCATCCGGCAGCGATAGCGGGCATAGATATCGCCGTCACTGCCCAGCGGTACTTCAAAATCCATCTGGTCGTAGGCGTCGTATGGGCGGTGTTTGCGAATATCGTAATCAACCCCGGAACCGCGCAGGCAGGGGCCGGTAAGGCCAAGGGCCAGGGCCTTGTCTCCGGAGAGTTTTCCGATCCCCACCGTGCGTTTGAGCCAGATCCGGTTGGTGTCGATCAGGGTTTCATACTCTTCAATCCGGCCGGGAAAGAGGTGAATAACACGTTGCAGCTCATCGATGAACTTTCTAGTTACATCCTGGCGGACCCCGCCGATACGGGGATAGGAGAAGGTCAGCCTGGCCCCGCACAGCTCCTCAAAGAGATCAAGCAGGATTTCCCGCTCCCGGAAACAGTAGAGAAAGACCGTCATCGCCCCGATATCCAGGGCATGGGTGGCAAGCCAGAGCAGGTGCGAGCAGATCCGCGACATTTCACAGACCATGGTCCGGATGTACTTAGCCCGCTCTGGAACGGAAAAACCCAGGAGCTGCTCCACCGCCACGCAGTAGCCGACATTGTTGGCCATGGCTCCGATATAGTCGAGCCGGTCGGTAAGGATCAGGGTCTGGGCATAGGTACGGTTCTCGGCAATTTTATCAAAGCCGCGGTGCAGGTAGCCCACATGGGGGGTACACTTGAGGATGGTTTCACCGTCAAGCTCCAGGTCAACCCGCAACACACCGTGGGTTGCCGGATGCTGGGGCCCCATCTTCAGGGAATACGGGTTCCGCTCCCCGTCGGCGACCGGAATCTCCAGGGTTTTAGTCACAGGGCGTGTCATGTTTTTTCATTGTCCTGGTTTTGTGCATCGTTAAACCCAAATTGCTGCAGGGTTTCAACCTTGTGCAGCAGTTCTTCCATCCCCGACCACTCTTCTCTGCCTTTTAAAGGGTACTCTTTGCGCAGGGGATGTCCCTGCCAGTCCTCAGGGAGCAGGATACGCTTCATGTTTTCATGACCGTTAAAGGAAATACCCATCAGATCGAAGCATTCCCGTTCATGCCAGTCGGCACCGGCCCAGAGGGAGGAGATTGAGTCAATACAGGGGTCTTCTTCAGGAATCTGGGCACGAATTCTAAGGCTGTGACGCTCAGGCACGGAATAGAGGTTGTACACGACCTCAAAGCGTTGCAGGGTGGGTTCATCTTTTTTTGCATTATCGACTCCACAAAGATCCATCAGGTGGTTCATCTGCATTCCCGGGGTATCCCGCAGCCAGCGCAGCATATCGACCACCTGTTGCCGCTGGATAAGGACGCCGACCTGGCCGTGAAAGGAACAGATATCGAGAACCTGATCCGGGAACTGGGCCTGAAGACGCCCGGCTATCTCCATTGACTCCATCTGAACTGTTCCCCCAGTATTTTTTCCTGCAGTTTGATAAAACCCTGTAACAGCGCTTCCGGCCGGGGCGGGCAGCCCGGGACATAGACATCGACCGGGATGATGGAATCCACTCCCTGGACAACCGAGTAGGTATCGAACACTCCGCCGCTGCAGGCACAACTGCCCATGGCCAGCACGTATCGGGGTTCTGGCATCTGGTCATAGACCCGGCGCAGCACCGGGGCCATTTTTTTGCTCAGGGTTCCGGCAACCACCATACAGTCGGCCTGGCGGGGGCTGGCCCGGAAGATAATCCCGAACCGGTCGAGGTCATTGGTGGAGGCACCGGCATCCATCATTTCGATGGCACAGCAGGCCAGACCAAAGGTGACCGGCCAGATGGAGCCGGCCCGGCCCCAGTTGACCAGTTTGTTGAGCGGCCCGAGCAGGGCGCCTGCTCCGGGGATCATCCGGATTCCGTCTTCGATTTCAACCAGACCGGGTGGTTTTGTTTCTATTTCTCCCATTGCAGGATCTCCTTCTTCCAGGCATAGATGTAGCCGACCAGCAGCAGGCCGATGAACAGCATCATCTCCACCAGGGCAAAAAGGCCGAGCCGGTCATAAACAATCGCCCAGGGATAGAGATATATCGCCTCCACATCAAAGACGACAAAGAGGATGGCGATCAGGTAAAACTTGACCGAGAACCGCATGCGCGGGGCCTCGGTGGGCTCATTACCGGACTCGTAGGCGACCAGCTTTTCATGGTACGGTCGGCTGAGCCTGAAAAAACGGCCGACAAACAGGGTGACCACACCAAAAAGAATCCCGAAGATAATCAGGATCAATATGGCGAGGTATTCCTGGGGGATTGTTTGTGATGTCATGCTGTATTATCCGTAAACAGGCCGTAACGCAGAGGCCTTTCAGGCTATTTTCATTATTGGTTGTGGCTGTGCCTTGAAAATCCAGGAGTCTGCGCTTCGCTCCGCTTACCTGGTCCAGCCATGCTGGTTATCCTTTGTTCTGGAGCAGCCGTTCGGCAAACTGGAGCCGTTTTTCATCCGAGGCCTGCTCCGGGGGGCCGAAACTGAGACAGCCGGTGGTACATTTGGAGACACAGGCCGGTTCAAGGCCCTGGTCGATCCGGTCCATGCAGAGGTTGCATTTGCCGACCTTGCCGGTATTGATGTCCCACTGGGGAACACCCCAGGGGCAGGCGGTCATGCAGGCCTTGCACCCCACACAAAGAGATTCCTCAACAAAGACAATGCCGTCTTTATCGCGTCGCTGCATGGCCCCGGTGGGACAGGCATCGACACACCAGGGCTTTTCACAGTGAAAACAGGCCATATAGACAAAATCAAGCACCGGAAGATTGTTCTTCATCTTCGGACCGACCTGGATCATCTTGCAGTAAAAGGCGCCCTCGCCGGAATTGTTCTTGGTTTTGCAGTGGACTTCACAGGCCCTGCAGCCGATGCATTGTTCAACATCCTGGGTGACGAAATATTTGCTCATTGTTTTAATCTCCTGGGTTCACTCAAAAATAAATTCGCAGAGTTGATGTGTAAATGTGACATAGATTAAGTCGATCTGATTGAATGAAACCGCAGGCATAGCAGGGCTACGTTGAGGATTTCATGATTGAAGATCGGCTTAAGATGTGTTGCAGTTGCGCTTCAAAATGTGAAGTTTTTTTTGAGTGAGCCTTATGCCGCTGCGGTAACGGTCACGAAACTTTCAGCCAGACAAAGCCCTCCGCCTGCCTTATCCCACTGGGTCAGTTTGCCCTTCATGAAGACTTCGTCGGCAAGTCCTTTGCCGTAGGCCCTGGCCAGCACGGGGATATCCTTGCCGAAACCGTGGAGCATGAAGACCGCCTCCGGGTGAATAAAATCCGTCACCCGGGCCTCAATCGTGCCTACAGCGTCCCCGTTGGATACTTCAACCATGTCTCCGTCACCAATCCCCATTTTTTCGGCTTCAGCAGTGTTGATCCATAATTTATTGGCCCCGAGCAGTTCGGAAAGCACGGGATTGTTGGTGGACTGGCCATGGGTTTGATACCCCTTGCGACCAAAAAGGAGCCGGTAACTGCCCTCCGGCGGATGTTCCGGGGACTCATACGGAACAAACGATTTGATCCCGAGTTTTTCCCATTGTTCGTTGACGATCTCTAACTTGCCGGACTTAGTCCCGAACTTGAGGTTGTCCGGATCGCAGCCAATCGGCTTGTCGCAAAGTTTGACAAAACCCTTGGCCTCAAAATCCTCGATTTTGATATCGGTATCCTGGAGCTGATAGTTCCAGATATCTTCGATGGTCTCATAGGGGAAGTATTCTTCTTTGCCGAGCATTCCGGCAAGATCAGTATAGATCTGCCAGCCGGGCTTGGAATCATAGAACGGTTCGATACATTTTCTTCTCATACCGAATCCGGGTTTTGGTCCCTTTTCGGTGCGGAGGATGGTGTCCCGTTCAAAAAAGGTGGATTCCGGCAGGATGACATCGGCAAACCAGGCGGTTTCGCTGTAATTCACCTCGACCGCTACCAGCAGGTCGAGTTTGCTCAGGATTCGTTTCTGTTCAACGGGATCGGGCATGGCAAGGATTGGATTATGCCGGTGGGCGATATAGGCCTTCACCGGATAGGGTTTGCCGGTATCCATGGCCTGGTAGGCGATCTGCAGCATTCCGGCGCCAGAATCAAAATGACTGTAGGTGGTATCGCATTCATCACAGCGCGGCTCCTTGACCGCCGGGATGTCGGCGCCGAGACTTTTCAGCCCCTTGGCCCCGGCATCACCCGGTGTTTTTGGAAGAATCAGGCCGCCGGGCTTTTCCACATTGCCCATCAGGGCATTGAGGATGTTAAGCATCCGGCTGGCGTAGAACGAATCGCGATAGCGGGAGAGATGCCAGCCGATATGAAAGATAACCCCGGGTCGGTCATTGTTGACCTCATGGCAGAAGGCCTTGATTTCCTCGGCCGAGATACCGGTTTCCTCGGCAGCCCATTCCGGGGTATAGGGTTTAAGGAAGGTCTGCAGCTCGGGCAGGCCAATGACCCATTTGCCGACAAAGTCCTCATCGTAGAGCTTGTTGGCGATGATATAGTTGGTAATCCCGAGCAGCAGGGCATAATCGGTACCGGGATTAATGCGCCAGAATCGGGTGGCCTTGGCCGCGGTGTTGGTTACCCGGGGATCGACGTAGGTTACGTGGGCCCCGTTTTTCACCGCCTTCATGAAGCTTTTGACCTCTTTGACCTTGAATGACTCGGTTATATTGCGGCCGAACAAGACAATATGTCTGGCGTTTTTCAGGTCATAGTTGAAACCGGTCCGGCCCATGCCGTTTACGGATTTTGAGGCGTGATTGGAGTTGCGGCCGCAGGTGCAGTCATGGTTGATATAGTTGGGAGAGCCGATGGCCTTCATAAAGGCCTTGCGCAGATCGGCAAAAGGGCCGCCGCGATCGGTGAGCATGATGGCTTTGGCCCCATGCTGGTCGATAATTTTTTTGAGTTTGTCGGTGATGAAGTCGTAGGCCTCGTCCCAGGAGACGTTTTTCCACTCGCCGCTACCCCGTTCTCCGACTCGAATCATCGGAGACTGCGGCCGTTGATTATCGTACTGGAATGGGATGGAGGCCGCGCCTTTGGCACAGATGGAGGTGCCCATCCCGCTATCATTTGCGTTTCCCTCAACCCAGGTTACCCTGCCGTTTTCAACCTCGACTCTCAAGGGGCAACGCACGGCACACATGCCGCAGATGGAGTACACGGATTTTTTCATGATCTTCCTCTCGTGTTTAAAGCGGGGCGCCGTTTTTTGTCTGCGCCACAGGATTTCAATAATAGGTGAACCTCTGCGGGTGCTTCCCGGAAAATGGTATTAAATTAAATTGATGAATAGTTGATCGGTTGACGAACCGAAAAGTAGCCTCTTATTTAATATTATATTTATTTATTAGAGTATGTTAGTTGTATTTTACCTGTGTTCTCTTCCGGTTTCCCTTTGTACGGAATCCGGAAACGTATTCATACCACAACGTGTGTTTCATGGAATATGTAGAATAGGTTAAACTTGTTGAATATGCGGGATAAATACAGCATGGTTATTTTTTGTATAAGGATATACTTACCGGGTTATGGGGAGGAAATACAATCAGTTTTTTTTTATTTAAAAAACAAAAAAAATTGATAGGTTGAAGGGGATGTAGAACTGGCGCAGGATTCGGGGCCTAAAGGGGCGGGAAAAGAGTTGAAATTTAAAAAAAAAGGATCGGCAATGCCGATCCCTGAACCACATGTATTACCTGAACAGGAGGGGTTCAGTCCATGTCTTCCATGGGTTTGCCGCAGCAGACCGGTACCGAGTCACCAGATTTAAGGTGGGCGTACTTGTTGCAGATAGTACAGACGACGGTACATTCCGCCTGAACCTGATCATCGGTGTATACGGTTTTTGCCGGTACACCTTCAATGATAAAGCGGGCAACATTACTCTTGCTTGGGATGAATTCACCAATAGGTTCCATGCGCTTGTTGTCGGCGATACAGTCGACCATGATTCGCCAGAGGGTCTCCATATCTGTGGTTTCCTGCGGGGTCTCCGGCTGGAATTCTACGATACTTTTATCAATGAGTATTTTCATATTCTCTCCGTTTTTTTATCTTGTTAAGAGGCTGTTCCACAGGCACGGCGAAGAACTTTCTCACCTCCTGACGGCATCCTTTAGGCCAGCCCTTAGATAATATCTTCCACCGACGCGATTTCCTTGCCGGCAAGAAAGTCATTGAGTGTCTTGCCGACGGTCTGGCCAAGTTCCACGCATTCTTTCAGGTGGGTGTGTTCGGGTACATACTGTACCTTGAGGCCGGGATGACAGATGGTAAATTTCATCTCACCCATGGACTTATTCATTAGTTTTACCGCTTCGCCGGACCAGCCGAACGAGCCGAAGGCGGCACCGATTTTATTGGTCGGCCGCAGGCCGCGCATGTACATGAGGAAACCGGCCATCCGGGGCAGCATACCGTTGTTGAGCGTGGGGCAGCCAAGGATAATGGCGCTGGCTTCCAGCACATCGGTCATGACATCACTGCGATGGTTGACCTGCAGGTTGAGTAGTTTGTAGCCGATTCCCTGATTCTGCAACCCGTCGGCAATGGCTTTGGCCATCATCTCGGTGGAGTGCCACATGGTGTCGTAGATGATCAGGGCATTGCCCTTGCCTTCATGCACACACCAGCGGGAATAGGCCTCAAGGATTTTGCCGGGATTATCGCGCCAGACCACCCCGTGATCTGGTGCAATCATCTTGATCGGCAGGTTCATCTCCTGGACCTTGGCGAGCAATTTTTTCACCAGGGGTGAGTACAGGGTCAGGATATTGGCATAATATTTTGTTGCCTCGTGCATCAGCACGTCCTGATTGACTTCATTGTCAAACCGTTCACTGGTGGCCAGATGTTCACCAAATGCATCACTGGAAAAGAGGATCTGGTCTTCCTTGAGATAGGTGAACATGGAGTCGGGCCAGTGCAGCATCCTGGTCTCCAGGAAGTTGAGGGTCTTTTCACCCAGACTGATCTCTTCACCCGGTGTGACCACATGATAGGGCCAGTCTTCCCGGTGAAAATGTTTGAGCAGGGCCTTCTGTCCCATCTTTGAGCAGATGACCTTTTCCGGTTGGATGGTCTCCATCACCTCGGGCATGGAACCGGAATGGTCCATTTCCACATGGTTGACCACCAGGTAGTCAATTTTTTTCGGGTCAATAATGTTGCGGATCCGGTGCATGAGATCGCTGCGATAGGGTTTTTTAACCGTATCGATCAGAGTGACCTTTTCGTCGATGATCAGGTAGGCGTTGTAGGTGGTTCCACGGTTGGTCGAGTACCCGTGAAAATCCCGGGTCAGCCAGTCAACGGCCCCAACCCAGTATACATTTTTGGCAAGTTCGATCGGTTTCACTGTTGCTCCTCCTGCAAAAAGATAAACAAAAATATATGATTAAAACGTAAGAAAAAAAACTATCTTAGTCATGATATATCTCCCCAAATTAACATAGAGTTCTGTCCGTTGAAAGGTGAATTTTCCACCCGGCGTGTCCAGCTCTCCTTCCAACAATCAGAAAGCCCCACCGACCGGCTGGCGGTGGGTGGGGCAGGTGCGAATTATGCCTCTTCAAATTCATCCTTGCCGGCCCCGCAAACAGGGCAGAGCCAGTCATCGGGCAGGTCGTCAAACGAGGTGCCCGGCTCAATTCCACCGGCGGGATCACCGAGGTCGGGATCATATTCATACCCGCAGACAAGACATCGATATTTTTTCACCGTACTTCCTCCACTAGATGGTTGTGGTTGGTCATCACTTTTTGCATGACTGTCGCGAACCGAACCCGGGCCGGTCAGCGGTTTGAAGGCCGCCTTTGTCGCCCCGCGGACCGGACATCGCCAGTCATCGGGAATATCGGCAAAGGCCGTTCCTTTTTTTATCTTTCCTTTCCGCTCACCTCTGTCCGGGTCATAAACATAGCCGCAGTTTACGGTCTGACATTGATATATTTCTTCAAGCTGTGCCATATAACCCCTGATAACCTACTGAATAGTTCAGGTTATTCTTTCACGTTTGACCGGAGGTCGCCGGATCATGATTTCCAGTGTCCGTGCAGATTACAGTAGGCCCGGGCCGTGACTTCGGCAGCCTCAACGCAGAAGGTTGCTTCCGGGGTCTGTCCCGGAGCCAGATCCTGGCGGTAGACTTTGCCGTCGGCAACCAGTTCAATCCATTCGATCCAGTGCTTCTCTTCCATGGGATGGGCCACCGAACCAACGTTCACCTTGTAGCCGTTATCGACTTTTTCAACAACCGGCACATGTTTTTCCAGGGCGGCATCGACGGTGTTTTCCGACATCAGGTCCATGGGTTGGCCGCAACAGACCAGCTCGCCGGCCCCGGTGTGAAGCACTTCCACGATATTACCACAGAGGGGACATTTGTAGATTTCGTTCTTGTTGGTCATGATCGTTCTCCTTGTTGGATAAATAAACAATATTTCGCCACCTGTACCCTATGTTCTTTACGGCTGTAGCACAAGCAGGCGGTATTTTTTTCATAAGAGTAAATGAGGATATTGGCAAGTGTTTTAAACCGCAAATGCGAATTATTTGCAGTGGAAAACAGAATGTAAATCAGTCGCTATGTTTGGCCAGATAGTCTGCAACACCCTCGGCAGTCGGGGTCATGGCATCCTCGCCCTGCTGCCAGTTGGCCGGGCAGACATCGCCGTGCGCCTCGTGGAAGGCCAGGGCATCACCCATGCGCAGGGCCTCATCAATGGAGCGGCCAAGGGGCAGATCGTTGATAACCGCATGACGGACAAGGCCTTCCTTATCAATCAGAAAGGTTCCGCGCAGGGCAACGCCCATGTCAAGAAGGACGCCGTATTGACGGGAGATTTTTTTATCAAGATCGGCAACCAGGGGATATTGGATGTTGCCGATGCCGCCCTCTTTGACCGGCGTGTTTTTCCAGGCCCAGTGTGAAAACTGCGAGTCGACGGAGACCCCGATAACTTCACAGTTCTTGGCCTTGAACTGGTCCAGTTTCCTGTCAAAGGCAATAATTTCCGAGGGGCAGACAAAGGTAAAGTCAAGGGGATAAAAGAACAGAATCACATACTTACCCCGGAATTCAGACAGTTTGAAATCCTCTTTCATCGAGTTGTCGGGCATAACTGCTGTTGCCGTAAAGTCGGGTGCCTGTTTGGCTACAAGTGTACTCATTGGATTATTCTCCGTTGCATTGAATTATTGATAGGTTCTGCCGGGGTCGGCAGAGAGACGCTCAAGCGCTGCATATCACCAGTTTTCAACGAGCAGTTCAAAATAGCTCCTGGGATGGGCACAGGCCGGACATTTTTTAGGAGGCTCATTGCTCTCATGGACATAGCCGCATTTACTGCAATACCAGACAACCGAATCATCGCGCCTGAAGACCCGGTCTGATTTGAGATTGTCAATAAAGTCCCGGTACTGTCTGGCATGCTGCTGTTCAGCCTTGGCGATGGCTGTAAAGACGGCGGCAATAACGGGGAATCCTTCGTCTTTTGCCACCTGGGCAAAGGACGGGTACATTTCCATGTATTCATGTTCCTCACCGGCGGCTGAAGCCTCAAGGTTATCCATGGTTGTGCCGATGGTGCCGGCGGGAAAGGATGCAGTTATCTCAACCTCACCGCCTTCGAGAAGTTTAAACAGGGTCTTGGCATGGGCTCGTTCCTGTTCGGCTGTTCGTTCAAAAATAGCGGCAATCTGGACAAAGCCTTCCTTTTTAGCGGTCTTGGCAAAAAAGGAGTAACGGTTACGGGCCTGTGATTCACCGGCAAAGGCGGTTAAGATGTTGGTCTGGGTCTGTGTTCCCTGTAATGTCGCCACTGGTCCATCCTCCTTCAGGAAAGCGCATCTTTACCGTCACCGGTAATCGCGTATTTACACCGAACCGGACTGTCGACCAGACCTTTTTTCTTTAAGGCGGTGATTTGACAGCTTACCTGTTTTGGCTCAAGGCTTGTGGCTGCGGCAATATCTTTACTGCCACAGGCGTCTTCACACTTTGCCAGGGCCTCAAGAATTTCGCGTTGCTTCTCGCTTAACTCCTTGGATCCGCATTTTGATTTACAGGCCATCTTCTTTGATTCTCCTTTCTGTTTTTTTTGTGAACGGGCACTGCACTTCGGGCAGATGCCGTAGAATTCCACCCGACAGCCGGCAACCTTGTAGCCGCGATTCTGATCCGCCGGCAAGGCGACATCTTTTTTATCGGCAAGGTCAATATTGTCGACCCGGTGACATTGTATACAATAGATATGGTCATGCTGGTCCAGATCCCAGTCAAATCGTTTCTGGCGGCCGCTGATCTCAAGCTTATTGATCAGGCCGGACTCCGACATGATTTCAAGGTTGCGGTACACCGTTGCCAGGCTGATACGGGGCAGCTTTTTCTTGATCCGTTCATAGAGCTCGTCGGCGGTCGGGTGGGTTGAGCTCTTCTTGATCTCGTCAAGAATAACTTCACGTTGATGGGTCATGCGTAATAATTTCTGCATAGCAGTTATCTCTTGTTAAGTGTTATTTTTTCTAAAAGTAGTTGATAATTATTACCGTGTCAAGATAAAAAGAAGCAGCAGGTAATTTTTACAGCAGGGCAAGAGGAGGAAACCGGGAACAGGGGGAGGCTGTTCCCGGCGATGGAAAAGTTGGTGGAGGCGGGGACGTTCAGGGCTTATTCAAGGACAAAATCATCCCGTCTGTTCTGCGACCAGTCAAAATCAGTCTGGCCGGTGAAGAGCGGCCGTTCTTCACCATAACTGAGGGTACGGATGCGGTATTCCTCCACCCCCAGTTCAATCAGATAATTTTTCGCATTCAGGGCCCGTCGTTCACCAAGGGCAAGGTTGTATTCGTTGGTACCGCGCTCGTCTGAGTTTCCCTCAATGACCAGGTTGCGGCTGGGGTTGGTTTTCATGTAATCAGCGTTGTGCTCCAGCCGGGAAATCTGGTCGCTGCGGATACCGGCCTGGTCAAAATCAAAGTAGATCGGTAGCATTTCGCTGGAAGAACGGCCGTAGGTTTTCTTATACTCCTCGTTTTCCTGGTCACTGCTGACCGAAAATCCACCCAGCGCCTCACCGGTCTGCCCGGTCGAATCCAGAGATTCTTCAGCAAGAGTTGTTTCCTCGGTAATGGTTCCCTGGCCGCTGCCTGCACCATCTCCTGTGTTTTCACCCGTGGCTGAGCTGGTGCCGCTTTGGGAAGAATAGGGTGGAACCGGCTTTTTACCACAGCCGCCGAGCAGAACAAGGGAAGCGGAAAAAAAGGTGATGAGCAGCAGGGTGGTCAGCATTTTCATGGCAGATCCTCGTACATGTTGAGAGAAGCGGGGAAAATTTTATCAACTATCCTACCTGTTTCAGGTTGATTGCGTCAAGGGAAAGATGGGCATCCTTCCCTTTGCACAGCCCTGTCGTCCTTTTCCAGGCGTAACAGTCGTTTCAAGTAGTGGTTGTTTTGATTGCCACGGTTGAGATTGAATGGTACATGAGATTGCATTCGAATCATTCTTATTTTTTATTTTCAGGAGACTGTTATGTTGAAGAAAGCACTGTTGACCCTTGTCGCCCTGTCGGTTCTCTGTGGTTCGGCTTGGGCTGAGACCAAGATTGTCTTTGCCGTCGATGCCACCTGGCCGCCGATGGAATTTGTCAATAGCCAGAAAGAGATCGTCGGCTTTGCCATCGATTTTTTAAAGGCCGCCGGTAAGGAAGCCGGTTTTACACCGGTGTTTAAAAATACGTCCTGGGATGGAATCTTCGCCGGTCTGGCGTCTGGAAAGTATGATGCGATCAGTTCGTCGGTCTCCATCACCGAGGCCAGGAAAAAGGCGATGGATTTCAGTGCCCCCTATTTTACTGTTCAGCAGGCGCTGATAGTCAACAAGGATTCATCGGTCAGAAGTCTTGCCGACCTGAAGGGGAAAAAGGTTGGTGGACAGATCGGTACCACCGGCTATTTTGCCATCAAAGCTGCAGAGGGGCTGACCCCCAAATCCTACGATGAGATCGGGCTGGCCATGGAAGATCTCAATGTCGGCCGAATTTCAGCGGTTGTCTGCGATGATCCTGTTGCCGCCAACTACGCCCTGATTAAATACAAGGATACCTTGAAGATCGCGGCGGTTATCAAAACCGGTGAAGTGGAAAATTATGGTTTTGCCGTGAAAAAGGGCAATTCAAAAGTTCTGGACCTGTTGAATAAAGGTATTGCCGCAGTCAAGGCTAAAGGCATAGACCTCGAGCTCAAGAAAAAGTGGATTGGTCAGTAATTTGCATTCTGTGGGTTATATGTCGGGCAGCCGACCAGCTGCCCGATTCTTTTATTTGCCCTGTCGGTTGAGAAATACAAAAAATGTCTGATCTGGAAAAGAAAATTGATATCGGGGACGGGGCAGCCATTCCCGACCCGAAAGACAGGGGGTTGTTCTCCGCCTGGTGGATTGCCCTTATTGGTACGATCAGCCTGCTGGTTTTCCTGCCGATGTTCAAACCGGATCCGTACGGAAAGGTTCTACTGTTTATTCCCGATGGTATTCTGATCACCTTTGAGGTGACCATTCTCTCCATCTCTCTGGCCTTGGTGATCGGACTTGTAACCGGGCTCGGCAGGATTTCAACTAATCGTTTTTTTAACCTTACCGCCTCGCTCTATGTCGAGGTTGTCCGCGGCATTCCGCTTCTGGTGCAGTTGTTCTATATCTACTTTGCCCTGGGCCGGTTTGTTCTGGTTCCGGATCTTGTTGCGGCAGTCATTGCCATGTCGTTTTGTTACGGGGCCTACATGGGCGAGGTCTTTCGGGCCGGTATCAAGTCCATTGATTTCGGCCAGACCGAGGCCTCACTCTCCCTGGGCTTTAATCAGCGCCAGACCATGACCTATGTGATTCTCCCTCAGGCCTGGCGGACTATCCTGCCACCGGTCGGCAATGAATTTATCGCCCTGCTCAAGGACACCTCACTGGTTTCCATACTGGCGGTTTCCGATATTCTG
Source organism: Deltaproteobacteria bacterium (assembly GCA_024280455.1). Taxonomy (GTDB): domain Bacteria; phylum Desulfobacterota; class Desulfobulbia; order Desulfobulbales; family Desulfobulbaceae; genus DRLX01. The sequence continues at coordinate 10,562 of JAJRQC010000084.1, read as the reverse complement.
CGTCGCGGGCGGGAATATGCCTCAGAGAGTTTCAATTATTTTGAAACCTACACCATGATTGCTCTGGTTTATCTGTTGATTACTCTGATTCTCTCTAAATTGATCTCCAACATGGAACACCGTCTCAGTTATTATGAACGCCGCTGATCCGATCATTCAAATACAAAATATCAACAAGTACTTTGGCAGCTTCAAGGCTCTTGATGATGTCAGTCTTGATGTGACCGTTGGTGAAAAGGTGGTTGTGCTCGGCCCTTCCGGTTCCGGTAAATCCACTCTGCTGCGGGCGATCAACAAGCTTGAAACCATCAGCTCCGGTTCAATTATCGTTGACGGCCATGATCTGTACGATCCTGCTGAAGATATCAACCGGATCCGCATGGAGCTGGGCATGGTTTTTCAGAGTTTTAATCTGTTCAGACACAAGACCGTGCTCGAAAATTTGACCCTGGCCCCGATTAAACTAAAAAAAATGTCAAAGGAGGAGGCTGATCAACTGGCCCTCCGCCTGCTGGATAAGGTCGGTATCAGGGACCGGGCCGAGCATTATCCCCTGCAACTGTCCGGCGGCCAGCAACAGCGGGTTGCCATTGCCCGGGCCCTGGCCATGGAACCGAAGATCATGCTGTTTGATGAACCGACATCGGCCCTGGATCCGGAGATGATCGGTGAGGTGCTTGAGGTTATGGTTACCCTGGCCCATGAAGGTATGACCATGGTCGTGGTCACTCACGAGATGGGATTTGCTCGTGAAGTTGCCGATCAGGTGGTTTTCATGGATGAGGGGGCCATTGTTGAGATGGCTGCACCGGATATCTTTTTCGACAATCCGAAGTACGATCGGACCAAGCTTTTTTTAGAGCAGATTCTCTAATTTTCCACCCACAACCTGTTATGACTGCTGTCGACCGGATTTTTATCAACCCCGGCTGTTCCATTTCATCTTCCGAGCTTTCTTTTTCCTTCTCCCGCAGCAGCGGGCCGGGAGGGCAGAACGTCAACAAGGTCAACACCCGGGTCACCCTCTCCTTTGATGTGTCCAACTCTCCCTGTCTGAATGACCGGCAAAAGGCGATGATTCGCCGTCGTCTTGCCACCCGGATTAACAAAAACGGGGTGTTGCGGATTGCAGCCGATTCCAGTCGGACCCAGCAGGGGAACAGGGAAGAGGTCGTGCGCCGATTTGCCGACTTGTTGCGCCGGGCCCTGCATGAGCAACGGCCGCGTAAGAAGACAAAAGTGTCGAGGGGGGCGAAAGAACGACGGCTGTCGACTAAAAAAAACCGGGGCCGCTTAAAGAAGATGCGCAGCAGAAAGGTTTCCAGTCAGGATTAATCCCGGATCAACCCTCTTTTTCAATCGCCATAAAGTTCAAGGTGGTGTGGACGGTGAACAGGGGGAAGAGCAGGGCCATGAACAGGATGTTGATGATCGGGATCAGGGTGATCAGGGCGGGCAGGAGGCCAAGGCGAAAGGCCCGGTTTCGGTGTACATTAAGCCAGGAGATTTTTTTGCCCAGGCTCCAGCGACGGTTTGAGGTCGGGTAATCAACAAACATCAGGGCCGAGTAAAAGGTGTACAGTACAAAAACCAGTCCCTGGCCGATGACCGGAATGAAGTTGACCACAAGGGCAACAACGGTGACCAGCAGGCCGAGCAGGCCGATTTTGCAGCCCTCGATAAGATCCGTGAGGACTCCTCGCAGGGAGAGTCCCTGCTCCGCAGTCAGAACGCCGCCCCGGTATTTCTTTTCCGTGGCGGTGGAGAGAAAGACATAGCCCGGGCAGGTCAGGCAGTAGGCGACCAGAAAGGCCAGATAAAAGGCGACAACCCTTGAGACGGCCAGAAAAAGGTATTTCAGCACCAGCCACCCCTTGATCACCAGCCATCCCCACCAGCCACTTGTCTCCGGTGGCTGGTTAAAAAAACTCCCGGTCCAGCCGTCGACCAGATGGATGGTCTCAAGGTAGCCAAGCCAGGTCAACCCTCCGGTCAGCACCACCAGCAGTACGCTCCATCCCAGCAGTCTCGGGCTTTTTAGAAGAAAGGCCAGAGAAAAATGGAGGGGGATCCATGGGGGACGATTGGACGATTGGGTTGTAACAGGTGGTGTCATGTGCTGATGGCGGTGTATGTGCTGCCAGAAAATTCGGCACCGGGTTTATGGTTTACGGTAGAAAGCCAAAGAAACAGTAAACTTAAAACCAGCAGCCGTCAACCATGCAGGTCTGATCTTTTTTTGGTTTTTCATACGATATCAAAACATTGACCGATTCCAACAATCCGACGGTTCTGTTAATCCCGTAGTTTGTCAAAGGCTCGGTCAAGTTTGTATTTACGGGAGGTGAGATAGGCCTCCATGTCGCGGATGCGGTTCTCCATGGAGGAGAAACGGCGGCGAATACTGCCCATGGTGTCTCGGGGGGAACGGTGCATGGATTGCCAGAGCTTTTTTTCCTCTGCATCACGATCAATTTCTTCCGGTTTGTCCCTGAGGAAGAACATGGCCACGGCGTAGATCACTATGGTGGGCAGGGTAAACATGAACAGGGAAACCAGAATCAGCAGGCGGACAGCTAGGCGGCTGATCCCGAAATAATCGGCCAGGCCCGCACAGACCCCGCCGAGAATCCGGTGCTGTTTATCCCTGTATAGTGTGTTGTGGGTTCGGGTTGTGCTCATTGTGTACTCCTCCAGTTTGGATGATGCTCATCCAAAATTGTTTCCAGGATGTTGATTCGTTCTTCCATGGCGGCCGAACTCTTCCAAAGTTTTTCCAGGGCCTCCTCGTCCTCTGCCGACAGGCCGCGCAGACCCTTCATCTTGGTCAGGTAGTGCAGCAGCAGCCAGACAGGGAGAACCACCACCATAAAGACTACGGCCAGTGCGGTCAGCATTCCGAAGACGGTTGTTGTCATCATAACTCTCTATCCTTCAAGATGCGGAAAGACGGCTCAGGCCTGTTTTTCCTGCATGCGTTTTTTGAGGTCGGCCAGCTCCTGCTCGATACCGTCGTCTGCGGCCAGGTCGGCAAACTCCTCATCCAGGGACCGGTCACGGCCGAGATCATAGGCTTCAACCTGCCCTTCCAGAGTATCCATTTTCCGCTCCAGGTGTTCGAAGTTGGCCATGGCCTCCTCAACCCGGCGGTCGCTCAGGCTGTCGCGGGTTCTGATCCGGCTTTTTGCCGTATCCCCCCGCATGAGCAGGGCTTTTTTTCTGGCCTTGGCCTCGTTCAGCTTGGCCTGCAGTCGGGCGATATCATCACTGAGCTGTTGCCGCTGTTCATCGATAAAGACAGCGTCCTGCTCCAGTCTGTCGATCACCTTCTGCAGGGCGGATTTTTCAGCCAGGGCGGACCTGGCCAGATCTTCCCGGTCCTTGCTGATGGCAAGCTCGGCCCGGGACTCCCACTCGGCCAGTTCTTCACGCAGCCTGGCCAGGCGCCGTTTCAGGGTCTTCTGGTCGGCAATGGTCCGGGCCGCATTGGTGCGGACCTCGACCAGGGTGTCTTCCATCTCCTGGATCACCAGCCGAATAATTTTTTCCGGATTTTCAGCCCGTTCGAGCAGGGCGTTGATATTTGAATTAACGATGTCGTTGAATCTTGAAAAGATACCCATGGTGAGGCTCCTGTGGTTATGGGATGTGCTGTTGTTTACTCCGTGAGTTCCACGATTCGTGCCGGTTTGCCTTCTTTTTCTATCTGTTGGAATTCATAAGTTTTTTCTTTGTGAAGCTATCGCACGGTGTGTTTATTTGTTACCAACATATGGTTTATTTCACCATTTTATGGTATTTTATACCGATGTATTCGACGGGAAATCCAATAATCGGGCAGTCTCCGGCCTTTCTTGCGGTTCTTGAGCATGTCTCCAAGGCGGCGGATCTGAACCGGCCGGTTCTAATCATAGGTGAACGGGGTACGGGCAAGGAGTTGATCGCCGACCGCTTCCATTACCTTTCCGGACGCTGGGAAGAGCCGTTTTTAAAGGTCAACTGTGCAACCCTTTCCGAACCGTTGCTCGATTCGGAGTTGTTCGGTCATGAGGCCGGGGCATATACCGGGGCCACGCACCGCCGTCCCGGCCGTTTTGAGCGCGCGGGCAGCGGGACGCTTTTTCTCGATGAAATCGGCTCCATGTCGGGGCGGCTTCAGGAAAAGCTGTTGCGGGTGATTGAATACGGAGAGTATGAACGGCTCGGCGGCAGTAAAACTCTGCAGAGCCGGGCCCGGATTATCGGGGCCGCCAATCAGGATTTGCCGGAGCTTGCTGCCAAAAAAAAGTTTCGGGCCGACCTGCTCGATCGGCTGGCCTTTGATGTGGTCACCCTGCCGCCCCTGCGGGCCCGGGAAGAGGATATTCTTCTGCTGGCGGAACATTTTGCCCTTGGCATGACCGGAGAGCTTAAGCGGGAATATTTTCCAGGCTTTACCGATTCAGCCCGGGAGCTGTTGCTGCAGTATCAGTGGCCGGGCAATGTCAGGGAACTGAAAAGCGTGGTTGAGCGGGCGGTCTATCACAGCGGCGAGGAAGAGCGCATAGCAGAGATTGTTTTTGATCCCTTTGCCTCCCCCTTTCGCCCCCAATCTGCATCCTCGCAGATCGAAGGGCGGCGGGAGGAATCGGTACCGGAGACCAGGACGGTCGTGCCAGCCGATTTCAAGGCCCATATCAGGATGCAGGAACGGGAAATACTGGCCCGGGCCCTGGAGGAAAACCGGTTTAACCGACGTAAAACCGCTGAGCGTCTGGGCTTGAGCTATGATCAGCTCCGCGGGTATCTGAAAAAATATAAGTTCTGATCCGCGTAATGCATCACGGGGTGGATAACTCTGTGATTTCATACCATTTCGAAACGTGTAAGTGCTCACAGGTGCCGCAGGTTTTTACGGGCCCTCTTGTTTGCTATAGTCCGCTATGCGTGCAGGGAAGACCGTGAAAGATGGGGGTTCTGTGAGCGCTTGCGTTTTGATCAGGCGGCCATAGCCTTACGCCATCCATCCGCCTTCAAGCGTTCAATCCGGGCTATATTCCAGCTGCTGATCTCCTGCAGGTAGCGGGTGGGATCCGTCTTCTGGAGTCCCATTATTTCCGTGCGTTCCTCAAGGATATCCTGCTTCTCACCCGGATACATCTCCAGCCAGCAGGCGTAGCCGCTGTCGAAAAGGTAGCCCGGTCGCACTGCTTCCGGCTCCAGCATCAGTTTGGACACGGTCATGAAGCGGGCAAGATCCATATCGTATTCAATGATCCAGTCATTATCCCCCAGCATGGTATCCGGATTAAACTCGGCCTGATTGGAACATTCCGGACAGTACAGCTCTGCGATAACTTTCTGGCTGAGGACGTTATCCCGCATGTGGAACTGGGCATCATTTTTACCGCATTTACAGGTTTTTCGTATTTCAAGGCACATGAAAGACTCCTTCTTTAATGGTTAATGATAACCATTCATATGCTGTTTAGTGGAGAAGTGCAATAAAAAAATTATTCGAGCCTTTTCGGTTCGGCTATACTTTTTGCAGGCTTGATACCCGGAAAACGTGTACAGAGGAGGGGAAATGGAGAGAATCTGCAGACTATATATTCAGATATTTTCCTGGAAGAGATCATTTGCAGTTCCGGAGCATCATTAGTCATGGAGAAGAAAAAATTACGGGTTGACTGGATGAATGTCCTGCTGGACGAACAGAATTCGTCGGAGGGAAACGATATCTCCCCGGCCAGGTTTTCGGTTGGGGAACTGCAGCGCTGGGCAGTGATGGTGACCTTTCGCCCGGAAGATGTCCAGGCCGATTGATGTATTGTAAAGGGTATCCCTGGTCCTATCCGACTCCTATGACAATCCAGAGGCCGATGACCGCAAGGATGGCACAGAGGGAAAAAAGAAGACTGACCCCAAGAACAATGGAGATGGGCACCATCTTGATATCCAGCTGACGAAGATCCACATGCAGAGCCCGGTAGCGCCAGGCCGAGAGCAGAAAGCACAGGATGCTGAAGAGAATCAGGGTGGTAGCCATGAAGCGCAGACTGCCGACCGGGATAACGCCGTCAAGGTATTTTTCAGTTGCCAGGCCTCCGACCAGCGAGGCCAGGCCGGTTCTGGTCCAGGCGAGGTAGGTCCGTTCATTGGCCAGCGCCGTTCGGTCCAGGGCGTATCGGTTTCTGAGTTCTACTTCTGGTTGCCGAGGAATTTTTTTGTGTTGTTTCATGGAAAATAAGAGAGTCGCGGGCAATGATGCTCAGCTCCAGACTCCGTCAATGGGTTGACCGCATTTGCTGCAGCGACCGTCAGTCAGATCATTTTCGCTGATGCTGAAGCCAAAGCGGCTGATCAGTTCAGCGCCGCAGCCGGGACAAAAGGTGTTCTCTCCGCCCTGGCCCGGAATATTGCCTTCATATACATAGTAGAGGCCTTCTTCCTGTCCGATTTCCCGGGCCTTACGCAGGGCGGCAATCGGAGTCGGCCGTCTGTCCATCATCTTATAGGTCGGGTGAAAGGCCGTTACATGCCAGGGGATGGTTGGGGAAACGGAGTGAATGAAGCGGGCAATATCGCGCAGCTCCTCCTCGGAGTCGTTCAGGCCCGGGATGATAAGGGTAGTCACCTCGACCCATACCCCGAGTTCATGCATGAGCTTAACGTTATCCAGAACGGGCTGCAGCCTGGCCTTACAGACTTTTTTGTAGAAGTCATCGGTAAACGCCTTGACATCGATATTGATCCCGTCCAGGACCGGGGCCAGATGGCGGGTGACATCCGGGGTCATGTAGCCGTTGCTGACAAAGACGTTTTTCAGCCCTCGCTCATGGGCAAGCATTGAACAATCGTAGGCAAATTCATAGAAAATCGTCGGTTCCACATAGGTATAACAGACACTTGCACATCCGCTTCGGATTGCATCTTCAACCACGGACTCGGCGGTGCGTTCAGTACCGGCTATCTCCCCTTTATGGGCATGGGGATATTGGGATATATTGTAATTTTGACAGTGGAGACAGTGGAAGTTGCAGCCGACGGTTGAAATGGAAAAAGCCCTGCTGCCGGGTAGAAAGTTAAATAATGGCTTTTTTTCGATGGGATCAATGTTTTCTGCAATCAGCCGACCATAGACCAGACTGTAGAGAACTCCGTTTTTATTTTCCCGCACCCCGCAGATGCCACGTTTTCCCTCCTGTATACGGCAGTGATGGTTGCATAGTTCACAGACAACCTCATTGTTTTTCCCCGGTCGATAAAACAGCGCCTCTTTCATCTCTTACCCTCTGCTCGTTGTGTTTGTACAAGGGGTCTCCTCTTTTCTGGAAACAGTATAAGCATGATGGATGGATTCGTACAGCTACTTGGACAGGGCCGTGATAGTTTTTGGTAAATACCGATTTTTCAGGCTGGTCGGATTTGAGTCATTTTCAAGGTGGCCTTGCTGTAGATCTTTACCCTGCCTGAATAGAAATTACCCCCGGATAGATGGTTCCATCCGGGGGGAAAGCAAGAAGAAAAGCAATTACATGTGTGCTCCGCACCCCGGGCCCTGGGCTCCGCGTCCACACCCGCGACTCTTACCCGGACCGAATTCTATACCGGCTGCTTCAGCCTGGGCCATCATCTGACTCCGCAATTCAAGGAGTTCGCGGGTCAGCTGTGCGGCCTGATCCGGATCCGGATTTGTAGAGTGCATGACGACTCGTTTTTCCGCCCGTTTAGCTGCGATTGCTGTACGGAGTTCGGTTGTGTCGGCAAAAAATGCCTCATGTTTAAGCCGGGTCTCTTCGTCCATGGCCTGGTGACCCGGTCCCCTGGTTTTCTTCATGGCACAGCCTGCACCGTTATGGCCCCGTCCCATTGCCCGGATACTCGCCTGTCCCTGCTGCATGACGGTCAGTTCCTCGGCTGTGATCCTGCCGTCGGCGTCACTGTCTACTTCGGCAAAGGTTGGCGCGCTTGCCATGTTTCTGCCCATGCGGCCATCGGTTTTGGCTGTTGCCTGCCGCCTTTCACGAATGGTGTTGAATTCCTGCTCTTCAATGGTCCCGCTGCCGTCTGCGTCCCAGGTGGCAAAGGGAATCGGCCCCCGTGTGGGCAAATCGTTGGCGATAACCAGTCCTCCACCCAGGCTGAGGGTTCCGAAAAACAGGGCTGCGGTCAGTGCGGTTGTCATCTTCATGAGTATACCTCCATCAGGTTGTTGGGTTCTGTCATCATCTCTACTGTACTTCCTGTATAGCAACGGTTGTGCCAGACGGGGAATATATAAATTTCCAAGTGGTATCAGCGAAGTGCATAGTATTTATGTCTGCGGGCCCGGGCAGGGAGCCCGTTATGGGAGGGAATATTCGACAAAGTCGTCGATTCGTATCAGGAATTGTCGAAATCGGGAATGGAGAGATTCGGGACAGTGTCTCTAATCAGCAGCTTGATTATTCAGGGGGCGTAAGAGTTCAGCAGCACCTCACCTTCGCCCATTTTGGTCTGCTCGAGTAGCACAAGTACGCTGTACAGTCCCAAATGAACAAATATAAGGCACTGCTGAACTCTGATGGACTCGTAAAAAGGCAAAAACTCCATTTACACTGTACGGAAATACAAGAAGTTCTAACCTTTCCGCCGTCGGTTTCGTGGCTTCTCAGAGTCTCACTGATTCGCTCATCATGTGTCGTTGCCACATCACTACCGGAAGTCTCGTCGCCCTTTGCTGTCTATGACGCCGACAATTATATCTTGCCGGGATTTTCCTGAAAAAAAAGGTTTGCTTATATCCGCTTATGCAGATATAAAGAAAATATGCAAATGACAGCTCAACTCTTTAAAGCACTTTCCGAAGAAGTTCGCTTACGGATCATGGCCCTTCTCATCGAGGGTGAACTCTGTGTCTGTGATTTGATGGAGGTTCTTGATCTACCGCAATCAACGATTTCCCGACATCTGGCCTATCTCCGTAACGGCGGCCTGGTTGCAGGAGAGCGCCGGGGTGTCTGGATGTATTACCGGCTGGCCGATGGGAAAAACGAACTGGCAAAGGATCTGCTCAGGGTATTATCTGACCACCTCCTGCTGTTGACGGTCATCAGGCAGGATCGGAAAACCCTTGCCCGTTATCTTGTTGAAAAAAAGATAGATTCCTGTCCTTGAGGAGAAAAGATGGCGTCATCGAAACAACTCTCTTTTCTCGACCGCTTTCTTACCCTGTGGATATTTCTGGCCATGTTTACCGGAGTGATGATCGGCTACTTCTATCCGTCGGTTACCGATCTTATTCATAGTTTTCAGGTGGGGACGACCAACATTCCCATTGCCATCGGTCTGATCCTGATGATGTATCCGCCGCTGGCCAAGGTGCGTTATGAAAAGCTGCACGAGGTTTTTCGTAACTACAAGGTTCTTGCCCTCTCTCTGATCCAGAACTGGATTATCGGCCCGGTGCTTATGTTCGCACTCGCCGTCACCTTTCTCTCGGGATACCATGAATACATGGTTGGTTTGATTCTTATCGGTCTTGCCCGCTGCATTGCGATGGTCATTGTCTGGAATGACCTGGCCGAGGGCGACCGTGAGTACTGTGCCGGTCTGGTTGCCTTTAATTCCATCTTTCAAGTTCTCTTTTTTTCCGTCTACGCCTGGATATTTATTACGATCCTCCCACGCTGGCTTGGTATAGAAGGAGCAGTGGTAGATATCTCCATGGCCCAGATAGCAAAGAGTGTGCTCATCTATCTTGGTATACCTTTTTTGCCGGTATGCTGACCCGTTTTATCGGATTGAAAATGAAAGGGGAGCAGTGGTATCAGGATGTCCTGCTTCCTAAATTGAGTCCTTCCACCCTTATTTTCCTTCTGTTCACCATCCTGGTGATGTTTTCCATGAAAGGGGAGTATATCGTCCAGTTGCCCATGGACGTGGTACGGATCGCTCTTCCGCTGACCATCTACTTTGTGATCATGTTTATAGCCTCCTTCTTCCTGTCCATGAAGGCTGGCGCCACCTATGAACAGTCGGCAACTCTTTCCTTCACCGCCGCCTCCAACAACTTTGAACTGGCGATTGCGGTGGCTATTGCGGTCTTCGGGATCAACTCAGGGGTGGCCTTTGCCGCAGTTATCGGTCCCCTGGTCGAGGTTCCGGTTTTGATCGGTATGGTGAATGTCGCCTTCTGGTTTAAACGCAAATATTTTCCCATTGTCATGGTGACCCCACAGGGGACCTACCATGTCTGCTGCAAAGATTGATGCCGGCCATTGTCAGTGTCCTGATCATCATGTACTTGCCGCACAACTCTTTAGCTGATACCCTCATAAACCAGCATGGCTGGACCGGATTTTCAGGTCACAGCCACAACTCACCATGAAAATAGTCTGGAATAGCATCACTTCGTGGGCGATTTTCGGATAAACTAACCATGAAAATAGTCTGGAATAGCATCACTTCGTGGGCGATTTTCGGATAAACCATCATTCCCGGCACGCCGGGCACAACAAACGATGAAAATACTCTGTACAAACAGATGAGTCATGACAATCTTATTCCAAACCATTTTTTTTTGGAATACAAACAATTGG